>MFAF01000017.1:9513-15094 GCA_001774505.1 Candidatus Coatesbacteria bacterium RBG_13_66_14 | reverse complement strand
GCCCGCCACGTGGACCGGCCAGCGGTAATCTCCCGGCTCCAGGCTCTGACGCTCCACGGTCCCGTATTCCAAATCGTAGTAGTAGACGGCGAAGCCGTTCTTCCGCCCGGCCAGGTGCTCCAGCTCCCCGGTGCTCTCGGCGTATAGCCCCACCGCGCCGTAGTCAATGGCCTCGTAGGAGGAGAAATAGAGGCGCTCGCCGTCGGCGGACCACGAGAGGTCGCCCTCGAAGCCGGGGGTGTCGGTGAGCTTTTCCCACACGCGGTCCCGCCCGGATTCGCCCAGGTCCATGAGGTAGATGTCGGGCTGGCCGTACATCTCGCTCACCCAGGCCAGGTAGCGCCCGTCCGGCGAAAGGGCGGGGGAGCGGTCCGGGCACGTGTTGAAGGTCACCTGCTCCGGGTTGCAATCGGCCAGGTCCACGAGGAAAATCTCCGTGTCGCCCTCGAAATCACCGACCCAGGCCACGCGGCCGGAGAGGCCGTTTTCGGCGCAGAGCGCGGCTATACCCTCGCCGTAGGCGCCCAAGGCGGTATCGTACGTGTCCCGCGTCGCCGACGCGGCGGTCAGCATTGCCAAAAGGCAGAGAAATACTGGTTTCATAGCTCCGTCCTAAAGGTATCGCTCGCGGCGAAGGTCGTCGAATAACCGAAACTCAACCTCGCGGAACCGGGGTGCAGCGCCCCGCGCTGCTAGCCGAATTTGTCGAAGTGGATCCGGCCCTCGGGGACGCCCCTTTTAATGAGCTCGGCGGTGAGCGAGTTGACCACCACCGGCGCCCCGCAGAGGTAGTACTCGTCCTGGGCGTGACTCTCGAAAAACTTTGCGAAGAACACGACGTCCATGCGCCCCCGCTCCCCGTCCCAGTCCCCCTCCTCGCCGGAGAGTATCGGGATGTAGTGGAATTTCGGGTTTTTGGCCCACTCCTCGATGTCGGCCCCGCCGTAGAGGTCGCCCTTCACGCGGGCGCCGAAGAAGAGGAACACCTCCACGTCGGGGTCGCTTTCCAGAATATCCGGAATCAGGCTGCGGAATGGCGCCAGGCCCACGCCGGTGGCCAGGCACACCGCATTGCGCCCCGAGCGCGAGTAGAGGAACTCGCCGTAGGGCCCGGAGAATTTCACCGGGTCGCCGTCCTTCAGGCCGAAGAGGTAGGTGCTGGCAACGCCGTTTTCTTCGAGCCGTACGTTGAAGGAGACGGTCTCCCGCAGGCTGGGCAGGCTGGCCATGGAGTAGGCGCGGTAGACCGCCTCGCCGGTCCCGGGTGCCGGGGCCTGTATCTGGACGTACTGCCCGGCCTTGAACTTTATCGCGGGCGGGTCGGCGAGCCGGAAGGTCAGCTCCTTGATGGCCGGGGTGACCAGCTCGGCCTTTTCCAGCACCGCCTCGTACTCGCCGATTTCGAAATACTCCGCCGGAATCTCGACCCGCATGGCGCCGCGGACCTTCACCTGGCAACTCAAGCGCACGTTTTTCGCCATCTCCTCGTCGGTGAGGACGATTTTTTCCGTGGGGAGGTACGGCCCGGCGCCCTCGGTGACCACCAGCTTGCAGTAGGCGCAGGTGCCCTTTCCGCCGCAGGCCGAGGGGATGAAGTACTTCTGCTGGAAGAGGGTGTACAGGAGCGAGTTGCCGCCCTTGACCGAGAGCTCCTTATCCCCGTTGATGGTGAGGGTGACCACCCCGTAGTCGGCGAGGAACTTGTCGGCCAGGGCGAGGATGAGCCCCAGGGCGAGGGCTATCCCGCCGATGACCGCCGCCGAGGTGAGGATGATGGGGAGCATCAATTACTCATACTGAAAGGGACGCTTTATAAGATCTTCATGCCCACTAATTTTTACAAGTCTTATCATCCTTTTGTCATTTGTCACAATACAATCAACATTACTATTAACATATAGTAGATGCTCCATATCTACATAATCCTGAATCTTCATTTTTGTACCCTGTCTGAACATATCAATAAAGAAAGCGATAATGTAATCAACATAGTGCTTTATAGAGTTAGGAATTGCACTTGGCGCTTTTATATCATCCAATGAATAGCTCTTCATCAATCTAGTAATAAATACTTGAGGCGCCTTTTCGTTTACGATCGGTAACACATCACTTACTAATTTTTCAAATTTTTTTAACGATGAACCTCGTGGGTTTTTTTCAATTTTACCACTTAATATAAGATTAATAATGTCCTTGAAAACAACAGCATTAGCCATCCATTTATCAATTGCCTCATTAAATCTGCTTTTAATAATAGTCGTAGCTTCTCTAATACTCTCATCTTCATCATATGAAACACAAAAATGATAAAAATAACTAACTAACTGGGTTAAGCTATTTTGGTTTTTTTCCTCATCTACTAAGTGAGATAAACCAAAATGTTTAGCCAATGAATATTCGTGGTCGTATAGAACAAGTAAACCATAATTTAGAAAATACAATAAACACGCTGCTGCACTCTTACGATACTCGTATGAATTTTTACTCGTTATTATTTCTAATATGGTTAATGGTGAAACATAACATTTGTATGGAGGAATCATTGGTAGCTGACCAAATTTTATTAATCTATTAGCCAAATGGTAAAAGATATTGGTATCTAATAAGTAATTCATTTAATTTCCTTTGGATAAATTTTTCTGTGTTCCCTCTGGTGGCTCTTCGAGCAAGTTCTCGGCGATTTCACCGAAGTCCGGCGCGGCGGACGCCGGGATACCGACACCTCGACCCAACACCTTCACCCGCCGCAACTCAACCCCCTCCTACGCCGCCTGGGCGCGGAGTTCCTTCCGCTTCTTCGCGGAGTCCTGAACCGTGCGGATGATCCAGATGTAGGTCCCGAGCATGAAGAACGCGCCGGGGGCCATGACCATTATCACCCACGGCTCGAACCCCGGCCCCAGGACCGGAATCCCCGCCAGCGTCCCGAAGCCCAGAAGCTCCCGGAAAACCGAAATAATCAAGAGGCTCATGGCGTAGCCCAGGCTCACCCCCGCGGCGTCCAGGATGCTCGGCAGCGGCTTGTTGTTGGAGGCGAAGGCCTCGGCCCGGCCCATGATGATGCAGTTGGTGATGATCAGCCCCACGTACGGCCCGATGGCCTTGGAAACCGTGGGCACGAAGGATTTCAGCGCGATGTCCACCATGATGACGAAGGCGGCGATGATGAGCGTGTAAACCGCCATGCGGATGCGCTTGCCGGTGACGTTGCGCACCAGGCTCACCAGGAACGAGCTGCACACGGTGACGAAGACCACGGCGAAGCCCATCGCCACGGTGTTGATGACCTGGTTGGTCACCGCCAGGGTGGAGCAGATGCCCAGGATCATGCGGAAGATGGGGTTGTCCTCCCACAGCCCCTTGACGAATATCCGCCAGTTCTCACCCCTCTTGGGCACGGGTCACTCCTCCATCTTCGGCGGGGTGCGGGTCCAACCGGCCAGGGCGGGGGCCTGACCGGTAAATGCTTCGTAGGGTATAGCGGAGACGAGATACCAGCCGCCGTCCCGGGTCGCGTAAGGCTGAACGGCTACCCAGATTCCCGGTTCCAGGGTCCCGACGACGGTCTCGGACCCCGGCAGGCAGAAAAGCGTCAACGGTTCTTTCAGCAAGCCCCACGCGGATTCGGCCGTGTCCACCCCGAGCAGCCCCACGGGCGCGACCTCGGAGTAGGCGTAGCCGAGCTCCCGGGCGTAGTCGTTGTCCGGCGGGCAGTAGAGGGCGTAGAAGCCGGCCTCAGGCACCCAGCGCGCCTCCAGTTCGGTCGAAAACCAGAGGCCGTCGGCGAGGTAGTTCGGCGGCGGCAGCGGGTGCCGCACCCAGTCCAGAGGGTGGATCCAATCGTGGACCTGGATGGTGCGGAAATTGACGAAGGGTACCCGCTCCTCGGGGCAACCCATCACGGCGCTGTAAGTAAGCGCCTCCGGGGTCAGCTCCGCCCCGCCCTCGACGTAGGCCCAGTCGCCGTCGGGGCCGTCCTCGTCGGACCCGAGGACGAAGGCCCGCTCGGTGTAACCGTAGATGCAACGCAGGCCGTCATCCTCCCGGGCGAAGCCCAGCACCCGCCGGCGGGTGGGGATCGGCCCCATGACCGGCGATGGGTAGGCGGAGCGGAAGTCCAGGGTCAGGCGCAGCTCGGCCGCCCCGTCGCCGTTGAAATCGCCCGCCTCGAGGCCGTAGAGGCTCCAGTTGTGGTACCAGCCGAGCTCTTCGATCTCCTCTAAATGGTTGATCAACTCCTCCGCGGGCACCTCCTCGGTGCTCGTCCCCAGGAAGAAGTCGGCCAGACGCACCTCGGCGTCGAACGAACCCTCGACTTCCAGCACCAGCGGCAGGCGGTAGACGTACTCCTTTTCGTAAAAAAACTGCTCGTACTCGTCATGGACCTCCCCCGGCCCGACCCGGATTCGCTCCGGCTTCCCGTCGGAGTCCAGGTCCGCGGTAAGGGTGAGCTCCGGCTCGCCGAAGGCGTGCTCGACGACCAGGTAGCGTTCTCCGAACTCCCCCCAGAAATAGTTACCCTCTTCGGCGGCGACGTAGCCGCGAAGGTCGCCGGCGCGCACCTCGGCCCAGACGTATTCCGATTCATAGCGGTCATACCCCACGGCCCAGGCCAGAATCTCGACCCGGTCGCCGCGGTGGAGCAGGCCGATTTTGCTCCCGTCCACCGACGGGGCGTCGCGGACGTTGAGGGCGTCCACATCCACCAGGGCGTACACGGATTCCAGTTCCGGCGGAGACGCGGACAGGGCCCACTCCGGCGCGTTCATGGCTCCGGCGGCCGCCGTCAGGCAAAGGACAACTAAGGCCGTCGGCCTCACGGCGTCCCCCCCTTCACCGCGTCGAGGAAGGCGGCGATGCCCTCGTTCAACAGCTTTTCCAGGGACTTGGAGGTCTGTGTGGCCCCGGTGATGGCCGCCACCTCGTAGGGCTGGTCGGGGGCCTGGTAGGCCACGACGCCCACGTACCCCGGCGCCGGCCCCAGCGGCAGGTCGTCGAACTTTTGCAGAAACTCCGGCTCGGCGATCCGCCCGCCCAGCCCCGGAGTCTCCCCCTGCTCCAGGACCCGCAGGCGGTAGATGTTCCTGTAATCCGGCGTCAGGGCCACCAGAACCTTGATGACGCTCCACAGGCCGCTCCCCGAGGCCTCGAACGCCACGCCCAGCTCCTCCCCCGCGTCGTCGTAGCCCCGGTAGAGTGTCATCCCGCCGGCCTCGTCCTGCTTCACGTGCTTGGAGTAAAGCTCGTCCACCTGCGCCGGCTGGAGCTCCGCCTCGGGGTCTGCCAGGCCGAAGACCTCGATGACGCGGCGGTTGAACAGGCGCGCCTTCTGCTCGTCTATCACCGGCTTGGTGTAGGCGTAGAGGGCGGTCAGGGCCGAGGCCACCAGCACCGACGCGGCCACCAGGAACAAGACCATGAAGGGGCGCGAGTCTTTATTGAAGGGCATTCAAGCCTCCCCGGCCGCCCCTTCGGCCTCTTTCGACTTTTTCCGGCGCGCGCGGATGAGAGAGTCCGCCAGCGGGGTGAAGGTGTTGGCGAAGAGAATGGCGAAGAAGACGCCGCCGGAGAAGCCGGACGC
>MFAF01000017.1:2333-9471 GCA_001774505.1 Candidatus Coatesbacteria bacterium RBG_13_66_14 | reverse complement strand
GATCCAGCGTCCGCCGTCGGTGGCCGGGGCGGTGACCGGGTCGGTGGCGAAGAACAGCGCCCCGAACAGGAGCCCCCCGCCGGCCAGCGTGAAGGCCGCGTCGGGGACGAAGGCGGGCCAGAGGATGTGGAGCACCAGGGCGGCCAGTGACGCCGCGCCCAGGACGGCCAGCGGCGTGCGCCAGTTGATGATTTTCCGGGAGAGGAGGTAAATCCCCACCAGGACTAAAAGCACTGCCGCCGTCTCCCCCATCGCCCCGCCGGTGTCCCCCCACAGCATCGGCCCCAGCGGCCCCTGGACGCCGGAGCCCTTGAAGGCCGCCAGGGGGGTGGCGGTGGTCACCGCGTTGGCCGCGGTGAGGTCTGGCGCCCAGGCCGCGAAGCCGCCGATCCCGCCCCAGAACGGCTTCCACCAGTAACCGGCGAAGTAGGTCGGGAAGCTGATGGTCACGAAGGCCCGCCCGACCAGCGCCGGGTTGAAGACGTTCCGCCCGAAACCGCCGAAGACCTCCTTCCCGAAGAGCTGCCCCACGGCCGCCCCGATGACCACCAGCCACCAGGGGACGTGCGCCGGGAGGGTGAGGCCGAAGAGGAGCGCCGTAATCCAGAAGCTGGGGTCCATGGGCTTCCGGCGGACCAGGGAGAACGCCGCGGCGGTGACCCAGCCCACGGCGTAGGCCAGGGCCAAGAGGAAGGCGCAGCGCCAGCCGAAGAGATAGACCGAGGCGAGCGCGAGGGGGAGGATGGCCCAGGAGAATTTGGCGTGGAGCGGGAGAACTTTGGTCCGCCCCCGGAGGAAGGGCAGGGCGTGGAGGCTCCCGCGCGCGTCGTCCGCGAGAGAGGGCTTCGGGGTATCCGTCATGGGGACGCCCGGGAAAGGGTGGAAATCGCCTTAAGCTAGGAAAAAAATGGTCCCGATGTCAAGCGAGTAAAAACTGATTGCCGGGGGACGAGACCCGCGGAACCGGCCCCGAAACGCACCGAACCCCACCGACGCAAACCACCGGGGACGGGGGACGTCACGCCTCGGTCTCCTCGACGATCTCCGGCTTCTCCCCCTCCAGTTCCGGCTTGTTGAAGCGGAGGGTGAAGGCGGCGCCCTTGCCGGGGGTGGAGGCCACCAGGACCTCGGCGCGGTGCAGCCGGGCCACCTGGGCCACGAAGGAGAGGCCGAGCCCGGTGCCGCCCACGTCGCGCGCCGCCTTCGCCCGGTAGAATTTTTCGAAGATGTGCTCCCGCTCCTCGGGCTCGATCCCCGGACCCTCGTCGGTCACCGACACCTCCACCGCCCGCTCGAGCTCCCGGACGGCCACGGTCACGTCGGTCCCGGCGGGGGCGTACTTGACGGCGTTGTCCAAGAGGTTCGCCAGCGCCCGGCTGACCAGGTTCACGTCGGCCAGGACGGCGCTCACGCCGGGGGGACGGTCAAGGACCAGGGTCTTGCCGGCCTGGTTGGCGGTGATGCGCCCCAGCTCGATGACCTCCTCGGCCACCGCGCAGAGGTCCACGGGGAGGAACTGGCCCCTCTTCCGGCCGCTCTCCAGGCGGCTCACGTCGAGGAACGTCTCGATGAGCTTCAGCAGCTTGTCCGTCTCGGCGGCCAGGTGCCCCACGTACTCCAGGCGCTCGTCCCGGGAGACCTCCCGGTCCGAGAGGAGCTCGGCGAAACCGCGGATGGTCCCCAGCGGGCTCTTCAGGTCGTGGGACAGGATGTGCATCACGTCGCTCTTCATCCGGTCAATGCGGGCCAGCTCGGTGATGTCGGTGAGGGTGACGACGAAGCCGCGCAGGCCGGGCTCGTCGGCCAGAGGGGCCACCGCGAGGAGGAAGGTCATCCCCCGGATTTTCACCGTGTCGCTGCTGGCCCCGTCCACGGCGTCCACGAGGAACTGGCGCAGGTTCTGCCCCGGCATGAGGGAGTAGATGCTCTGGCCCACCGTCTCCTTGGACCCCGGGGTCCCGTCGCCGTCGGCGAAGAGCACCCGGGCCGCGGCGTTGGCCAGGCGGACCACCCCGTACACGCTGGTCAAAAGGATCACCTCGGCGGCGGCGTCCAGGACGTGCTGGAGCGTGAGCCGGCTGGCGGCCAGGTTCTCCTCCAGATGGGACAGGATGTCCAGCTTGGCCTGGGTGTGCTCCCGGCTGAGGGTGGCCAGGGGCCAGGCGGCCTCGCCGTCGGCGGGGCGGAAGATGCGCTTGAACTGCCGCGCGCCCGCGGTCAAAAGCGCCACCTCGTTCACCGACGGGGTCCCCGAGTAGAAGAGGCAGAGCTCGGTCCCGGCGGAATTGTCCCGGTACACGCGCAGCGGCGGCTCCGGCTCGTCGTCCGGATTGGCGGCCTCGCCCTGCCGGAATAGCACCTTGCCCGTCGCGTCGCGCAGCAAAAGGCCGTGGAGCCCCAGGGTGTAGGTGAGGCTCGTGGCCGCCTCCGCGGCGCCGGTCACCGGCTCCTCCCGGGAAAGCTGGTCGGAGAGGAGCAGCTCCAGGTCCATGAGACGTCTGTCCAGGGCCCGGTTGACCGACACGAGCCGGCCCAGGCTGGTGAAGAGGAACGCCAACGAGCCCGCCAGAAGGCCCGGTATGACGGGGAGGAAGTGGTTCGCCAGGGCGAAAACGGCCCAGGCCGCCAGGGGGTAACCGACGACGAAGGCGGTGAAGACGACGATGGAAACCTTCGGGCGAAAGCGGGCGAAGAGGTCGCCGGTGACCGCCGCCAGGAGCACCGCCAGGACGATAAGGGCCCAGCGCGGCCAGACGGAGGGCTCGTCACCCTTGAGCATCGTCGCCGCCGCGTTGGCGTGCACCTCCACCGCCGGCATGGGCGCCCGCCGGGAGAAGGGGGTGATGACGGCGTCGTGCAGCCCCTCCGCCGAGGCGCCGAAGAAGACCAGCTTGCCCTGGAACCACTCAGCGAGCTGGGCGTCGTCGGAGCGCAGGACGGCCACGGCGCTGTACGTGGGGAATGTGCCCGTGGGGCCGCGGTACGCGATGTCCAACCGATCGCCCTGGCTCACCCCGGACTCGAGGGGCGCGGACATCGGCTCGAGCCTCCCCCCGCCGAAGGCGGTGGCGGCGGCTGCGGAGAAGGCGGGGTAGGAAAGACCGCCGTAGCTCTGGCAGGCGTACAGCGTGCGGTAAACGCCGTCCAGGTCGGGAACCAGCGCCACGTGACCCAGCGAGTGGGCCATGGCGGAAAAGGGCGCCGCCGGTGTCAGCCATCGGAAAGGCTGGCCGGGAATCGGGGAGAGGTACACCGGCAGGACGGTGACGCCCATGCCGATGGCGTCGGCCAGACGCTCGTCGGAGGCCGGGTTGTCCGGCTCCAGGAGGGCCAGGTCCAGGGCCAGGCAGGCCGGGTCCGCGGAGTGAATCCGCTCCACGAGCTGCGCCAGAAGGCCCCGGGGCCAGGGGTAGCGCCCCAGTTCCGTCAGCGAGCGCTGGTCAATGGTCACCAGGGCGATTTCGGGATCGGGCTCGACCGGCCCCCGCAGCCAGAACCGCAGGTCCCGGGTGCCCACCTCGATCCGGTCCAGGAAGCCGGCGGCGGAGAGCGCCGCGGCCGCTACGCCGGCCAGGAGGCCCACCGTGAACCCCCAGGAGAGGAAACGCTTTTTCTTCACCCGATCCGCGTCGCCCATCGCCTTCCCGCCGTTTTCCATCCCGATCCGCCGTCGAGGCACAGGGGGCAACCACCCCGTTCCATTTTAGCACAGCGCGCCGGCTACGTATTTCCTTGACAACGACCTCTTTTTTTCCTAGTTTAGCCTATGGCGAAGTACGACCGCTTAAATCCTTCCCGAAAGGTCGGGCGGGGTTGAGGTATACCCTACGAGTTTGACCCCACCGGTCAAGGACACATTCCCTTCGGAGGAACATGAAAAAGATAGCACTTATCTCGATCCTTCTCGTCTGCGCCGGGGCGGCCATGACACCGCAGGAGGCCGGTGGGCTCGTCATCGAGCGCGTTCTCGACGGCGTCACCGAGGCCAGGCGGGTCTACGTATACCCCGAGGGCTTCACCGGCGGCGAGGTCGAGTTCTGGCACCACTCGATCACACTCCCCGACGAGCCGGGATACCTCGTCTTCGTGGACGATCACCCCGCGGCCAACTGGGAGCACCCCGCCCGCGCCTTCTTCGTCGCCCTCGACGGACGGATCACCACCTGGGACGTCACCACGCCCCCCAAGTACCTCCAGGACGGCCTCGTCGAGCTCACCGACGGAGGCATCTACGACGGCCTGATCAACGCCGAGTACCACATCCCAACGATGGAGGAGGTCCAGCCCGCCCTGGCGTACCTGGACACGATCGTCCCCCAGCCGGACGAGCGGGCCGGCACGCGCTACGCCTTCCTCATGAGCGGCGGATACAACCAGAGCAACAACCACATCCGCTACTGGGACGACATCGCCTACATCTACTGGACGCTCATCAACGTCTACGGCTACGACGAAAACGACATCTTCGTGCTTATGTCCGACGGCAACAACCCGGCACCGGACCGCTCCGACGGCACCAACTCGCCCCTCGACCTCGACGGCGACTCGGACGACGACTACCACGACCCCTGCACCCGGACATACGTCTTCCAGTACATGAACAACCTGGCCACGCTCCTGACGTCCCAGGACAGCCTGTTCATCTTCACCACCGACCACGGCGGCGGAGCCAGCGGCAACGTCTATCTGAACCTCTGGAACGCGGAGCTGCTGCATGACGATGAGTTCGCCGTGGAGCTGGACGACATCACCTTCTCCCAGTGCATCATCACCATGGAGCAGTGCTTCTCCGGCGGCTTCATAGACGACATCCAGACCACGGGGACGGACAATGTGGTGATCTCCACGGCGTGCAACGGCAGCGAGTATTCCTGGGCCATGCCGCCCTACCCCTACTACTACGACACCTACGTGTACTTCTGGACGGCGGGCGTGAACGGCGAGTTCCCCGGCTGGCCCGTGGACATGGGCGGCGGGGTGGCCGACGCCGACGCCGACGACGACGGCATAGTCACCGCGCACGAGGGCTACATTTACGCCGAGGCGGAGGACTTCTCCGACGAGCATCCGCAGTACTACGACGCCTCCGGCATCGGCGACGATATCAGCCTCTGGGGCGCCGGGCTCGGGCCCCGCGTCCGCATGACCTCCTACGAGGTGCTGGGCAGCCTGGGCGACGCGCTCCTGGTTCCCGGCGAGGACGCCGAAATCTCCGTCACCCTGAAGAACACCGGCGGCGAGGCGGCCACCAACGTGGTCGCCATCCTCTCCTCCGACGACGCGGACATCGAAGTCACCGTGGACGAGATTGACTACGGCGACCTCGATCCCGACGAGGAGACGGAGGGGCCCAATCCCTTCGAGATAACCGTCTCCAGCTTCGCCGACGACCCATGCGTCTACTACCTCGACTGCGACGTCACCGCGGACGGAGACATCCACGAGGTGTTCACCATCATAGTCACCGTGGGTTCCGAGTTCGGCTTCTACGACGACATCGAGGGCGGCGAGGGCGACTGGACCCACTCGGGCGACGTGGACCTGTGGCACATCGAGGACTACCGCTCCCACTCGCCGGAGAATTCGTGGAAGTGCGGCGGCGAGGATGACGGGAACTACTCGCCCAACATGGACTGCTTCATCTACTCCCCGATGATCCTCGTCGGCCTGGAAAACCCGCAGCTCGACTTCTGGACCTTCTACAAAATCGCCCCCGGCGGCGACGGCTGCATTCTCGAGTTCGGCGACGACACCCGCGCCTGGGAGGAGCTCGAGACCTATTACGGCACCCAGCAGGAATGGGCGCAGGAAACCTTCGACCTCAGCGACTACGCCGGCGTCATCGGCCAGTTCCGCTTCAATTTCTTCTCCAACGGCTCGACCGAGCGCGAGGGCTTCTACTTCGACGACTTCGAGGTCTCGCCGCCCGACGTGGGCATCGAGCTGGTCGAGTTCACCGTCGAATCCACCGACGCGGGCGCCCTGATCTCCTGGACCATGGGCGACGAAGACACCACCGCCGGTTTCGACGTTTACCGCCAGGACGGCGTCCTGGTTGACTCCATGGTCCTGGCGACCGGCGACCGCAACCCGCTGGTCCCCCTGAACTCCGTGCGGATTCCCGGCGGCGGCTCCAGCTACCGCTACCTGGACACGGACGTGACCTCCGGCGGCGACTATCTCTACTACCTCAAGGCCACAGACGCCGACGGGGCCCTGTCCCTCTTCGGGCCGGTCGAGTTCCACTTCGACGCCGAGGCCGGCTCGCGGACGACCAGGTTCGACGCTCCCTTCCCGAACCCCGCCTCGGGCGAGGTGACCTTCGCCTTCAGCCTCGCCGTTGAAGGTCGGGCCACGTTGACGGTGTACGACCTCGCCGGGCGCCGGGTGGCCACGCTGGCGGACGCCGATCTCGCCGCCGGGCGGCACGCCCTCGCCTGGGATGCCTCTCACGTCGCCTCGGGCGCCTACATCGTCCGCCTGGTCACCGACGGGCACACCCTGAACCAGCGCCTGGTCATCAGCCGGTAATAGCGCGGCAATTGCAGATAAAACGGAACCCAGTGCGGGTTCCGTTTTTTTCTTGAAATTCTTGTAAATGTGGTATAATATTTACCATGGACACCTGAACCAACGGCATAGTAATGGAGGAGCCATGTTCGGCGACTTCGTAAAGGCACAAAGATTGGCGTTGAATCTAAGCCTACGCCGCTTTTGCCAGAAGCTGGAACTGGACCCGAGCAACTGGAGCAAGGTCGAGCGCGGTATTCTTCCGCCGCCCAAGGATGAGGTTTTCTTGGAAAGGTTGGCCGTCGAGTTGGGGATAGAAGTAGGCTCGCCAAAATGGAGGGAGCTTTCTGACTTGGCACATGTCGACCGGGGAGAGATTCCGGAGTATGTGATGCAGGATGAGGAGTTAGTAAAACTGCTCCCCGTCTTTTTCCAAACCATTGACAACATAAAACCCACTAGACAAGATATAATTCAACTATTAGAAAGTTTGAAGGAGGCTCACAAATGAAGTTTCAATTTACTTGCCCTCTTATATCTAAGGAGGAGCTTTGGAATCGCGCAGAAGATGTTAGAACTACCTATCTACAAGACAATAACTTACCCATTGATAGCGAACTTATCTGTG
>MFAF01000017.1:1732-2321 GCA_001774505.1 Candidatus Coatesbacteria bacterium RBG_13_66_14 | reverse complement strand
TGATCATTGACCCAAAAGATCTGCCCGTGCTTTTCGATAGTTGTATTATTATCAGTAGAAATATGTTATACATTCAACTGAAAAGGTATATGGATGACCGCTTTGAAAATCATCTTCGATTAACTTTCGCACACGAATTGGGGCACTTCATCCTTCACCGTCCTCTTCTTGAGGAATTAGATCTGCAAACGATAGACGATTACATAGGTTTTTTTGATACGGAGAAAGATGAAACGTATTCTCGTTTCGAGTATCAGGCTGATGAGTTCGCTGGACGGTTATTGGTCCCAAAAGGCCAACTCCGAAAAAGGCTCGAAGAGCTGATAAACACGATTCAACCGGATCAACGCTCTTTGGTTGCCAGTAACATGGAGTGTTTTAAAGATATAACCAGTGAGAAAATATGCCGCGAATTCGGTGTATCCAAAGCAGTTATAGCAATAAGGCTCGAACGCGAAGGGTTGTGGCCTCCTCGCCTGTAAAGGGAAAAGCTTCACTTCCGACCTGATTCGAGAGGTAAGCTTGTTGTTAAATAAACGGGCGGACCTGAAGGTCCGCCCCTACGTTATCGCCAACACCGGGCGACCGC
>MFAF01000017.1:1366-1711 GCA_001774505.1 Candidatus Coatesbacteria bacterium RBG_13_66_14 | reverse complement strand
CGCAATACGCGGCGGCCCGCAGAGGGGCCGCCCTACGACATCGCAATCGCGGGTGAGGGCTGCCGCGTGTCCCCTCTCCCCTCTGGGGAGAGGGCTAGGGTGAGGGGTCGGACGGCGGCCCGCAGAGGGGCCGCCCTACGTCATCGCAATCGCGGGTGAGGGGTGCCGCGTGTCCCCTCTCCCCTCTGGGGAGAGGGCTAGGGTGAGGGGTAAAATGCGGCGGGGATAGAGTCCCCGCCCTACGTTTAAGCGCGCGACGGTGGATTATCAAGCGGGCGACCGTGGACGGTCGTCCCCACGTCGTCGCAACCTGAAGGAGACCGCCGGCCCGTGGGAATCCGCCTA
>MFAF01000017.1:336-1332 GCA_001774505.1 Candidatus Coatesbacteria bacterium RBG_13_66_14 | reverse complement strand
GCGCATGAGCGCCCCCATGATCCCGCCCAGCCCCGTCAGGCTCATGAAGGTGTAGTCCCCCGGCTGCGCCCCGGAGAGGTTCATCAGCCGACCCGCGCTGCGCGGCAGAACCAGGAGTTCCAGCGGCGACCCCGAATCCAGGATGAAGAAAAGGTCGCCCACGTCCTCCAACTCGCCCGGGAGCTGCGGCAGCCGCCCCGGCAGTTTCAGGGGAATCACCACCGCCCCCGGGGGGACCGCGGGCTCCGCGTCCGGCGGCAGGAGCTCCAGGGTGCCGGCCTCAACGTCCAGCCGCGCCGGGACCCGTCCCAGAAGGTCGTAGCCGATGAGGCCGTCGAAGGGGGCGACCAGGCTCAACAACAGCGACGGCTCCCCGATGACCACCGCCTGCCCCTCGAGCGTCACCGGACCGATCACGAGCCCGTCCACCACGGCCACGCCGTGCCCCGTGGCGTCGTTGCCCAGGGAGACGACCAGGCTCTCGCCGACCGGAACGAGCCCGAGCCTTTCGGCGACGTCGGGCCGGAGGTAGCTTATCGCCGCGCCGGAATCCAGCGCGAGTTCCAACTCGAGGCCGCCCACGGTCGCCGGCGCCAGGAGCATGCCCCCCGCCAGGCGCAGGGGGATGGCGCGCTCCGCGTCGTGGTCGTAGGCCAGGCCCGAGGGCTCGGGCGGGGTCAGGTCCACCTCTTCGGTGTCCAGCTCCCGGAACTCCCCCCGGCCGAGCTCGTAGGCGGGGGAGTCGCCTGGGTTCACGGAGACGGTGCGCGTCAGGTGCGGCGCGTCGTCGCCCGGCTCGCCGAAGGCCGCGTAGTAAATCCGCTCGTCGAAGAACGCCTCGGCCCCGTACAGGCGCCCGTCCGGCTCCAGGGTGAGCCTTAGCCGCGCCCCGTTCCAGTCCAGGAGCACCTCGCCCTCCGGCCCGAAACAGGGTTCGAGGCCCAGGTAGGCTCCGGAGAGGAAGAGGGCGCCCAGCGCCGCCTCCTCGTTCTCGCG
>MFAF01000017.1:0-82 GCA_001774505.1 Candidatus Coatesbacteria bacterium RBG_13_66_14 | reverse complement strand
CGGCGTCGCCGGTCCCCCCGCACCCGGGAAGCCACACCGCCGCCAAGGCCAGGGCGAGGGGGAATGAAAGGGCCATCCGCCG
>MFAF01000016.1:27835-34692 GCA_001774505.1 Candidatus Coatesbacteria bacterium RBG_13_66_14 | reverse complement strand
GGGGCTACGTGGTCGTGAACGAGCGGATGTTCACCTCGCACCCGCGCATCCTGGCCGCCGGCGACGTGACGGAGACCCCCCTGCGCCAGGTGGCGGTGGCCGTGGGGCACGGGGCCGTCGCGGCGGAATCCTCCCGCTGCTGGCTGGATGAGAACTGCGCGCTGCCCTCGAAGGACGGGGAATGAGACGCAGCCTCACAGCAGGCCTTATCTGTTGTGCGGTCTTCATCGCCTGCCAGCCCGACGGCGAGGTGGGGCACGGCGGCATGCTCAAAACCGCGCCCACCGAGCTCCGGGTCCTCTTGCAGGAGACCGAAGGGCTTCTGGTGGTGAACTGCCCCTCGGGGGCGGTGATAAGCGACGACTCCGACACGCCGCTCTACACCGTCCCCGCGGGCTGGGACCTGGTGTTCAAGCGCAACGAGTACGGCGTGCTGGCCGTCAACGGAGAGTGGCTGCGCTGCACGTGGGTGCGGATCAAACCCCGGGAGGACGGGGACGGGCCGCCCCGCGTCACGGTCAAGGGCTCGCCCTACCGCGGTTCCCTCACCGTCCGCTCCACCACGACGGGGACGCTGCAGGCGATAAACCGGATAGAGGTGGAGGATTACCTGCGGGGCGTCCTGCCCAAGGAGACCTACGCGAACTGGCCGCCCGAGGCGCTCAAGAGCCAGGCCGTGGTGAGCCGGAGCTACGCCCTGGCGCGTATGAGCGACGACCCCGACGCTGCTTTCCACCTGCGCGCCGACACCTCGTCCCAGGTCTACGGCGGGTACTTCGCCGAGGACCCGCGCACGAATGACGCGGTGGCCGCCACTGCCGGCGAGGTCCTGGCCTACGGCGGCCGGATCGTGACCACTTTCTTCAGCTCCTGCTGCGGGGGCCACACCGCGGCCATAGACGATATCTGGCCCAACGTCGAACGGCGGCCGTTCTTCTCCGGGGTCGAGTGCGACTGGTGCACCGCCTCCACCAGCCACGACTGGGAATACACCCTGGACTTCGACCGCCTGGCCCACGCTCTCGCCGCTGCGGGCTACACCACCGAAAGCCCGACCGGACTGCGTCTGCGAACCAACGCCCGCACCGGCCGGGTCCGGTACGTGGTGTTCAGCCTGGGCTCGGGGGACGAGCTGGAGCTGCCGGGCGACGAGTTCCGCCGCCTGGTGGGCTACGGCGAGCTGAAGAGCACCTACTTCGACATCGCCCGGGTCACCGAGGGCGGGCTAGTGCTGGAGGGCCACGGATACGGGCACGGCGTGGGGCTCTGCCAGTGGGGGAGCCGGGGGATGGCCGAGGCCGGCTTCACCTACAAGGAAATCATCAACCACTACTACCCCGGCGCCGGAATCGCCCAGTGGGACGCCCTGTGGCCCATGGAGCCCCGGCCAACGAGCTGACGAGCCATGTTCTTCGAGAAGACCTACGAGGTCCCGACAAAGGGCGAGGGCGACGTCATTGATTTGACGCCGCTCCTGGAGCGCTTCCTCTCCGAATCGGGCGCGGGCGACGGCGTCTGCACCATCGCCGCCACGGGCTCCACCTACGCCGTCACCACGGCGGAGTACGAGCCGGGGCTGGTGGAGGATTTTAGCCGGGTGCTGCAGGGGCTCGTCCCCCGGGGCCCGGTGTACTCCCACGACGCGCGCTGGGGCGATGGCAACGGCTACGCCCACGTCCGGGCGAGCCTGGCGGGCCCCTCGGTGAGCTTCGCCGTGGTCGGCGGGAAACCGCGGCTGGGGACCTGGCAGCAGCCGGTCCTGCTGGATTTCGACAACCGTCCCCGGACGCGCCGGGTGAGCTTCTGTATCGCCGGTTGAGGCCGGCGTCTTGACGAAAAACCGGTGGGCGGAACCACCCGCCCCTTCCAACGGGAGAAACCCATGCCCTTCGACATCGCCTGCTCGCTGACCATCGCCTTCTACGAGAAGCACTCCAAGCCCGAAGAGAAGCCGGAGGACTACATCAAGACCTACAAGTACTTCCTCCAGGAGGTGAATCTCCTCTTCGAGGAGTACGGGTACTTCGGCGACGAGGAGTAGGTCCCCGTTATTCAAAAAAACAAGCCGGTCGTCGCCGACCCGGCAACCGTTTTTTTCGGGAGTGCAAGGGACCCCGAGCGGAGAGAATTAACGCCCCGGTAAAATTCCCCCCTTCCCGCTTGACAGCGGGTCCCAAATAGCCTAGTATCCCTATTGGGATTTATCCGTTAACCCGGAATCGAAATGCCCAGGTGACGCGAATCGGGTGCCCGCCATCCTAAGGTGCAGTCAAGCGCACGCTCGCGCCCCCGGTGTGAATCGTTTTACCGACTCGTCTGTAAACCTTCGAGAAACGGGGAAGGTATGCACGTTTCCACGCGCAGTGAGTACGGTTGTCGGGCCATGCTGGAGCTCGCCCGCAACCACGGCCGCGGCCGCCTGTCGGCTGACGAAATAAGCAACCGCCAGGAGATACCGGAGCGCTACCTGGAGCAGATACTCCTCTCGCTGCGCCGGGCGGGCTTCATCCACAGCCGCCGTGGTCCGGGGGGCGGCTACACCCTCGTCCGCCAGCCCGAAGAGGTGAACGTGGCCGACGTCATCCGGACCCTCGACGGCCACCTGGCGCCGGTGGCCTGCGCCAGCGAAACGGCCTACCAGGCCTGCACCCGCGAGGACACCTGCGGACTGCGCTGGCTCTGGCAGACGGTGCGCCAGGACCTGGCCAGCCGGCTAGAATCCACCACCTTCGCCGACCTCTTGAAGCGCGAGACGGGTTGAGCTGAAAAGGCCGGGCATGACCGTTCCCCGTCGGAAGAGGCTAAACAAGGAGTTTAACCGAACGAATCGAACGAACCGAGCTATACCCCCTGTAACATCCCTCGTCTTCTCTTGGAGCCGCCGATCGAACCCGGTCCGGCTCCTTTCTTCGCACCCGGCCGGTCCGCCTTAATCGAAGAGGGCGCCCTCCTTGACCGCCGCCTTGTATTCCATCTACAATAATAAAAAACCTCTAACCGAGCATAGCGAGCTATGCCCGGCGAAAACTCGTGGGCGTGAACCTTGGCGAACACCGACAACCTCCAGTGGGGCGCCGTCCCTCTCGCGGTCGAAACCCGGGAGCTCTTCTCCGACGGGCGGGAGGGCGATTACGAAATCATCCCCGAAGAGCCTATCCGGCCCCACTGGCGCACGCTGAAACGCTGGCTGAAGGCCGTCGGTTTTTCATCGCTCGAGCGCGCCGAGCGCCACGACCGCTTCTCGTTGGGAGGCATGACTCTCGCGCTGACCAGGGACGGCCGTTTCATCCTCGAGGGGGTCAAACCCCCGACGGGCCCCACCGCCCTGGCCCTCGCGCAGCTATTTCTGTGTTGCGATCGGGCGGCCGATCGCCGGCGACCCCAAGACGACGCAAACGAAGCGAAGCGAACCGAGCGTAGCGAGCTATGCCCCCGGCAAATTAAGCCCCGGTAAACCGAGCGTGTAGGGGCGACCCGTAGGACGAGTCCTCTGCGGTCGCCCGCGGGCGAGGGACTTAAGCCCCGCCCGCTATGCCCCCGACACACCGAGCGCAGCGAGCTACGCCCGGCGAAAAAGAAGGTGTGTAAGATGGCTCTACAAGGCACCCTGGCGGAGCTCCCCCTCCTCGACCTCCTGGAGATATTCAGCCGCTACTACCGCTCCGGCTGGCTGAGCGTGGAGAGCGCCAAGGGACGCACGGAGATATACATTGACGCGGGGCGGATCATCTACGCCGAGAGCGAGGCCGACCGGAAGCCGCTGGGGAAGATGCTACTCGGGCGCGGCCTCTTGAGCCAGGAGCGGCTCGACGAGGCCCTCCACAGCCAGAAGAGCCAGGGCGGGGGACGCCGGATGCTCGGCGAGCTCCTCCTGGAGCTGGGGCTCGTCACCGAGGCGGACATCGAGGAGGCCCTGGCCGATCAGCTCGCGGAAACGGTGTACCGCACCTCCCTGGAATCCGACGGCAGCTTCGTCTACAAGGTCGCCGGCTACGAGCCGCCCGGCTCGAAGGTGGTGGTCAAGCTGCGCATAGACGAGGTCGTGCTGCGCGGCATGGCCCGGGTCGAGGACATGTCCCACCTGGGGATCGGCCTGTTGAGCTTCCGGCAGGTCCCCCTTCTCGCCGACGGCGTCGTGAACCTGAAGGAGCTGGACCTGCCGCCGGAGGAGTGGAAGGTGCTCTCCCTCATAGACGGGCGGCGCAACCTCGACGAGATAACCCTGGCCGGCAACCTCACCCGCTTCAGCACCGCCCGGGCCCTTTTCAGCCTCCTGGGCAAGCGGCTGGTGGAGATAGGCATCGGCGCCTCGCCCCCGCCCGTGCAGCGCACCGCCGCCATCCAGGCCGCCAGGCCGGACCCCGAGACCCTGGAGAACTTGAAGCGCACCCTCGAGGGGGAGGAGAATGCCGGGTAAACCGGTAACGGTACTGGTGCTGGCCGACAAGCCGGAGCTGGCCCTCACGCTCCTGGAGTCCTTCCGTCCCACCCAGGGCCAGATTTCCGAGCTGACGACCATCTACGGCTTCCTGGGCCGCTACTACCACGTGGCGGGCGGGGAGTTGGAGCTGGTCGCCGCCCCGAGCAATTCCGACCTGCCCTCCCTGTTCGATCTGTTGGCCGAAGGTCTGGCCGGGTACATCGTGGCGGTGGACTGCCTCGACCACAGCCGGTTTCCCAGCATCCGGGCCGGCCTGGACTTCTGGGAGCTCATCAGCGCCGCCCCCCGCATCCTCGCCCTGACCAACTACGACGAGCCCAACGCCGTGGACCGCCTCACCGTGCGCCAGCTCCTCCGACTGAGCGTGGACGACCAGGTGGTGCCCCTGCCCGAGGGGCAGCTTCGCCCGGCGATAATCTCCCTGTTGAAAATGATTCTGAGCCGCCCCCGGGAAGTGTGACCCGCCCGCCCCTCGACACGGGCCGATTGGCGGCGGGGGCGGCACCGAAACCGGATGGACCGGCGGGAGGAAGTCATGCCTCACTTCTGCGACGAATGGGGTCCCGACGCCTGCGAGATAGAAATAGCCCCCCCGAACCTCGACGTGCGGGGGGATTTTTTCGTCGTCACGGGGCGGGTGATCAACCGGCTGGCCTGCACCCTGCCCCACCTGCAGCTTCGGATGATCATGCACTACAAGGACCCAGGCCACCCCGCGATGCGCCAGGGCATCTACCACATCACCGACCGCGCCCTGAAACCCGGTGAATCCTGCCCCTTCAAAATCGAGGGGGAATACGACGACGGAATGGACCACGTGGTGATTGACGTTTGGCCCTCGGATCCCGCGGGAGGTCTCCACCCATGAGGATGACCCCCCTGAGCGCGACGCCCGCCCTCTCGGAGCTGGACGAGTGGCGGGAGGTCCTTTTCCTGGGCCCGTCGAGGCTGGCGGAGATCCACCGCGGCGACGTGGTCCTGGTGACCGACGAGAACGTGGACGACATCGCCGAGGTGATGGGCGCCCTCGTGACCATGGTAACCCATTCGGTCTACTACCACGCCCTCGTTTACGACCACGCCTGGCGTTTCATCCACGCCTTCGCCACCCGGGTCTTCGCCGACGACATCCAGGGTTTTTACCTCGGCAAGACCAACGTCACCCTGACCTGGCTGCGGCCGCGCCACTCCGACCCGGCGAAAATAATCGGGCGTGAGGAGACCGCCGCCGTGGTCGAGTTCGCCCGGAGGCAGATCGGCAAGCCCTACGACCTGTGGGCCAACCTCGCCTTCCTCTTCCGCGCCGACGGCATGAGCCGCGCCCCCGACTGGCTCCACGCCCTCTTCCAGAACCGCAACTGGCTCGACGACCACGGGAAGTGGCACTGCTCGGAGCTGGTCGGCGCCGCCTGGTGGCACGGATGCGGGGTGCGCTTCACCGACGACATGAAGAGCGAGACCTTCCTCTCACCGGCAGACATCGGCGACTCCATCTACGGGGACGTGGTCTGCACGCTGAAGATAAGGAACGGCGAGTACCAGCTTCTCACCAAGCAGAGGGACGTCTAGGGCATCTCGGAAAAAACGGGAAGCTGACGGTGGGGCGGACGGCAGGTCCGCCTTTTTTCTGCGTCGGCGTCGCCCGTGGTATAGGAAGGTGAGCTTTTTTTTAAAGGGGAATTGGATCGGATACCGGCGAACCGGCGGAAAATCAAGTGGTAACCGCATGATAGTCCATATTTTATACAATCCCTACTTACTATACCGTTTTATTGAATAAAAAAAATTTTCGGCCTATAATCCATTTAGACCATAGAATTACTCGGGTAATTCACCCCATTCCCGGAAGGTTTTACCGGGCATCCCGTCACCCCGGATGAAACGGTCCGGCATTTCAATCGGCTCCGGGAGGCTCGGCCCCAGGGACCCCCGGCTCCAGAAGGCGCCATGCTGACGCTGCCCATCTGGGAACAGATCCTGGTATTCGCCGGCATCGGCGTCATCGCCCAGTTGATAGACGGCAGCCTGGGGATGGCCTACGGCGTCAGCTCCAACAGCCTGTTGATGGCCCTGGGCCTGCAGCCCAAGATCGCCACCAGTTGCGTGAAGTACGCCGAGACCGGGACGACCCTGGTTTCGGGCATCTCACACCTGGCCTTCAAGAACGTTGACAAGCGCCTTTTCCTGGGGCTGGTCTTCACCGGGGTGGCCGGCGGGGCGGTCGGCGCGTACCTGTTGACCGAATTCCCCGGGGACTACGTCAAGCCGGTGGTCAGCGCGTACCTGTTGGCGATGGCGGTGCGCATCCTGTTGAAGGCCCGCGCCCACGGCCGGGAAGTGGACACCGACAAGGAGGCCAAGCACTTCTCGAAGCCCGTCCTGGCCGTCCTGGGGGCCGTCGGCGGCTTCTTCGACG
>MFAF01000016.1:27548-27806 GCA_001774505.1 Candidatus Coatesbacteria bacterium RBG_13_66_14 | reverse complement strand
TTCGTCACCCTGGTGCAGGCCATCACCTTCATCTCGATCGTCGGCATCGCCGAGCTCTGGCCGATCGTCGTCGGCCTGCTGGCGGGAGGAGTGATCGCCGCCCCCTTCGCCGCCTGGGTCTGCAAGAAGGTCCCCCCCAAGGTGATGCTGATCCTGGTCGGCTGCCTGATCTTCATCACCAGCGGCTACAACCTGTGGAAGGGCCTGGAAAAACTCTTCGCCGCATAGCCGGCCGATCCGTTTTCAGAGTGCACCGTT
>MFAF01000016.1:27356-27503 GCA_001774505.1 Candidatus Coatesbacteria bacterium RBG_13_66_14 | reverse complement strand
CTCCAAATATAGGAGCGGCGCGCCGATGGGCAAGGATGAGGGTCGAGTAAGGAACGAGGAAGCGGCGGGGACTGAAGTCCCCGCCCTACATTTAGGCACCCGGCGGTAGATAAATAATTACGGGCGGGTGTGGACACCCGCCCCTAC
>MFAF01000016.1:24110-27188 GCA_001774505.1 Candidatus Coatesbacteria bacterium RBG_13_66_14 | reverse complement strand
TTGGCCGTCACGGCGTAAACCCGGTTCTCCAGGCAGCGGGTGACCATGGCGTCGGGGCAGTGGGGCAGCACGAGGTTCGCCGGGTGGCAGAGAACCGTCGCCCCGCGCAGCGCGAGAATCCGCGCCGTTTCAGGGTAAATCCAGTCGAAGCAGATCATCAGGCCGATTTTAGTCCCCCCGAGCTCGACCGGCTCGGGCTCCCCGTCCCCCGGGGTGAAAATCCCCGGCTCGAAGCCGAAGAGGTGCAGTTTCCGGTAACGGGCCTCCAGACCGTCGGTACCGACGAGGATTGCGCTGTTGTAGAGCCTCCCGCCGTCCAGCTCGGGCAGGCCGACGACGTAATGGGCGCCGGTCCGGCGGGCCAGATCCCGGAAAACTCGGGCGGTCGGCCCGTCCACCGGCTCGGCAGCGGCCCGCATCGCCGCCGCCTCCAGGCAGTAGCCCGAAACGGCCAGCTCCGGCAGGACGACCAGGTCGGCCCGGTGCGGGGTGAGCAGCTCGACCATCCGCCGCCGGTTGAGCTCCGGGGCGCCGGGACGGGGTTCGAACTGGAGGTAAGCGACGGTAAGCTTCATCGGGCAGGGGGGAATCCGCGAGGGAGATACATTTATTGCAGGTAGCCGACGGCGCGCAGGTTCTCGAGCTGGGCCGCCGTCTCCTCGGGGCTCAAGCCGACCGCCCCGGGGTTGTAGGTGTCGCGCAGCTCGGCCTGCTCCGCGTCGTACTCCTCGATCAGCCCCAGAAGGAGATCGCGGTCCTCGGGGTGCTCGCCACCCACCTCGCGGGCCTGGGTCGCGTCCTCGGGGAGGAAGTAGGAGACGTCGCCGGTGTCGCGGTCCAGGATGAGCGAGCCCTCGGGCGCGTGGACGGTTATCTGGTGGAACGGCCGGTTTATCTGCACGAGATTCTGGTCGTTGTACCGCTCGGAGAATACCGCCCGTTCGGGGTCGGGGGGGAGGAGCAGCGAGCGCCCCACGAGGGGCCCGGAATCGCACTCCATGCCGAGCGCGTCCAGGACGGTGGGGAAGATGTCGGCGATGCTCACCCGGTCGCCGCGGACCTCCCCCTCGGGGAAAACTCCGGGCCAGCGGACGATGAGCGGCACCCGGACAACCTCTTCGTGCATGGTCAGGCCGTGACCCCAGCCGCCGTGGTCCCAGAGCTCCTCGCCGTGGTCGGCCACGAAGAAAATCGCGGTGTTAGCGAGCGCCCCGCTCTCCTCCATGGCGTCCAGCATCCGGCCGATAATTTCGTCCTCGTAGCGCACCTCGCCCCGGTAGAGCTCGACGACCCCCCGGCGGTCGTCGCCCCGGATGGCGTCGGGACCCCGATCCTTTATCACGCCGGCGAAATCGTTGCCGAGAAACCTCCCCATAGGCCCCCCGTAAACCCAGTCGGGCACGAAGCGGTCCGGCGGCATGTAGGGCAGGTGGGGGTCGAAGAGATGGACGTAGGCGAAAGTCCCGCCGCCGGGCGTGAGCCTGGAACTTAGCTCCACCGCCAGCTCCGGCGTGATGAGCTTGGTCTGCTGCAAGTCGCACCGCAGGATGACCTGGGCCATGTTGAAGGCGATCCAGGCGTAGAGGGGGCCGGAGGCGGAGGTCAGGATGCCCAGCGTCGGCGTGCGGTAAATGTCGTAGTTGGCATAGGTATCGAAGCCCGCGTAGAGGTTGGTGTAGGGGAGGACGGCCGTGTTGCAGAAGAGGGCCCAGCAGCGATACCCCTCGCGGGATAAAAGGCCCTGGAGATTCGGAAGGGCGTTGGGGAGCGGACGGAAGCCGTCCACGCCGTGGACGACGTGGGACGTCCCGGTGTAGATCGAGGCGACGGAGGGGATGGTCCAGTTGGAGGTCGAGTAGCACCGGTCGAAGCGCACGCCTTCCGCGGCCAGGCGGTCGAGGTTGGGCGTGGGTACTTCGCCGCCGAAGGTGGAGGCCGTGTCGGCCCGGTGGGTGTCGGAGAGGATGACGAGGACGTTGGGTCCCGGCGAGGTCGCGGGCTCATCGCCGTAGGTGAAGTCTCCGAGGGCGAAGAGGTAGAAGACGGCAAAGAGGAGCGTGGCGGCGCCCAGGAGCCACCCGGCGGCGCGCCGGACCCAGTGCTCGATCCTGGGCCATTTTATCGCCGCCAGGACCAGGGCCGCGCCCACGACAAGGCCCACCGCGAAACCGAGGATGGTGCGGACGTAGGTGAAGAGCATCGAAACCTGCACGGGCAACCCCAGCGCGCCGGTCGTCACCGCCGCCACAGCGATGAGGCCGATGCGCTCCCGCCAGGCATCGGACAGCGGCTTGACGTTCTCGGTCACGAGGGTGACGATGAGCGCGACGATCAGGGAAGCCGCGGCGCCGATGACGGGGAAGAAAAAGAGCGCCCCGACGATGAAGAGCAGCGTCTGGTGGAAGCCGTCACCGATGAGGCCCCAGACGACGTTCCCGCCGCCCAGGACCAGTTGGGCGATGAAGTAGTAGGCCATGTAGGCGTAACTCACCAAAACGCCGAAGAGGGTCAGGCGCCAGGTCTTCGCCAGAGTCGTCCGGAAGTCCACTTCTCACGGTCCTTGTTAGTGTGCCGACGTTGCGCCCGAATTATAGCAGATGGATTCCCCGACGACGGGTCCGGCGGGACCTTGTGAATGGCGCCGTTCCGGCGGCTGTGCTAAAATTCCCCCCCATGTACGACGGCCTCACCCTTTCCTCCTACCTCTCCCGCTGGCGGCCCCTCCTCGAGGGGGCGAAGGTGATAGACGCCCTCATCCTGGACGCCGCCGACCGCGAAACCAACGCGGGGCTGGAGGACGAACTCCGCGCGGGTGCGGCGGTGGTGTTCGTCCTGGGCGGGGGCGGGGAGGAGCGGGAGCTGGTCTTCGTCAACCCCGGGGCCCGGTCCGGCGTGTTCCTCTGGAAGAAGACGGGTCTGCGCTGGGCCAAGCCCAGGAGCGTGCGCCGGAAACAGGAGGCCGGCTTCCTGCGCCGAAGCCTGGCCGGGGCGGTGGTCACCACGGCACGGCAGCACGGGCGGGACCGGCTGTTCCGCCTGGATCTCCGCGGGAGCGACGAGCTGGGAGACCCCGCCTCC
>MFAF01000016.1:22424-24090 GCA_001774505.1 Candidatus Coatesbacteria bacterium RBG_13_66_14 | reverse complement strand
GGAGCTCGTCCTCGGCGTGGACGGGATTTCCTCGACTGCGGTCACCGAGCTCTTCCGGCGGCTCTCCCTGGCGCCCGAAGTGATTTTCGACCAGCTCGACGGGTCAACCCTCGACCTCCTGGCCGAGGAGGGGGACCGGCTCATAGCCTCGGCGGGCGAGGTGCGATTCTACCCCGCGGAACAGGTCATCTCCTGTCTGCCCCTGGACGCGCTCGGCGAGCCGCGCCCGGTAACGGAGGAGGACGAGTCGGTCCTGATCGCCCGTTTCGAGCGGGAGCACCGCCGCGCGACCCTCGCCGCCCGGCTCCGGGGCGAGTTGGACCGCCTCTCCGGCCGTCGGCGGAAGGCCGCCCGGGACAAGGCGGACGCCCTGGAAAAATCGGCCGGCGCCGATGATCTCACGCACGCCGGCCAACTGCTCCTGACAACTAGTGACGTCCGGCAGGCGGCTCCCGCCTCCATCACCCTGCCCGAGGGCCGCTCCGTCCCCCTGGATCCGGAGGCCAGCCGCCTGGTCAACGCCCAGCGGCTCTTCGAGCGGGCGAAGCGGAACCGGCGCGCCCGGGAACACGCCGGGATGCTGAACGACTTCATCGCGTCCCTCGATGCCCTGTATGGCGAGCTCGCGGCGGCGTTGGCCCCCGACGCCCAACTCGAGATCCTCTCGAACCTCTACGCGCGGTACGTCGAGTCGGAGAGACCCACGGAAAAAGGCGGGCGCGCCCTCCCGGCCAAAGTGGGCCGCCGGGAGCTGCCCGGAGGGTTCACCCTCTTCTGGGGGCGCGACGGGCGCGCGAACCAGTTCGTAACCTTCCGGCTGGCCCGCCCGGGCGACGTCTGGTTCCACGTCCAGCAGGGCTCCGGCGCCCACGTGGTCGTGCGCCGGCCGGATCGCGAGGCCCCCCTCCCACACAGCATCATTGCGGAGGCGGCCGGGTTGGCCCTCAAGAACTCCGCCATGCGCACCGCCGCACACGTGCCCATCGTCTACACCGAGCGGAGGTACGTCCGCCACCGCCGGGGAGCCCCAGGGTCGGTGTTCTACGAGCGGGAAAAGGTGATTTACGTGGACGGCGGCGCGTAGGACCCGCGGAAGCGGGTGGAGCGACTATCCCCAACGGTGCAGCTCAAAGTAGACTAAACGCCTCCTTCCGACCTCCGCGTTGGAAAAACACCCCAAACCCGTCTATAATATAAAGGGATAGTCAGGGTAGATTTTCACCAAGCACTTTTTCGTGCCGCAGGGGTGGCTTTGTAAAGACTTAACGCGTCGCGCACAGCCTCGCCCTTTGACAAACTTATTCGCGGCGACGCTCGCTCATCCGGAGGGGATATGAACGAGAGTCGAGCCACATTTCAGGGAGAGGTCGTCCACTGCAGGAGGTTGTCAAAAAACGAATTTTCGATAATCGTGCCGAGAATCATGGTCGAGCGGGACCTCAAGCCCGAGCAAGTCACCATCAACGACCGGAAGCCGAAGAGGTTGATCTGGGAAAACACCGGCCCGGCGGGCACCCGGATCAGGGCGATAGTGTAACGAGCGGTAGAATCATTACCCCGGCCCGCGTCTCGACGATTACGATGACGTAGGGGCGGACTTTCAGGTCCGCCCGTTTTTTATTTTAGGCAACCCTCACCCAAGCCCGTAGGCGCGCCTTTCCCACGG
>MFAF01000016.1:19864-22375 GCA_001774505.1 Candidatus Coatesbacteria bacterium RBG_13_66_14 | reverse complement strand
CTTCGGCTACTGAAATAGCGGGCCGACCTGAAGGTCGGCCCCTACGATGTTTTTTTCGATGAGCGGCGATTCTGCGCCGGTCGAACCTCAGGGCTGCCGGGTCCTTATGTACTCCAGCAGGCCGCCCGCGCGGCTGATCTCCGCCTCCACATCGGAGAGAGGCACACCGATCGCCCCCTTCCCGGTGACCAGATCCGTCACCTCGCCCGAATCCGTATCCACCTCGACCTCGTCCCCCTCGGCCACGGCCGAGACGATCCCGGGGCACTCGAGGACCGGGTACCCCAGGTTCACCGCATTGCGGTAGAAGATGCGCGAGAAACTCTCGGCGACGATGCAGGCCACGCCGGCGTGCTTGAGGCACAGCACCGCGTGCTCCCGGGAGCTGCCGCAGCCGAAGTTCTTCCCCGTGACGAGGATGTCCCCGGCCTTGACCTGGGCGACGAAGCCCTCCTTGCCGGGGACGAACTCCAGGGCGTGGGCGGCCATTTCGGAAGGGTCGGTCAGCGGCAGGTACTGGCCGTGGTAAATCTGGTCGGTGTCTATGTCGTCGCCGACGACCCAGACCCTACCCCTGAACATCGTCGTATTTTTTTTCGACTGTTGTGTAGTCCGTCCCATACAACCTGTTCATTTTTTCCGCATAATCAAACAGGCTGCATCTAACGATCTCCTGCTCTAGAGGAGCCGCTTTCAGATTTGTCTGTTCTTTCTTTTGTTCCCGTGGAACTCTCGGAGCATGCCTCCGGTTCATTTTGCTCCTCCTGTGTTTTGTCGATTCCTTTAAATTCAGCTGGTCGGTTGAAAATCTGGTTAAATGCTCTAGGCATGACCCCGCTATAACGTGTTACTCTTATTCCTAGTTTATTCAGTAATTCTAATGCTGGTAATACAGGATAAGGATCAACGTAAATAACTTCTTGAAACTCCAGTTGAGCTATTTTCTTTGCACATAATAAACATGGAAATGTTGTGGTAAAAATTCTTAATCCCTTTTCATATCCTGTACGTTTAGTTAAATTTAAAATTGCATTTTCTTCTGCGTGTAACGAATTACATAAATCTAACATATTAGCAAATTCTTTTAGTTCTTTCTTTTCTTCGCCACAATCACATTTATAGTGCTTTATCGTATTTCCACATTTAGCGCATGTTCTATAAACATCTCTTTGGCATCTTCCGCTTTCATAGCATGAATGTTCTGCTCTTCTTGGCGGATTGTTAACTCCATTCGATAATATTTCTCCATTAGTATTCATAATTATTGCACCAACTTGACGTTTTAGGCATTTCGATAAATAACTAACATTTATTGCATAGTTCATTGCTAATTCATCGTTTGTCGGGGGCAACCATTCTTTTTCTGGTTTATAGTATAAAGCAATATAATCATTAACATTACGTACTACATCTTCCTTTGTTTTCTTTGTTGTATCTATTAATACGTCAGACTGTATAGTACATTCGTACACTTGTTGACCATGAATACTTTCATCGCTATGATCATGCTCATCATCGTCTTTAAAATCTAAAAATGTTTTACCATCGTGTTTATATTGTTCTAATAATCTATCCCATCTAGTTAAAGGTTCAGCAAAAAGCCCAAATGTAATACTATTTGGGAACTCATCACGTATATATTTTAATTCTCCAAGATTTTTAATAGAATCAAAAATTATCATCGAGTCACTATTAGATATCTTCGCTTTTACTTCTTTTGCTAAAAAATCATCACCATCTTTTGTTCGAATTTCATTACCTTTAATTTGTTGCTCTCGTCTAGATAAACCCTTAAAGGTAGTTTTAATGTATTCAGATAGAGAGATATATTTATAATTACCTTCTACCTGAAGTATTTGTGCTGTTGTGGAACACCCACTACCAAATGGACCTAAGAAACAAATAACTTGTTTTGGTAATTGAGACATAGTATATAATATTACCCCTTACGAAGAGTTTAGCTTAAATTAGGTAATAATTACAAGGTAGCAGGATCAGTTAAAACGCCGCGGGCGGCGCTGGCCGCCGTCGTGGCCGGGCTCGCCAGGTAAATTTCCGCCTTACGCCCCAGCTTGCCCTCGAAGTTGCGGTTCGAGGTGGACACCAGCACGTCCCCCGGGGCCAGCACCCCGTGGTGGCCGATGGTGCACAGGGAGCAGCCGGGGTTGGTCACCATCGCTCCGGCGCGCATGTAGGTGTCGTAGAGCCCCTCCTCCAGCATCGCCAGCGCCACCTCGGCCGTGGAGGGGACCACGGTGAGCATCACGTCGGGGTGGACCTTCCCGCCGGCGCGGGTGAGCGCCTCGGCCCCGGCGCGGAAGTCCTCGATCCGCCCGTTGGTGCAGCTCCCGATGAAGGCGCTCGTGATGCGCTTCCCGGCCACCCCGGCGGCGCCCGCCGGCATCGCGTTGGTCGGGTAGTGGGGGAGGGCCACCAGAGGGCGCAAGCCCTCAACCGAATAACCCAGCTTGGCCCGGTAGGCGGCGTCGGGGTCCGGCGCGAGCGGCTCCA
>MFAF01000016.1:0-19675 GCA_001774505.1 Candidatus Coatesbacteria bacterium RBG_13_66_14 | reverse complement strand
TGATAAAGAGGGTGAGGTCCTTGGCGCAGGTGGGGTGGGAGTACTTTCCGGTGACGACGACCTTGAGGGTGGGGGGGCACTTGAACCACAGGCGGCCGGTCTTCCAGGCGGCGACCACGTCCGTCGTCCCGCACCCCGTGGCGAAGCAGTTCACCGCGCCCAGCAGGTTCATGTGGCTGTCGGTGCCGATGACCACCTGGCCGGGGTAAATGCGCCCGTCCTCGGCGAGCACGTGCTGCCCGATGCCGCGGTTCACGTCGTAGAGGCTCTCGACGCCGTGCTTTTTCGCGAATTTGCGGCAGATGCCCTGGTTCTCGGCGACCTTGGTGACCTTGGCCGGGGCCTGGTAGTCGAAGGTCAGGGCGATTTTCGCCGGGTCCGCCGGGGGCGTATCGCCGAAGTGCTGCTCATATTCCAGGACGACGTTCGGCCCGCCGAAGTCGCGCACCACCGCCAGGTCCACGTCCACCCAGACGCGGTCCAGCGGTTGCACGTCGCGCCCCGCCGCGCGGCTTAAAATCTTCTCTATTACGGTCTTCCCGGCCATAACCCGTCCCCACGTCAGCCGGCGCCGACCACGGAAAACGCCCTACTTGAACTCTTTCTTCAGCGCGTTGAACCAGGTGAAGTCCGCCTGGTGGATGATGATGGCCTCGGGGGTGCGCGGGGTCCGGTCCCCCTCGAAGGCGTGGGAGCCGATCATGTGGGCGATCTTCACCGGCAGCCCCACCGTCATCGCCAGCCAGACCCCGGTGATGGGGTGGCGCAGGTAGCGACCGATGCGGCTCTTGGTGAACCCGCAGTCGCCCTTGCCGAACTCCAGGAGCTTCCCCACGTCGTGCAGGAGCGCCCCGGCGATGACGTACTGGTGGTTCACCTTGAGGTCGTCCTGAGCCAACTGGTTGATGACCCCGGCCATGGCGTCGGCCAGGAGCGTCACCCCCCGGGTGTGCTCGACCAAGGTCACCCGCGTCTCGATTTCAAGGGTGAAGGGGATTTCCAGGGCCTCCTCGAAGGTCCACTCGCCCAGGTCAATCCCCCGCAGCCAGCACTCGAGGCACATCTCGCGCAGCTCGATGTCCTCGATGAGCTTGAACTCGGGGATCGCCTCCAAGAGCTTCTCGACCATGACGCTCCTTTTGGGGGTCCTCTCGCGGGTATGGTATCACGAAGCGGAGCCCGTTGAAACCGACCGCGTCGGCCGCGCTCTACCCATCGCCGGGGATGGCGGTCTTGCCGACCGGGCCCCCGTACTCGCAATCCTCGACGACTATCTTGCGCATGGGCTTGAAGGCCGTGCGCTCCTCGTGGACGTGAGCGATGAGGCCGGGGAGGCGGGCCAGGGCGAAGACGAGGTTACCCACCTCGGGTGGGAAGCCCAGCTCGCAGAGGATGGCCGCGATGGCTCCGTCCACGTTCAGGGGCATCTTGTGCCCCACGTCCTCGGAGAGCGCCTCGGCCAGGGCGAGGGCGTAGGCGCAGTAGCGGCCGTGGAAGCCGAGCTCGCGGGCCAGGGACAGAAGGCGCTGGGTGCGCGGGTCCTTGTTGTGGTAGCGGTGTCCGAAGCCGAAGAGGACGCGCTTGGAGGCGCGGGCCGCCTTCACCGCCGCCTTGGCCGACTCCACGATTTCGCCGGCGTCCCCGGGAACGCCGGAGAAGGCGCGCATGGCGTTCTCGATGGCGCCGCCGTGGTAGTCGGAGATGGTGGCGATCCCGCCCGCCGCCGCCTGCACCAGGGGGACCCCCGTGGAGGCCATGGTGCGGGCCACCTGGGTCGAGGGCGGCGTGACGCCGTGGTCCACGGAGCTGGTTAAAAGGGCGTCGAAGAGCCGCGCTTCCGCCTCGACGGGCAGCCGGCCCATCACGGCCAGGAAGGCCGCCGAGGGGAAGGGGACCGCCCCGATGAGCTCGTCGAGGGCGTATCCCCGCAGGGTCAGCCGGTTCGGCTCCACCCGGGTGATTTTGGTGATCCACTTTTCACCCACGCGACCTCCGATAGGTGTTGAAAAAAACTCTAGCCGCCGACGCGGCCGCCCTCGATGACGTGGGGCTCGTTGGCGGGCCGGATTCCGAGCTCGCCCAGGATGCGGGGGATGTCCTCGAAAGTCTTGGCGATGCTGGCCCCGGCGCCCTCGAGGGCGGCGAACTTGCTCTCGGCCGTGCCCATCCGCCCCTCGACGATGGCCCCGGCGTGGCCCATGCGCTTTCCCAGCGGGGCGAAAACGCCGCCGATCATGGCCACCACCGGCTTTTTCATCGCCCGGATGGCCGGGGCGGAAAGCTCCTCGTAAATCCCGCCGATCTCGCCGGTGATGACCACGGCGTCGGTCCCGTCGTCGGCGTCGAAGAGCGGAAGCAGGTCGTTGTAGGTCGAGCCCAGCACCGGATCGCCGCCCATCCCCACGCAGGTGGATTCCCCGTAGCCCGACCGGGTCAGCGTGTCGGCGATGTAGTAGGTGATGGAGCCGGAGCGTGAAAGGGTGCCGACGCGGCCCCGCTCGAAGGCCAGCGGCGGGATGATACCCACGTTGCAGCGGCCCGGGGAGATGACCCCGGCCGTGTTGCCCCCGAGGACCTGGGTGCCGCTCTTCTGGCTCTCCTCGCGCAGGCGGAGCATGTCGTGGACCGGGATGTGCTCGGGGACGACGACGACCAGCCTCAAGCCCGCGCGGCAGGCCTCCACGGCGGAGTCCAGGACGTAGCGGGCCGGGAGGAACAGGACGCTCACGTCGGCCCCGGTGGCCTCCACCGCCTCGGCCACGGTGTCGAAGACCGGCACCCCCTCGACCTCCTGGCCGCCCTTGCCCGGGGAGATTCCGGCGACGACGCGGGTTCCGTAGGAGAGCATCCGGGAGGCGTGGAAGCGGCCGGTCTTGCCGGTTACGCCCTGGACCAGGACGCGGGAGTTCTCGTCCACGAGGATGGCCAAGAGGTTCCCCCAAGTTGGGATTGACGGCGGTGAAAGTAGCAGAGGCGGGCGTTTAAGTCAACCGGCCCCTTCCGTGCAGGGATTCTGATACTGCGGGTCCCCGCTACGTGGTGGATTCGACGGACCTTACACCCGCTCCCGTGCAGCGAGATCGCCCCTAAAAAAAAGACGCCGGACCGGACGTCTTCAGAACCTGGCGGTTCATTATGCGGAAAGCACGCTGCCGAAAACCGTAATAAACGTCCGGACGTCCCGACCGACCGTTACTCCTCCGGCTCCTCGGGGACGGCGATGGGCAGCGTCACCTCGGCCATGAGGCTCTCGGGCAGGCCCTCGGTGCCCCAGTTCAGGAAGTAGTCGCAGGCGGTGCCGGTGACCTCGAACCCGGCCTTCTCGGCCCAGTCGGCGAGCTCCTCGTGCTCCCAGGCGCGGGAATCGGACCAGGGCCCGCTGGTCTCCAGGTAGGCCACGAGCCGCTCGGACAGGTTTTGGGCCGAGAGGTCGTCCCAGGGACTGACGTCGGACGATACGCACACCCCGACCTGGAACCGAGCCCGACCGTCGTCCCCCTTCCCGAGGTAGTGGATGAAGGGGGGCCCGGCCGGGGCGACGCCGTGGGCGGCGAGCTCCGCGTCCAGCCCGGCGAGGGCACCCATGCCGTCGGCGTACTCCCCCGTCCGCTCCCGCAACAGGACGAAGGCCGGCTGAAGGTACATGGTGCTGAACTCGAGGACCGGCTCGACCGTGTCCGTCGTTTGCACCGCCTCCGGCTCCTCCGACCCGCACGCGCCGAACGCCGCCAGGAGCATCGTCGCCGCGACTGCCATGGGCCAACGTGAGCGCACATTCCTCCTTATCCGCAAGGGTATGGTAGCGGGGTCGGCGCCGGCTGTCAAGGGATGAGAAGGACGGTCCGGCGGATGCCTCGGCGGCGGCGGAGACGGCGACGGCCGGGACGAGACGGGCGGCCCGGTGAATCCTCTTTAAAAAAAACTCCCCCGGTGGACCGCCTCGAACGACGGCGTATGTTATGCCAGTCATAGAAGCAGCGATAGCCGCGATAAAAAAAGGCAGCCCGGTGGACCGTTCTTTATTGATCGAAGGGACCCGTTGAATCCTCTCCGAGAAAAAAGGCTCACCCGGTGGACGGTAGCCGTATATAAAAAACGGGCGGTGAATCGCATTCTTATGTAAAAGGCGGCCCGGTGGACCGCCTCGAACACACTTGAAGCCGGGGATCAGTAATCCTCGTAGGCGGACTTTATCAGGCCCCATGTCTGGAAGGTCACGCCGCCGCCTTCCCCCGCGGGCTCGGTCAGGAAGGGGACGAAATTCACCTCGCCCAGTACGCTGCGATCGTTGAAGTCGAAGATTTTCTGGGCAATCTCCATCTCGTCCACGGAATCCCACCAGTTCTCGGTGGCGTCTATGTTGTAGATGGAATCGTTCACCAGGTCGTAGGGATAGTTGTCGAAGAGGTTGTTCTGGTTTATGGAGGCCGCGCAGTCCATGAGGTTGATCCCGCCCTGGTAGGGCATCCCGGAGCCGTTGCCCACGATGGTGCATCCGAAGATGTCGGGCGGCGTGCCGCCCACTATGCCGATGCCGTGGACCGAGCAGTTGGTTATCTCGAGCCCGGTTACGGACGACGACATGGAGGCGCTGACGGTCATGTTCCACAGAAGGAGGCCCTCTTTGGCGTACTCGAGGCGGCAGTTCTCCAGGATCACCGGGTTGTCGCCCTCGACCACGATGGCGCCCCAGTCGCCGGGGAACGGTATCTGCTCGTTGGAGGTGAAGACGATGGGCCAGCCGGGGGTCCCCTCGGCGATCAGGGAGCCGTGGATGACGATAATCTCGGCGCCGTCCCAACGGCCGCCGTCGTGGCTGACTTTATCGAAGCGCACGGTGACGCCGTCCTCGATGCGCAGCGTGGCCCCGTTGGTGACGTAAAGGTTGCCGTAGACCACGTACGGGGAGCCGGAGATGTCCCAAACGGTGTCCTCGGTGATGTCTTCCTGGAGGATGGCCGTGAACCCGGCCGACGCTCCCGCGAGGGCGAACCCGAAGAGGACGATCCAATACGCTCTGGGCATGACGAACACCACCCTTCACCCCATCGGGGGCGAGCAGGTTGTGGAGAACGCAATCAATGTAGCACTTCCCGGCCCCTCAGTCAAGCCCCCCGTGGCGCCGGAGCATTTCCAGGACCGCCGACCACAGCTCCCGGCGCCCCGCGCCCGTGACCGCGGAGAAGGGGACGGGCATCACCCCGAGCGCGCTGGCGTGTCCGTCAAGGGCCTGTCGGAGACGGTTGCGGGAAAGCTTGTCGGCCTTGGTCGCCGCCACTGCGACGGGGACGCCCAGGGCCCCCAGCCACTCCCGGGCGGCGACGTCGCTCTCCAGGCCGGGGTGGCGGATGTCCACAATCTGCACCGCGCCGGCGCGCGACGGCCGGGTACGGGCCAATAAGGCGCACGCCAGCTCATCGAAGCGCTCCCGCTCTGACCCGGACGCCCGGGCGTAGCCGTAGCCAGGCGTGTCAACCAGGCACAGATCGGTAGCGCCCCGCCCCGCGCTCACCCGGACCCGGTAAAAATTCAAGAGCCGGGTCTTGCCCGGCATGGAGCTGGGGTAGGCCAGTCGTTTCCGGCCCACCAGAGCGTTGATGAGGCTGGACTTGCCCACGTTGGAGCGGCCGAGTAGCGCGATTTCCGGCACCCCCGGTTCCGGGATGCCGCCGGGCGAGGCCGCACTGGTGACGAACTCGGCCCGGAGCACGCGGTGTTCATCCATTCCGTCCCCCGACCCGTGGTCGGTCAATCCCGGGCCGACTCATCGGCGCAGAAAGTCAAACAGGACGTCCACCCCATCCCCGGGCCCGCGAAATTTAATCCTGCTCCTCGAGCTCTTCCTCGGGAACCTCCGGTTCGCCCTCCTTCTCCTCGACTTCGGTCTCCTCCTCAACGGGCTCGCCGACGGAACCGTCGAAAACCTCGAACTGGAGGGCCGTTCCCCCGGGCGCCTTATCCACCTCATCCTGCGGCTCGTGGTACCTGACCTCCGCCGCCGCGTCGTAGACTTCCTCGGAATGCAGGCCGGTGCCGGCGGGTATCAACCGCCCCACGAGCACGTTCTCCTTCAGGCCGCGGAGGAAGTCCCGCTTGCCCGCCACGGCGGCCTCCGCCAGGACGCGGGTCGTGTCCTGGAAACTGGAGGCCGACAGGAAGCTCACCGTGGACAGGCTGGCCTTGGTTATCCCCTGCAGCACGGGATGGGCGGTGGCCGGTCTTCCCCCCTCCTCGATGACGGCCCGGTTCTCGTCCCGGTAGGCGTGGCGGTCCACCAGCTCACCGGGAAGAAAGCGCGTGTCGCCGATGTCGTCTATCTGCACACGGCGGAGCATCTTGCGGACGATGACCTCCATGTGCTTGTCGTTGATGGAAACCCCCTGAAGCCGGTAAACCTCCTGGATCTGGTTTACCAGGTACTCCTGCACGACGGTCGAACCCTTCACCGCCAACAGGTCGTGGGGATTGATGTCCCCCTCGGTCAGGGGATCGCCGGCCTGAACCTCGTCACCCTCGAAAACGATCACGTGCTTGCCGAAGGGCACGAGGTATTCCCGCTCGTCCACCTCGTTGGTGGCCTTGATGGAACGCTTGCCCTTCTTGGGCTGGCCGAAGGAGATGCGGCCGTCTATCTCGGTGATGGTGGCGGGATTCTTGGGCTTACGGGCCTCGAGGAGCTCGACGACCCGGGGGAGACCGCCGGTGATGTCCGAGGTCTTGCCCCACTCCAGCGGGATCTTGGCCAGCACGTCGCCGGCCTTGACCTCCTCGGAGTCGTGGCTGAGGAGGTAGGCGCCGATAGGCACCGAGTAAACCTCTTCCTTGTCCTTCTCGCCGTGGACGAGGATCTGAGGGTGAAGCTTCTTGTCCTTGTATTCGGTGATGACGCGCTGGATGCGTTCCGAGGACTCGTCGAGCTCCTCGGCCATGGTCACGCCGTCCAGGATGTCCACGAACTCCACCACGCCCTCGATGGTGGAGAGGATCGGGCTGGTGTAAGGCTCCCAGGCCAGGAGGATGTCGCCCCTTTTGACCTGCTGGTCGTTCTCTATCCGGACCTCGGCCCCGTATGGCACGTCGTACTTGATGAGCTCGTTGCCCTCGTCGTCGTAGAGGACGATGTGCCCGTTGCGGCTGTTGGCCAGACGGTGGCCCTCCTGGTTGACGAGGGTGTCCAGGTTGTGCAGCTCGACGCGGCCGGGGCGGCGGGCCTCGGCGTGGGTCTGCTGGATGATCCGGCTCGCGGTGCCTCCGATGTGGAAGGTGCGCAGGGTGAGCTGGGTGCCCGGCTCGCCGATGCTCTGGGCGGAGATGACGCCCACCGCCTCCCCGATGTCCACCAGCTTGCCCGTGGCCAGGTTCGCCCCGTAGCACAGGGCGCACACCCCGTGCTCCGCCTCGCAGGTCAGCACCGACCGGATTTTTACCCGCTCCAGGCCGGAATCCTCGATGAGGAGCGCCTTCTCCTCGCCCAGAAGCTCGCCGGAGTGCGCGAGGACCTCGTTGGTTACCGGGTGGTAGATGTCGTCGAGCACCACCCGCCCGAGGATGCGGTCCGACAGGGGCTCGATGATCTCGTCGCCCTCGTGGAGGGCCTCGATGTCAATCCCCCGGATCGTCTCGCAGTCGTGGAGGGTGACGATGGTGTCCTGGGCCACGTCCACCAGACGGCGGGTGAGATAGCCGGCGTCGGCGGTCTTGAGGGCCGTGTCGGCCAGCCCCTTACGGGCGCCGTGGGTACTGATGAAGTACTCCAGTACCGACAGGCCGTCGCGGAAGTTGGCCAGAATCGGCTCCTCGATGATCTCGCCGATGGAGCCGGTGACCTTCTTCTGGGGCTTGGCCATCAGGCCGCGCATCCCGGCGAGCTGGCGGATCTGCTGGCGACTGCCCCGCGCCCCCGAGTCGGCCATCATGAAGATGGGGTTGTAGCCACCGTGGTTGTGCGACAGGGTGAGGAACATCTGGTCGGCGACGTGGTCCGTGGCGTCGGTCCAGGCGTCAATGACCATGTTGTAGCGCTCGCCGTTCGAAATCTCGCCCTTCTTGTAGTCCCGGGCCACACGCTTCACCGCTTCCTCGGTCTTGTGGATGATGACGGGTTTCTCCTCGGGGATGACCATGTCGTCAACACCCACGGTGAGGCCCGACTGGGTGGCGAACCGGAACCCGGCCCACTTGAGGTTGTCCAGAAGCTCCACGGTCAGGTCCTCGCCGTAATGCTTGAAGCATTCGCCGACGAGCTTGGTGACGGCGCTCTTCTTCATCAGCCGGGACTCCCAGCGCATCCGGGCCGGCAGGAGCTGGTTGAACAGAACGATGCCCACGGTGGTGTAAACCCAGCCCTTGCCCGAGAGGTCCTCCGGGAGGACCTGCCAGTCGGGGTCGCGCCGGACCAGAACGTCCTCGTGGAGGTCCAGCATCCCCAGGTCGTAGCCGAGCTTGACGGCGTCTATGTTCGGGAATCGGCGGCACTTTTGTGGAGGGGTGCGTTCCAGCTTCGGCTTCGTCATGTAATACACGCCCAGGACCATGTCCTTGGTGGGCGTGGCCAGGGCCGAGCCGTTGGCCGGGGAGAGGATGTTGTGCGTCGAGAGCATCAACAGGCGGGACTCGAGCTGGCTCTCCACGGAGAGCGGCACGTGGACCGCCATCTGGTCGCCGTCGAAGTCCGCGTTGAACGCGGTGCACACCAGGGGGTGGATGCGGATCGCCTCGCCCTCGACAAGTACCGGCTGGAAGGCCTGGATGCCGAGGCGGTGCAGGGTCGGGGCGCGATTGAGTATTACGGGGTGGTCCTGGATGATTTCCTCGAGGATGTCCCACACCTCGGGCGAGACCTGGTCCAGGAGCTTGCGGGCGCTCTTGACGGTGTGGACGATGCCCGCCTGCTCGAGACGCATGATGACGAAGGGGCGGAAGAGCTCGAGGGCCATCCGCTTCGGGACGCCGCACTGGTGGAGCTTGAGCTCCGGGCCGACGACGATGACCGAGCGGCCGGAGTAGTCCACGCGCTTGCCCAGCAGGTTTTGGCGGAAACGGCCCATCTTGCCCTTGACCGTGTGGGAGAGGGACTTGAGGGGCCGGTTGCCGGAGCCGCGCACGGCGCGCCCGCGACGCCCGTTGTCGAAGAGCGCGTCCACGGCTTCCTGCAGCATCCGCTTCTCGTTGCGCAGGATGACAGCCGGGGCCGAGAGCTCTTTCAGGCGGCGAAGGCGGTTGTTGCGGTGGATCACCGAGCGGTAGAGGTCGTTCAGGTCGCTGGTGGCGAAGCGCCCCCCGTCCAGGGGGACCAGGGGCCGCAGCTCGGGCGGTATCACCGGAATGACGTCGAGGATCATCCACTCGGGCCGGTTGCCGCTCTTGCGGAAGGCCTCGGAGATGGCCAGCCGCTTGAGGATGCTGTGCCTGGCCTGCTTCGAGGACGCAGCCTCCAGCTCGCTCCGCAGGTCGGTCACCAGGTCCTCGAGGTCTATGGCGGTGAGCATCTCGCGGATGACACCGGCCCCCATGTCGGCCTCGAAGTCGTAGCTGAAGGCCGCCCGCGCCTTCTGGTACTGCTCTTCGGTCAGGAGCTGCTTGTACGAAAGGGGCGTCGAGCCGGGGTCGGTGACGATATAGCTCTCGTAGTAGAGCACCCGTTCCAGGTCCCGGGTGGAGATGTTCAACAGGGTGGCCACCCGGCTCGGGGTGCCCTTGACGTACCAGATGTGGGCCACCGGCACCTCGAGCTCGATGTGCCCCAACCGCTCCCGCCGGACCTTGGCCAGCGTCACCTCGACGCCGCAGCGGTCGCAGATGACCCCCTTGTTCTTCACCCGTTTGTACTTGCCGCAGAAACACTCCCAGTCGCGGGTGGGCCCGAAGATACGCTCGCAGAAGAGACCGTCCTTCTCCGCGCGCAGGGTGCGGTAGTTGATGGTCTCCGCCTTCTTCACCTCGCCGTTGGACCAGGAGCGGATCGTCTCCGGCGAGGCCATGGTGATGCGTATCTTGTTGAAGCGGGCCGTCTTCGCGGGTTGAAAGGGCGATATGGCCGTGTAGCTCATCTATAAACCTCGGTGGGAACGAGGGATTGAAACCGTGTGCGGGATGACGCCTGATGTTTTTTAAACTCTTCTGTTACCATCGGATACGTTTGACTCCGAACTATATTTCAATAACGAACGCGTGTAATACCTTCGACCGTGCGAGCCGACCTCAGTGTTTGCGGGAGAATCCGATTATCCGCTCTACTTCGTCGGGCCGCAATTCTATGTCCCCCGCGAGCAGCTCCTTGAGCTCGGCGCCCGGGATCGAGCAGGCCCTCAGCTCTTGTCCCAGTGCCTTCTCCCGGCTCATCTGACGGTCGTTTATCATGTTGTGGTACCCGAAGCAGTGCTTGCTGCACCCGAAGATGTTGTAGTAGCAGAACGTGACCAAACGGTCCAGCTTGCAGTCTATACGCCAGGTCGAGACCGAATCATCGGGCTTCTTCCACCCCAGTTCGCGGGTTATCGTTCGCTTGAGGAGGTCCCGGTTCCAGGGCACGTAGTCGAAGAAGGCGATTTCCCGCGTATCGGCGCGTTTTAGCCTGGGGGCCAGCAGGGCCAGATTGCGCCAGAAATTCCCCCGGACCGGAAACTCGAGCCGCTGGCGGTACAGGTTCAACCGGTATAACAGGCCGGCACCGCTGAACTGCTTCCTAATCCTTGCGGTCAGCCCCAACCTCAGATGCTCGTCGGTCATGGGTTGGGTGTACTCGCCCGCGGATTCCCCCCACAGTATCAGGGGTACGTTGAATTTCTCGGCGGCGATGTAGCAGCAGGCCCGGTATCCGTAGGAGCATGCGTTGCAGAAACAGTCAGCCATCGCACGGATACCGCCGTCCAGCGCGGCCCGGATGGCGTAGTGCACCGTTTTTTTGCCGGTGCCCCACCGCGAACGGTACGTCACGAGCGGTACGTCCAGGATACCGCACGCCGCCAGTATATTCGCCTTCGCCTGGGGGGTCTGAAACTCGTTGTCGAAGTTGACGGCCAGGGTCCGCAGCCCGAAATGTCGTTTCGCCATGTACAGCACGTATGCGCTGTCCCGCCCGCCGCTCAACGGCACGATGCAGTCGAAGGCGAACCTCCCCCGGACCCCCTCGATTATTTTCCTCAGCTCATCCTCACCGAGCACTTCTGGCGCTTTGTACGTTCGGCAGTGGTTGCACGTCCCGTCGTCGGAAAATGCTATCCCCGGCAGGCTGTCGGGAAAGATGCACCGGGTGCAGCGTCGTAGGTCGAACCTCGACGCCAGTTCGCCGGTCGCGTTGGGTGCCGCATCCACTCTTCATCCTCTATCCCGAACGGCGCACTGGGTCCCCGGCGGGTCACTCCTCCAGTTGCATGTCCAGGCAGAGTCCCATCAGCTCGCGCCGCAGCACGTTGAAGCTCTCGGGTATGCCGGGTTCGGGCGTGTTCTCGCCCTTGACGATGGCCTCGTACATCTTCGACCGTCCCGGCACGTCGTCGGACTTGACGGTGAGAAGCTCCCGCAGTGTGTGCGCTGCGCCGTAGGCCTCGATGGCCCAGACCTCCATCTCGCCGAACCGCTGCCCGCCCATCTGCGCCCGGCCGCCCAGGGGCTGCTGGGTGACGAGGGAGTACGGGCCGATGGAACGCGCGTGTATCTTCTCCTCGGCCAGGTGGGAAAGCTTCATCATGTACATGTAGCCCACGGTGACGGGGGAGTCGAAGGGCTCCCCGTTCTTTCCGTCGTAGAGCACGCTCTTGCCGTTCTCGGGCAGCCCGGCCTCCCGGAGCAGCTCCTTCACCTCTTCCTCGGTGGCCCCCTCGAATACCGGCGTGGCCACGTGGCGTCCGAGCTCGTGCGCCGCCCATCCGAGGTGCGTCTCCATGATTTGCCCCACGTTCATGCGGGAGGGCACCCCCAGGGGGTTCAGCACCATCTGAATGGGCGTCCCGTCGGGCATGTAGGGCATGTCCTCCTGGGGCACGACGATGGATACGACGCCCTTGTTCCCGTGGCGCCCGGCCATCTTGTCGCCCACGGAGAGGCGGCTCTTGCGTGCCACGTACACCTTGACGATGGAGTAGATGCCCGGGGGAAGCTCGTCGCCGCGCTCGATGCGGTCTATCTTTATCTTTGTCTGCAGGTCCACCCTGGCCTTCATCTCCTCGTACCGGTCCAGGGTGTCCACGATACGCTCGGCGAAGTCGGCGTCCACCTCCACGAGCTCGTCCACGATGTCCTGGGCCTTGGCGCGGGCCTCGGTGGCCTTCATCTTGGGCCACTTCTCGACGAGGAGCCGCTTGAGGGCGTACCCCTCCTCCTTCTCCAGGCGCGCCAGCTCCTCCTCCTTGTACCGTTTGTAATCCTCGATGGAGTCGAGCTCGTTCTCGGTGAGGTGGTCCGAGCGTTCTTTGGATTTTCGGGAGAAGGTCTTGACGCCGATTATCTTGCCCTCCAGCCCGGGAGGCGCCTTGAGGGAGGCGTCGCGGACGTCCTTGGCCTTCTCGCCGAAGATGGCCCGCAGCAGGCTCTCCTCGGGGGTCAGCTCGGTCTCGCCCTTGGGGGCGACCTTGCCGACGAGGATGTCGCCGGGCTTCACGCTGGCGCCGACGCGGATGATCCCCCCTTCGTCCAGGTTGCGCAGGCTGTCGGCCGAGACGTTGGGGATGTCCGCGGTGATCTCCTCGCGGCCGAGGTTGGTCTCCCGGCACTCTATCTCGTACTCCTCGATGTGGATGGAGGTGAAGTTGTCGTTCTGCACCAGCTCCTCGGAGATGATGATGGCGTCCTCGTAGTTGTAGCCGTACCAGGGGATGAAGGCTACCAGGACGTTGCACCCCAGGCCCAGCTCACCGCCGGCCGTGGCCTGGCCGTCGGCCAGCACGTCCCCCACCTTCACCTTCTGGCCCGTGGATACGATGGGCTTCTGGTTGATGCAGGTGTCCTGGTTCGAGCGCACGTAGCGCTTTAGCTCGTACACATCGCGCTCGAAAAGTCCGGTGTACTCGTCCACGTCCTTGGTCTCGACCTCGATCCGGGTGGCACAGACGTAGGCCACGGCTCCGGGTCGCCGGGCAATGATCAGGACCCCCGAGTCCCGGGCGGCGATCTCCTCCACGCCGGTGCCGACCAATGGGGGCTCGGTGGTCATGAGGGGCACCGCCTGGCGCTGCATGTTGGAGCCCATCAGGGCCCGGTTGGCGTCGTCGTGCTCCAGGAAGGGGATGAGGGAGGTGGAGATGCTGATCACCTGCTTCGGGCTCACGTCCATGTAGGTGACCTCGGTGGGCTTGACGCGGATGAACTCGCTCTGGAAACGGGCGAGGACCAGGCTGTCCGTGATCCGCCCCTCCTTGTCCACCTTCACGTTGGCCTGGGCGACGATCAGGTTCTCCTCCTCGTCCGCCGAGAGGTACTCTATCTCGTTGCCCACATCCCCGTTCACCACGCGCCGGTAGGGGGTCTCGATGAGGCCGAAGGAGTTGATGCGGGCGTAGGTGGAAAGGGAGCTGATCAAGCCGATGTTCGGCCCCTCCGGGGTCTCGATGGGGCACAGGCGCCCGTAGTGGGTGTAGTGGACGTCGCGCACCTCGAAGGTGGCGCGGTCGCGCGAGAGGCCGCCGGGGCCCAGAGCCGAAACACGCCTCTTGTGAGTCAGCTCTGAAAGCGGATTGACCTGGTCCATGAACTGCGACAGGGCCGAGGAGCCGAAGAACTCCTTTATGGCCCCCGTGAGCGGCTTGGAGTTGATGAGGTCACTGGGCATGCACCGGCCCGGTTCCTGGACGGCCATGCGGTCTCGGGCCACGCGCTCCAGGCGGGCGATGCCCACGTGGCATACGTCCTCCAGGAGCTCGCCCACGCTGAGCACTATCCGGTTCCCCAGGTGGTCAATGTCGTCCGTGGATGCGGACGAATCCCCGCCCCGCAGCTTCAACAGGTAGCGGCAGGTCTCGATGATGTCGTCCCGGTCGAGGCGGTGCTCTTCCAGGGGCAGGCTCATCTTCAGCTTGTCGTTGAGCTTCTTGCGGCCCACGTTGCCCAGGTCGTAGCGGCGCACGTTGAAGAACAGGGTGTTGAAAAACTTCACCGCCGCCTCGGTGTTGGGCGGCTCCCCGGGGCGCAGCAGGGTGTATACGCGCAGGGCCGACTCCACCTTGGAGGGCATGGAGTCCTTCTCCAGGGTGTTGCGGATGACGGAGAACCAAATGGTGTCCGGCTCGGGGATGACCCTTACCGCCTCGATGCCCGCATCGGCGAGCTGGGTGAATATCTCCGGGGTGATCTCGCGGTCGGCCTCGACCATGAGCTCGCCGGAGCTCATGTCAATGACGTCCTCGAGGGAGATGGCTCCCAGGAGCCGCGCGCTGTCGGTGATCGGCACCAGGTCGGGCAGCAGACGGACGTGGCGGACCCCCACCTCGGCCAGGGTCCGGTAGACATCTTCGTCAATCCGCGTCCCGTACTCGAACAGCACGTCGTCGGGGTTCTTGGATTGGGGATCGAAGATTTTGGTGGCCAGGGCGCCACCGACGATCCGCTTGGAGTCCCTGATGGGGATGGGGTCGCCCGAGGCGTAAATCGCCAGGATTTCCGCGTTCGACGCGTAGCCCAGCGCCCGCAGGAAGGTGGTGATGAGCATCTTGCGCTTGCGGTCAATGGAGAGGTACATCACGTCGTTGGCGTCTATGGAGAAGTCCAGCCACGAGCCGCGGACGGGGATGATCCTGGAGGAGTAAAGCTTGCGTCCCCCGGGCTGCTGGTCCTCCTTGAAGAAGACGCCGGGTGAGCGGTGGAGCTGGCTGACCACGACCCGCTCCGCGCCGTTGATGATGAACGTGCCGGAGTCGGTCATCATCGGCAGCTCGCCCAGGTAGAGCGTCTCCTCCCGCTTGTCAATGAGCTGGCGGTCCTCTTTGCGTTTGCGGTCAACCGAGTACACGTCGAGGCGGAAGGTGACCTTCAGTGGAGCCCCGTAGGTCATGTCCCGGTCCTTGCACTCCTCGACCTCGTACTTGGGCAGGTCGAGCTTGTAGCGCACGAACTCGAGGCGGAAGACGCCGGAGGGATCCTCGATGGGGAACACGCGCTCGAAGGCGTACTGCAGGCCCTGACGGAAGCGTTTGGACGCCGGGACGCCCTGCTGCAGGAAGTTGTTGAAGCTGTCGCGCTGCACCTGCAAAAGGTTGGGCAGCTCCATGGCGATGGGGAGCTTGGCGTAGGATGTGCGGTGGGTGCGTGGGTACTTACCCTTTTTTCCGTGGTAAGCTTTTCCCTTCGGTCGCTCTGCGCCTACGGTCGAGGGGGACCCTTTGGACGCAGACTTACCGTCGGTCGCACGGGCCGGGGTCTTCTCGGGCATGGGCTCTCCCAAGTTATTCGCTAGAGGCGTAGCTCGGTTTGCTTCGCATAGCTCGGTTCGCCGGGGGCGTAGCTCGCTTCGCTCGGTTCGCTCGGTTTGTAACCACTGGTGGAGCGCGGGTGAGGGACAGGGACTACTCGGACCCTGTAGGAAGGCGCACGGAAGGCGGGCGTAAACCCAGAGCCCCGGATGCGGCTTGCGTCGCACGTCCCGGGGCCTGGCGGTGTTCAGTCAGCCCGATGGATTCGACCCAAGGCGGTGGCATGGCTCGCCGGCCATCCCCCGTTAAGCATAAATCCCCAATCGGCCCGCTTTTACCATCAGCCGTGTTCGTGCCGAAACATTACCGGAGTTTCGCCGGGGGCATAGATCTCTGCGCTCGGTTCGCGGGCCCTAGTCGGGATTCCCCTTCCGCACAAGCGGTGTATTATACACAAATCTGGTCCGTTTGACCAGATTTTTAGCATTATCCGTGCCTGAAATTATAAGTGAAGGTTTTATAAACTCTTGCGTTCAAAAATAAGGCATGCAACGGCCAGAAGGCGCGCCCGAAGAACCGGGCGCGCCCGACCTCCGACCGTTACTTGATCTCGACGATGCCCCCGGCACCCTCGATCTGTTCCTTGATCTTGACGGCCTCTTCCTTCTCGACACCCTCCTTGACCGTCGAGGGTACGCCCTCCACGAGCTCCTTGGCCGCCTGGAGACCGAGGCCGGTTATCGCCCGAATCTCCTTGATGACCTGGATCTTCTTGTCGCCGAAGCTGGAGAGGATGACGTTGAACTCGGTCTTCTCCTCCTCGGTGTCGGCCGCGCCGGCCGCGGCGCCCGAAGCGGCCGCAACGGCGACGGGAGCGGCGGCGGTGACGCCCCACTCCTGTTCGAGCTCCTTGACCAGCTCGGCAAGCTCAACGACGGTCATCTTGCCCAGGGCCTCTTTGATTTCCTCTTTCTTCATCTTTCGCTCCTTCGCAAAATAAAAGCGTTTCGCTTCGAGTCACTTCGTTTCGCTTCGCGTTACTTCGTTTCGCTTCGCGTTACTTCGTTTCGCTTCGCGTCACTTCGTTTCGCTTCGCGTTACTTCGTTTTTCACCATCCGGCACGATCTCAACCAGGGCGCAACTTCGTCCCTTTAACCCTCCCGGGCGGCCTTGGCCGCGAGCACGCGCACGAACTTGGCGGGAACCTGGCTCAAAAGGCTGAGGAAATTCGCCATGGGCGCCGTAAAGAGCCCCAGGGTCCTGGCGCGCATCTCGGGCATGGGCGGGCACTTGGACAGCTCCACGACACCCTGGGAGTCGAGTATCTTGTCGAAGAGCCAGCCGCCCCGGATCTGGAGCTTGTCCTCGTAATCCTTGGTGAAAGCGACCAGCGCCCGGGACAGCTCGACGGGGTGCGCCGTCGTGGCCAACGCCGTGGGTCCGTCCAGGAGGTGAAGGGCCGCCTCGCGCCCGAGCTCGGTCAGGGCCAGCCTGGTCAACGTGTTCTTGACCTGTCGCAAACTTGAGTCGCTGCCGCGCACCCGCCTCCGCAGCTCCGTCGTCTCGGCCACGGTCTGGCCGATCATGTTGACGAAGAGGGCGCAGTCGGCCGCCGAGAGCGTCTGGGTCAGCTCGGCAACGACGGTTCTCTTCTCCTCGCGGGTCACCTGCACTCCTCATTTGGATGGTGTAGGGGCGACCCGTAGGACGAGTCCTCTGCGGTCACCCGCCGGCGCTTAAGCCCCGCCCCTACGCCTCTGCCAAACCTTGTTTTAAGCCACGCGTGTCTCGTCCACGACGACCTTCGGGTCTACCTTCACGCTGGGCCCCATGGTGCTCGAGACGTGGATACTCTTTATGTACCGGCCCTTGACCGATGCCGGCCGCAGGCGGACGAGCGTCTCCATCAGACTCATCGCGTTGCGGTAGAGCGCGTCCACGTCGAAGGAGACCTTGCCGACCTGGGCGTGCACTATGCCGGCCTTGTCCACGCGGAAGTTTATCTGGCCGGTTTTCAATAGAGCGATGGCCTGGCTTATCTCGAAGGACACCGTGCCGTCCTTGGGGGAGGGCATCAGCTTCTTCGGGCCCAGGACCCGCCCCAGCTTGGCCAGAGATTTCATCTGATCCGGCGTGGCGACGACCTTGTCGAACTCGAGCCAGCCGTTCTGGATTTTCTCTATGATCTCCTCGTCGCCGATGATGTCGGCGCCGGCGTCCTTGGCCTCCTGCAGCTTCTCGCCGCCGACGAAAGCCAGGACCGTGACCTTGCGCCCCAACCCGGCCGGAGCCGGGCAGGAACCGCGGATGTTCTCCTCGGCCTTGCGCGGGTCAACGCCCAACCGGATCGCCATGTCACAGGTGGCGTCGAACTTCTCGACCGCCATCTGTTTGACCAGCGCCAGGGCGTCCCGTAGAAGGATAGGTTCCTCGGGAACCTTCCCCCGCATCTCCCGCATCCTCTTGCCGATGGGCATTGGATCTCCTCGAGCGGACTCCGAGGGGTCGGGTCCGCGGCATCGTCGTCTCGGCCCGGGCGGTGTACGCGCCGTACGCGCCCGAAGGGGAATCACCCCTCGATCGTCACCCCCATGGACCGCGCCGTACCCGCCACCATCTCCATGCAGGCCTCGATAGTGTGGCAGTTGCTGTCGGGCATCTTGATCTCGGCGATCTTGCGAAGCTGGGCCTGGGTGAGCGATCCCACCTTCTCACGGTTCGGCTCGCCCGAACCCTTGGCCAGCATCACGTATTTTTTGATCAAGACGGCCGCGGGGGGGGTCTTGAGCTCGAAGGTGAAGCTCCGGTCGGCGTAGATGGTGATCAACGCGGGGATCACCAGGCCGGCCTGATCGGCGGTCTGGGAGTTGAAGACCTTGCAGAACTCGCCGATGTTGATGCCGTACTGGCCCAACGCCGGTCCGACCGGCGGCGCCGGAGTGGCCGCGCCGGCGGGACACTGGAGCTTGATCACCGCCAGAACCTTTTTCTTAGCCATGCCTTTTCACTTGAGGTTTCGACCCGACCCCGGGGCGTCCCCCATGGTCCGAGCCCGTTTGCCCCGGCGGCGGCGCGAGAGACGCCGTCCCGGAGACCCGTCGGGGATGCCCCCGGCGGCTGGGGGATGCCAGACACACCCCCTAAGAATTTCAACGGCCAGCCTACGTCTTTGCGAGGTGGGCGATGTCTATCTCGATCTGCGTGGACCGGCCGAAAACCGTGACGGCTACGTGGACCTTGTGGCGGTCCACCATGACTTCCTCGACGATTCCGTCGAAGTTGGCGAAGGGCCCGTCGGTGATCCGCACCTGGTCGCCCGAGGAGAAGGGGACGTCCTTGATCCGCTCGGTCTTCGACTCCTCGGTGTGGAGGATGCGCGTCACCTCGTCCGAATCCAGGGGGGCGGGATCGCGTCGTCCGCCCACGAAACCCCGCACGCCCGGCGTGCTGATGACCAGGTTGGTCACCTCGATGAAGTCTCGGTCGTCGGCCTTCTCCAGCTCGTGGTCCCGGCCGACCATCTGGAAGATGACGTAGCCCGGGAAGTAGGGGCGCGTCGTCTTCGCGCTGCGACCGGAACGCTGGACGAGCACGTCCTCCGAGGGCACCACGACCTCTCCGAAGAGGCGGGTGATGTCGGAGAGCTCTATCCTGCGCCGCAGGTTGCCCAGCACCTTCTTCTCGTGGCCCGAGTACACGTAAACCGCGTACCAGAAGAGCTTCTTGCCCTCGGCGGTGTGCGTGCGCGGACCGGTCTCGACGGCGGCCTCTTCGGTCGCCTCGAGCGCGGTGTCCCCCTCGATCGGTCTTTCGGTCTCGTCGGTCATATCAGCTCAGCGTTGGCTCAGGATCCAGTCTATGAGCTTGGACATCCCGAAATCGAACACCCCGATGAGCACGGCCAGAAAGGCGCTCATGGCGATGATGATCAGGGTGGAGGAGAAGACCTCCCGCCGCGTGGGCCAGGTGACCTTGGAGAGCTCGACCCTCGTCTCGCGGATGAACCTTTTTATCCTGTCAAACATATCTCTCTCGGGCGCGGGGACACCCACCTCGATCGGCGGCGTCCGGAGTGGCAGGCCAGGAGGGACTCGAACCCCCAACTTGCGGATTTGGAGTCCGCCGCTCTACCATTAGAGCTACTGGCCTATCTTTTACGACGGCTTCAGTCGGACGACCCGGCACCATCCGCGGCGGTCGGCGCGCCGACGGCTGACCGCGACCCGCGGCGGGGCCGGGAGCGGGCTAGGGTTTGGCCTCGCGGTGAACCGTCCGCTCACGGTCCCACGGGCAGTACTTGGTGAGCTCCAGCTTGCCCTGGTGCGTCTTCTTG
>MFAF01000015.1:30634-30855 GCA_001774505.1 Candidatus Coatesbacteria bacterium RBG_13_66_14 | reverse complement strand
CGGGACCTGGCCGTTTACTGGGTAGTGGACCGCGGCACGTCCAGGGTTTTCGCCGTGGACTCCAACGGAGCAGTTTTTCTCCTGAAGACCGACGGAGAATGGATAACGCTCTGCGACACCTTCTGACGAGGTTCGACGGACCATGCGATTGAACTCAACCAGTATTTTCATCCTGCTCGTAGTGACCTCCGCGGTGCCGGCCCTTTCCGCGGGGCTCAGCG
>MFAF01000015.1:24129-30625 GCA_001774505.1 Candidatus Coatesbacteria bacterium RBG_13_66_14 | reverse complement strand
GGACGGGGCGGGCCGACTCTACGAGGTCGGCGACGGCGAGTGGCGGCCTGAGGGGGACGCCCTCCCCGGGGAGGCCCCCTATCGCATCGGGGGCTACGCCGGGGCCGACGGCGCGGTGGAGCTGTACGCCCTCGACTCGGGAGGGCGGCTCTGGCGGTACGGCGAGGTCTGGGAGACCGCCGCGGACCCCATCATCGGGACGCCGCCCTACGACCTGGACGTCCTGCACTACGCCCCGACCGGCGTAACCCTCTTCCTGGCCGTGGATGCCGAAGGTGCGCTCTACACGCGCTTCGACGATGGCTGGGAAATCCACGCGGTCATGCACGACACCGCGGTCGCGCCGTATTCCGTGACCGGCTTCTACGAGCCGGAGTCACTGAACGTCTTCGTCATGGTCATAAACGGGGCGGGACAGGTGTATTCAGACGAGGGTGGCGGCTACGTCACCCTGGGGGAACCCTTCCCCGGCGAACCGCCCTTCGAGGCGGGATCCCTGGTCCACGAGAACGAGGACCGCTACTACATCACGGCGCTGGACGGGACGGGCGCTTTCCGCGTGATGCGCGAGGACGCCGGCTGGGAAACGTTCTTCGACTCGTTCTGAGACAAGGGGTTTAAACGAGCCGTAGGGGCGGGGCTTAAGTCCCGCGCCCGCGGGCGACCGCAGAGGACTCGTCCTGCGGGTCGCCACTGCATGGCGAACCGAGCTACGCCTCTGGCATATCTGCGCCCGAAGGGAAAACCCCTTGCCTTCCGACAGGTAATCATGTCCGAAGCGACCCGCAAGAAAATCGGCGACAGCCGTTGGCTGAAGTGGCTCGACGAGCGCGTCCGGCTGAAGGGCTGGGTCGTCGAGGCTATGCGCAAGCCGGTCCACCCCTGGGCCCGGAAGTGGTACTACTGCCTCGGCGGGCTGACCCTGGTCACCTTCCTGGTCCTGGTGGTCACCGGGCTCATCCTCCTCCAGCACTACCGGCCCACGCCAGAGGGTGCGGCGGAGTCCATCGGCTATATAATGAACGACGTGTGGCTGGGTTGGCTCGTCCGGGGCATCCACCACTGGGCCGCCAACGTGATGATGGTGCTCATCGTCGCGCACATGGTCCGCGTCTTCCTCACCGGGGCCTACAAGAAGCCGCGCGAGCTGAACTGGATCGCCGGCGTGCTGCTCCTGGTCACCACCGCCGGGTTCTACGTCTCCGGCTTCGTCCTCCCCTGGGACCAGCGGGGGTTCGAGATCGCTTCCGCCATCGTCGGGGCGCTCAAACAGGTGCCCCTCGTGGGCGACCTCCTCGCCGGGATCGTCACCAGCGTGACGCCGGTGGGCGGGGAGGCGCTGGGGTTTTTCTTCGACAACCACGTGATCGTGCTGCCCCTGGTTATTTTCGTCCTGCTCCTGTTCCATTTCGTGATGATCCGGCGCCAGGGCATCGCCGAACCACTGTAATCCGATGGCGAAAACACTGAAAATCTTCAAGCGCAAGGCGAAGGAGCCGCCCAAGGATAAGCCCTTTTTCCCGGACTTCGCCATGTTCGAGCTCCTGGTAGGGCTGATCCTGGTGGTACTCCTGGTCGTCGCCGCCCTGATCTGGCCCGGGGTCGCCGGGCCCGCCGCCGACCCTTCAGGTGAAGGCCGGCCCGAGAGCTTCATCTTCCACAGCCTGGGCGTCCTGCCAGGCTGGCTGGTGGCCGTCGGCATCGGCCTCGCCGTGGGCTTCGTCATCCTGTTGTTCTTCATCCCCCGCCTGGACCCGGGCGACCGCCGGACGGTCAAGGCGAAGCGGGTGACGGCCGTCCTCGGCGGCCTGTTCATCCTGGGCTGGCTCGGCCTCTACGCGGCCTACGGCTTCTTCGCCGTTCCCCAGGGCTCCAACAACACGCCGGGAGCCGAGTGGGGGCTCTGCTACCGCTGCCACGGATATTGGGACGGTCCGCGGAACCCGCTGGGCGTCGCCGCTCACGGGGCGGTGCCCGACGCGAACTGCATGACGTGCCACCTGGACCACCCCAAGCTGGTGAACTACTACTGGCACGCCGAGGAGCGGGTTTCACCCGAGGGCGAGACGACCCCCGCCGGCCTTTTCCCCGGCACCCATCGCTGCTCCGATTGCCACAACCCCCACGCGCCCAAGGCCGACGCCGTGACGCCGGGGGATACGCGCATGGAAATGATGCGCGCCGGCGGCGACCGCTACGTCTTCCCCTACCGCCGGACACCGTCGGCCGAGGTACACCCATCCCTGCCGATGAGCACCTGCTACCGCTGCCACGAGTTCGGCTTCCAGCGCGGCGGCGCGTCCGAAGTTTTGGCGGAATACCCCGACATGGGGCTGGTGGGCGAGCATCCGCCGCTGGGCGGACGGGATTGCCTGGTCTGTCACGAGGCGGTCACCGAGACCGGGGTGGGCGGGATCAACTGCCTCTTCACCAATGCGGACGGAGACGTGCACGGCCTCTACGGCGTCCAGGGCTCCGACTGCACGGCGTGCCATTCGGTGACCACGCCCGGGGAATAGGTAAATCCGCCGTCCGAACCACAACCGCGGGGCTCCACGACGAGCCCTTTCTGACGTGACCGAGAAGAAAAAATCCAGGCGCCTCAAGGGCGCGAACCTTTGGCAGCGAGCACGGCGCTGGCTCCGGCTCCAGTACCTCCGCTTCCTGCGCTCCGACACCTCACCGCACAAAGCGGCCCTGGGTCTGGCCGTGGGCGTCTTCATCGGCATCTTCCCCACCTTCGGCCTGGGGGCGCTCCTGGCCCTCGGCCTGGCGTTCCTCTTCCGCTTCTCCAAGGTCTCGGCCGTCGTCGGCTCGGCCATCATGAACCCCGTCACCTCCCCCTTCTTCTGGGGCCTGTCCTTCACCTTGGGCTCCTGGCTCACCGGCGTGGAGGTAGGCGGTCTGGCGCAGATGCTTGACGAGGGGCGGATCTGGTACGCCGCCGGCGACGTCGTCTGGACCTACCTGGCAGGCAACACCGTCCTGGCCGTCGGGCTGGCCCTGGTGTTCTACTTCCTGGGATATAAGGCGGTCGGGGCGTACCTGAAAAGGCGCGCGCGCCGCCGCCTCGAAAGCCTCCCCGACCCCGCCTCCCAAGAGTAAAGCCCCCGTCGGTTGCCTATCCCGCGGCCCTGGGGTATAATTCACGCGCAGCATCGGCCCCGGCTCATTCCTGGGGCGAAGTCGCATCGCGTGCCGGGGTCCGCCCCGGCGCGAAACCAACGCCTGAAAAAGACCGTGCGGACGACGACCCTGGATTTAGACCTGAACGGGCGCTACGCCGAGCTCTGCGGACCCGCGGACGCCAACCTGCGCCTGCTGGAGGAGCTCACCGGCGTGCGCCTGGTTCTGCGGGACGACCGGGCCACCCTGAGCGGCGACGCGGACGTGGTGGCGGCCGCCGGCAACCTTTTAACCCACCTGGCGCTGGCGGCGGCTGGGGGCCACACCGTGACCGAGGCCGAAGTCCGGGCGGCGGTGGCCAACCTCGAGGAACCGGCCCACCGGCGGCAGGGCTTCGACGAGGTCGTGGGCACCGACATCCCCGTGGGCGCCCGCAGGATCGTCAAGCCGCGCACCGCCGGGCAGAAGAGCTTGATAGAGGCGCTCTTCGCCCACGACATCACCCTGGCCATCGGTCCGGCGGGGACGGGGAAGACCTTCCTCTCCGTGGCGACGGGGCTCTCCTACCTCCACCGCGGGACGGTCAGCCGCCTGGTGCTCGCCCGTCCGGCGGTCGAGGCCGGGGAGAGCCTGGGGTACCTGCCCGGGGCGCCCGAGGAGAAGATCGCGCCCTACCTGAGGCCCCTCTACGACGCCCTATACGCCATGCTCAAAGGCGAGCGCATCCACAACCTCGTCGAGCACGGCGTGATCGAGATAGTGCCCCTGGCCTACATGCGCGGCCGCACCCTGGACAACGCCTACGTCATCCTCGACGAGGCGCAGAACTGCACGCAGAACCAGATGAAGATGTTCCTCACCCGCCTGGGGCAGAACAGCCGGGCGGCGGTGGTGGGGGACATCACGCAGATTGACCTCCCCGACCCGGCGGCGAGCGGGCTGGTCCTGGCCCAGAAAACCCTCGCAGGGATAGAGGGCATCGCCTTCGTATACCTGACCAAGGCCGACATCGTTCGGCACGGCCTGGTGGCCCGCATCGTCGAGGCCTACGAGCGCTTCGAGAAAGAGTCCAAGGAATGAGCCGGGAAAATAAAATCCAGCCCTTCCGACTCTCCGGGCCCGACTTTTTCAAACGGTTCCTCGTCGGCGCCGGCATCATCACGGTCCTCGCCGTGCTGACCTTCCCCTCGAAGACGCTCTACTCCTTCGACCTCCAGGTGGGCGACGTGGCGTCCGAGGACGTCATCAGCCCGATCAAATATCCCGTGCTGAAAACCCCGGGGGAGCTCGAGAAGGAGCTCGCGAGAAAACGCGCCTCGGTGCGCTCGGCTTACGTCTACTCCGAGGACGAGCTCCAGGGGAGTTGGCGCGAGTTCGCCAACCTCATGGACGACCTCGAACAGGCTTTCGAGGAGCCGGGGGGCGCGGAGGCGCAAGGTTACAAAGACCTGGCGACAAGCCTGGAGGGACGCTACCGCCTCACCATCTCCACAGAGCTCTTGAGAAGGCTGGACAGGAGCGACGAACTTTTCGACGAGCTCGCCAACCTCCCCTACAGTCTCCAGGATACGTTCAAGGGGGGGGTGATCGAGGATCGGAAACGCCTCTCCGAGGCGGACATCGCCAACGGCATCCTCCTGCGCTACCCCGGTGACGAGCTCTTCTACGGGTTGAACTACTCACAGATCGCCGACCTCGAGACGGTCCGGGGGGAGATAACCGACCTCCTGGAGCCCCGACTGGCAACGCCCGCGCTGACCGAGGAGCTCGTGACCCTCGCCCTGGGCTTCTGTCGCCCGACCATCTACCTCGACGAGAAGGCTACCCGGGAACGGCTGGAAGCCGCCGAGGCATCGGTGGACCGCGTCGCCTTCTGGGTGAGCGAGAACGAACGAATCGCCACGGACCACGAGGTCGTCACCCCGGAGGTGTACCGCAAGCTCGAGGCCCTGGAGGCCTTCCGCACCAGCCAGGGCATCGTTTACGTCACGCTGGGCCGGGCGGCTATAATAGCCGTGTTCCTCTTCATATTCGGCTTCTTCCTCTATAAGTACCGTCGGGAAACCTTTTCGGACATGCGGTCCTGGATACTGATCGGCCTGGTCCTGATTCTGACCGTCGGTCTGTCCCAGGCGCTTGTCACGGCCTTCTTCCAGCGTGTGCCCCAGATCGGGTACCTCCTGCCCGCCGCCCTGGCCGGCGTGCTCCTGGCCACCCTCCTGGACGTCTCCATCGCCGTCGTCGGCGTGCTGGTCGTGAGCGTGCTCTTGGGGCTCCTGACCGGCTTCGAGGTCCGATACCTCTTCGTGTTTCTGACCGGCGGGCTGGCGGCGGTTATTTCAGCCAGCACGCTGCGCCACCGGAGCTCGCTCTACTGGATTTCCCTCAAGGTGGCCGGGGCCAAGCTGTTGATAATCGCCGCCATCGGCCTCTCCGTCTCCGACACCTGGACCGCCACCCTGTCCAACGCCGTCCTGGGCACCGTGGGGGCCATCATCGGCGTATTCCTGGCCAGCCTCGTCCTGCCCCTCTTCGAGAACCTCTTCCACGTCACCACGCCGGTCAAGCTCCTGGAGCTTTCCGACCTGAACCAGCCCGTACTGGCGCGGCTGAAACAGGAAGCGCCGGGCACCTTCTACCACAGCCTGAACGTGGGCATCCTGGCCGAGGCGGCGGCGGGGGCCGTCGGAGCCAACGCCCTGTTGGCCCGCGTGGGAGCCTACTACCACGACATCGGCAAGCTGACCAAACCGGAGTACTTCTCCGAGAACAACCCCGAGCAGGCGTCCAAGCACGAGAACCTCTCGCCCTCGATGAGCACCCTGGTCATCAAGAGCCACGTCAAGGAGGGGATCGAGCTGGCGAAGCGGCACCGGCTCCCCCGCGGAATTGTGGACTTCATCGCCGAGCACCACGGGACCGGCCTCATCAGCTTCTTCTACCAGCAGGCGCTCCGCCTGGACGAGCACAAGAGCCTCGACAAGGACGACTTCCGCTACCCGGGCCCCCTGACACAGTCCAAGGAGACGGCCATCGTCATGCTGGCGGACGCCGTGGAGAGCGCCAGCCGCACCCTGTCGAACACGAGCGTATCCGCCATCCGCCTCCTGGTGCGTAACGTCGTGAACTCGCGGTTCATGGACGGTCAGTTGGCCGAGTGCGACCTCACCCTGGCCGACCTTTCGACCATAAGCGATTCCTTCGCCAGCACCCTCACCGGCATCCTCCACTCCCGGGTGGAGTACCCGGAGGAAATTTCGGCCAAGGACGCCGTCGAAACCGGGGAGGAAAACGGGGAAGAGGGAGCCTGAGGGAGTTGCTTCGCCGCGGGTGAAGCGGAGTAAATAACGGCCTGGCGATACGAAGCAGA
>MFAF01000015.1:16530-24090 GCA_001774505.1 Candidatus Coatesbacteria bacterium RBG_13_66_14 | reverse complement strand
TTAAGTCCCACGCCCGCGGACGACCGCAGAGGACTCGTCCTACGGGTCGCCCCTACAAGGTTATACCGAGCGGAGCGTATAGCGACCCGGCATTTAGTCAAACGCCGGTCCCGCGCCTGAAGAACAGCCAACCGGGGGAACGCGGTTGAGCCGGAACTACGAAGTCCTGATACACGACCACCAGAAGGTGGTCTGGATAGACCCCGAGCTGCCACGGCGGGCGGCGGTGCTGACACTCACCCTCGAGGAGGCGCCGGAGCGGAGCATCGCCGTCGTGCTCTTCGACGACGTCCAGATGGCCCGGCTCAACGAGACTTACACCGGGACGGGCGAGGCCACCGACGTGCTGGCCTTCGACCTGCAGCCCGGCGGCGGGGAGGACCCGCCCGGGGAGGAGCCGGAGCTCCTGGGAGACGTCTTCGTGAACGTGGAGGCCGCCGTGCGCCAGGCCGTGATCGAGGGCCACAGCCTGGGACGTGAGCTGGCCATCCTCGTCGCCCACGGGGTGCTGCACCTGTTGGGATACTCTGATTCGGACGTACGGGGGCGGGAAGAGATGATGGTCAAGGCGGTGTTGACGGCCGACCACGAGTGGCTTTCCGCCTATACGAAGCAGGCTTGAGAACTGGGCACGTTTGAGCCCCTCCTCTAAGCCTGTCATGCCTAACCGAGCCGTAGGGGCGGGGCTCTGTTCCCGCCCGCGGGCGACCGCAGAGGACTCGTTAAAGGTCGCCCCTACGAGAGAATGGCGAACCGAGCTATGCCCCTGGCAAATAAAAATATCAATGCGCCCGGCGGGACGGCCGACGGTTCGACCGACGGTCCGACCGCACCCTTTGAGGCAGAAGCGCCCAAAGGTAAACCGGGAAAGCGCCGGCGGAGCACGATCGGGACGAAGCCCCGGATGTCCCAGTCCTTCAACAATGCCCTCGAAGGGATAATCTACACCCTCAAAACCGAGCGCAACATCCGCGTCCACTTCCTCGTCGGCGTCCTGGTCATCGCCGGGTCGCTTTTCTTGAACATAGACCGGAGCGACCTCGTCCTCATCATCCTGTCTGTGGCCTTCGTCCTGGTGACGGAGCTCATCAACACGGCGGTGGAGAAGGCGCTGGACTTGATGACCACCGCTTACCACCCCCTGGCCAAGCTCGTCAAGGACATCTCGGCGGGGGCGGTTTTCATCGCGGCCATCACGGCGGTCATCGTCGGCTATCTGGTCCTGTTCAAGGACCTGAAGCCCCACATCTTCTCGGCCATCCGCGCCGTCAAGGGCAGCCCCGAGTACGTCACCCTGATCAGCTTCACCCTGGTGATAGTGGTGGTCATCCTGGGCAAGGTTCTCCTCGGACGCGGGGCGCCGCTCCACGGGGGGATGCCCTCGGGCCACTCCGCGGTCAGCTTCGCCGTCTTCGCCATCGTCACCCTGGTGACCGAGAACCCGCTGGTGTCGGTGCTCGTATTCCTCCTGGCGCTCATCATCGCAGACGCCCGCATACGTCGCGGCGTTCACACCTGGAGGGAGATTGTGGCCGGGGCTATGCTCGGCATCGGCTTGGTCACCCTGAACTACTGGCTCTTCCTGACATGAAAGGAGACAAGTGGTTTCGCCAGAGGCGTAGCTCGGTTTGCCGGAGGCATAGCTCGCTACGCTCGGTTCGCTCGGTTAAACCCCTTGCCCCGGATTTTACCATGCACATACGCTGCCTGATCATCGCCATCCTCACCGCCGCGTTTCTCCCCCACACCCTCGTCGCGGCGGAGGATTACGAACTGCCGGCCAACGAGAGCGCGCTCTGGGGGTACGCCAACGAGCTCTTCGACCTCACCCGCGCCTACGGAATCGTGGCCGAGAAGACCGAAGAGGAGATTCTGGCCCTCTTCCCCCGGACGAAAGAGCTGCTGGAGCGACTCAACGCCGACCTGTCGTTCTGGATCGCGGACCTCACCGACCGCGGGATACTCGGCGTCCCCGGAACGGTCAACGAGGCGCTGGACTGCCTGATCCACGACATCTTCGACAAGGTGTCCACCACCATCGCCGTCTTCCTGGACGAGCAGCACGAGCGGGGGGCGTATTTCATCGCCTCGCTCCGCCACAACTGCGAGACGTTGACCGAGTACTTCCACTACCTGGGGTACTAGAAAAGGCCCCCCCCGGCGAATCCGGTAGGCAAGGTAAGACAAAGGGCTTAAGCCTTTTACCCCCGGACATTGCTAAACCCACCGGCGGGTCCGGCGCACAGGGGTCAGTCCATACAGAGGGATTGCGACCATCGGCGTGAAGCGCGCAGCCGCGATTTTATTGGCGAGCGCCCTTCTGACCTCGGCGGCGGCCGGGACCGAGCCCGCCGTCGAGGGCCGTGCGCTCTGGATTCCTGCCTGGGAGCTCACCAGTCACGCCGACGTCCGCGGCGCAATCATCCAGGCCGCCGAGTACCGCTTCAACGCCGTCTTCGTCCAGGTACGCTACCGCGGCGACGCCCTGTATATCCCCCACCGCTGCACCTCCTACTACACCAATCCCGAGCCGCGCTCCATCTACATGAAGGGTCAGCCCGGGGACTTCGACCCCCTGGCGCTGGCCGTGGAGGAGGGGCACTCCTGGGGCCTCTCGGTCCACGCCTGGGTCACCTGCTTCGAGGTCACCGGCGGATTCGCCCCCCAGGACGAGAATCACGTGGTCAACCGCCACCCCGAGTGGGTCTCCTGCGACCGGTGGGGGAACCGGATGGGCGTCGGGCACCGGGCCTGGCTCGACCCGGGCATCCCCGAGGCGCGCGACTACACCGCCTCGGTGCTCCTGGACATCGTGTCCAACTACGAGGTGGACGGGCTGCACCTGGATTACGTGCGCTACGAAGGCCCGGACATGGGCTTCACACCCATCGCCGTGAGCGATTACTGGGTGCGGACCGGCCTGGACGCCGACCCGGAGGACGAGGAGTGGAGAGCCTGGCGGCGGGACAACGTCACCGAGTTCGTGGACCGGGTGCAGCGCGAGGCGCGGGAGATCAACCCGGAAATAATCGTCTCGGCGGCGGTGTTCGCCGACCGCGCCGGGGACGCCTACGACGGGGTGTGTCAGGATTGGGGGCGCTGGCTGGAGGAAGGGCTGATTGACCTGGCGCTCCCGATGTCCTACTCACTCAACGCGGGGACGATCGGGCGGCAGACGACGGACGCCGTGACGCACGCGGGCGACGGCCTCGTTTACACCGGCATCGCGCTCCGGAATTACAACGACGGTTCGAAGCCGCTGGACCCGGCCGTGGTGCGGTCGCACATAGAGGCCGTCCGGGCGGCGGGCGCGGACGGCGTGGCGATTTTCAGCTACACGGATTTTCGGGAGATGATCCTGGCCGGGATGACCCCCGACGACCTCTTCAGCGATTCGGCCGAGGAGCCTGACCGAGAGGAGTGGTAGACCGGTCGCTGACGACTTTGGAAAAACCCTCCGGGTCGGTGTCGCCCTCGGTGTTGAACAGAAGGACCCGCGATGTTCCGCCCAGGCCCAGGAATTTCCTGGGCTCCTTCAATTCCGGCGCGCGTAAGAGTGCCAGAAGCGCGGCCAATCCCGTCACCCCCGCCGGATTCCTGACCGGATTCAATTGATAGTATGGGGTTTCGGTCATAAAAAGAAGGGGCGGTCGGACCGCCCTAATAAAGGTTATTTTATTTGTTAGCTATTTATCTGCTTTATCCTGCGTAATCCCTTTGCTTATAGCTCCAGCAATTTTATTTATTTCCTCATTACTTAAATGGGTACTATCCAATGGCCTAGTGATTAAACCTGTTAAATAATCATATCGCGTTCTTTCTGATAACTCATTTAATAACATACGAATTCTATTTAATTCATTATAGATGATTTCATTTGTAATTGTTTTTTTTACTTCTTTTTTTCCTTTAGATTCTTCTTCAAGAATGGTACTGATTTTTCTCTCTAATTCCGGGTAATAACTTTCAAAGTGCCTTATTACAATACCATCATTGACAGGATTATCTAATTTATTATTAATATCTAATATTAATTCTTTTATACTATCTTTATCGTTATTTAAATATTGAAATAAATGTAAAGGATTATCGGCTAATGAACTTGCATCAACATGAACTAAAAATGGTGCAACATTTTTCTTCTGAACACTTGCTATTACTCCGACTTCAAAATTAACCCATGGTGAAACCAAACTTTCTTCTGTTACACAAATGATTCCAAACTTAGATTCAATCAGCATTTTCATAAGTTTGCCAAACCATACTTCACCCTTCTCAATGTCAGGAGATATAAATACATCAACATCTTGGAGTAATAAAGGTATCCATTCCTTTAAAACAACTGCAATTGCTTTACCAGTCGCACCTGACCAACTAATAAAGACTTTCATGGTTACTTGTCCCGTTATAGGTTAAGCAGGGAGTGCAACTGTTAATCCCGAATTAGGCCCTGGTGGTAAACCAAGTGCAGTATCTACTCCAGGATGATCCCGTAAATCACCGAGGAGACTTTTTGCATCAATTGTAGAACCTATCTTCGACTCAGAATCGGGCCTAGGATTTGATACTATCTTACCTCTATAGACAATTACTACATTTAGTCCTTGCTCCAGAACTCTCTTACAAATAGCACGGACATAAAAACGATTAAACTCACCTTCAGCTAAAACGAGATGTGCATTAATTGGAACTGCTCTTTCTCTTGTGATTCCGCTTCGAGTATACATTTCACGGGTTTTTAGCAAGCCCATTTTCTCAATTTGCTCTGCTAACCATTCTTCATCGTTATACTTAACCGCATCTACAAGAAGATTTTTGTATTTTTCCTCAACGCCCGCAATCAATCTAGGGCTTATATACAAACATCCGCGCTCTATATCAAGCTCCACTTCCTCAAGCATTTTCTGCCTAGTTAAGTCATCAAGGTTACGAAAATTGAATGACATGACTCCTCCTTCTCTGAAAGATAAGTATAACAAATCTTCAACCTGGACACTATGATTATCCATGGCTTTGATCTCGGCCGCCATGCGGTCCCGCTTCTCCTCTTCGCCCTTGACGACCTCGACGGGAGCTTTTGAGCGGAACTGGGCGTCGTCTAGCTTTTTCTCCACCTTGCCCAACCGCTCACAGACCTTGTCCAAATCCCTAAACAACCGCTCCAGCTCGGCGGAGAAGTCCACCACCCCGGCCAGCGGGACGTAGAGCTCCACATCGCCCGCCACGCCCACGGCGGCCCCCTTGGGCTTGACCACCTCCGGGCCGGTCTCGATTTCCTCCACACCGGCCAGGTTGGCGAAGAAACCGGCCTGGGCCTTGACCAGGGCGGCCAGGTCGCCGTCGGTGGTCTTCACCAGGAGCCGCACCTTGGCCCCGGGCGGGACGCCCATCTCGCCCCGGATGTTGCGCACGGTGTCAATCAGCTTCTGCAGCCGCTCCACGTGCGCCTCGTCCCCCGCGTACCCCGGCCAGTCCTCGTGGTCTTCCCAGGGCGAGACCATGAGGTCCGCCGGCGCGTTGGGGAACAGGCGGTGGAAGAGCTCCTCGGTGATGAAGGGCATGATGGGGTGTAGGAGCTTTAAAAGCAGGCGCATCCCGTGGAGCGCCACCGCGAGCGCCACCCCTTTGGCCTTGGGGTCGTCGCCGTAGAGGCGCGGTTTGATGAGCTCCAGATACCAGTCGCAGTAGTCGTGCCAGAAGGCCTCGTACGCCAGGTGCGCCGCCTCGTTGAAGCGGTACGCCTCCAGCGCGTCGGTCACCTCCCCGGCGATGCGGCCGAGCCGGGAGATGATCCAGCGGTCCTCCAGGGTGAGATAGCGGTCGTCGGGCAGCTCGGCGGCGGTTAGCGGGGCCGCTTCGGCCAGGCGGCTCCCGGTCAGGTTGAGCGCAAGGAAGCGGGCGGCGTTCCAAACCTTGTTGGCAAAATTGCGCCCCACGGTGAAACGGTCCTCCCACAGCCGCACCGACTGCCCCTGGCCGGTGAGGATGACCAGGGTGAAGCGCAGGGCGTCGGTGCCGTACTCGGCCGTCACCTCGCGCGGATCCACGCCGGTGCCCAGGGATTTACTCATCCGCCGGCCGTCCTGGGCCAGGATGGTGGCGTGGAGGTACACGTGGCTGAAGGGTTTCTCGCCGCGGAAGTGCATCCCGCTCATGATCATCCGCGCCACCCAGAGGTAGATGATGTCCGGCGCGGTGGAGAGGACGGCGGTGGGGTAGAGTTTTGCCAACTGCTCCTCGTCGTCGGGCCAGCCCAGGGTCGAGAGCGGCCAGAGCGCCGAGGAGAACCAGGTGTCCAGGACGTCCTCTTCCTGGCGCAGCGCCCCGCCGCACTTCGGGCACCGCTCGGGCGTCTGGGTCTCCACCACGATTTCCCCGCAGGCGTCGCAGCGCCAGAGCGGCATCCGGTGGCCCCACCAGAGCTGGCGGCCGATGTTCCAGTCCCGCAGGTTCTCCATCCAGTCGAGGTAGACCTTGGTCCAGCGCTCGGGGATGAATTTCACCTCGCCCCGCTCCACGACGCGGATGGCGGCGTCCTTCAGGGGGCTCATGTCCATCCACCACTGCTCGCTCACCAGCGGCTCGATGGTCTCGTGGCAGCGGTAACAGGTGCCCACCGAGTGGCTGTAATCCTCGATTTTCTCCACGAGGCCCAGCTTGTCGAGGTCGGCCACCACTTTTTTCCGGCACTCCTCGATCCCGAGCCCCGCGTAACCGGCCCCGGCCTCGGCGGTCATCCGCCCCTCGAAGTCTATGACCACCAGGCTCTTCAGGCCGTGCCGCCCGGCCATCTCGTGGTCGTTAGGGTCGTGGGCCGGGGTCACCTTCACCGCCCCGGTGCCGAAGGCTGGGTCCACGCGCTCGTCGGCGATTACCGGAATGCGCCGCCCGGTGAGCGGCAGGTCCACCTCCCGGCCGATGAAGGCCCTGTACCGTTCGTCCTCGGGATGGACCGCCACCGCCGTGTCGCCCAGCATCGTCTCCGGCCGCGTGGTGGCCACGACCAGGTCCCCCGAACCGTCGGCCAGGGGATAGCGGACGTACCACAGGTGGGAACTCTGGTCCTCGTACTCCACCTCGAGGTCGGAAATGGAGGTGTGGCAGCGGGTGCACCAGTTGACCATGCGCGCGCCGCGGTAGATCATCCCCGCGTCGTAGTAGGCTTTGAAGGCGGTGCGCACCGCCCGGGAAAGCCCCTCGTCCATGGTGAATCGCTCCCGCTCCCAGTCGCAGGAGCACCCCAGGATTCTCAACTGCTCGACGATTTCGCGGCCGTACTGCTCGCGCCAGGCCCAGCAGCGGGCGATGAACTTCTCCCGCCCCAGGTCGTGCCGTGTCAGACCCTCGGCGGCCAGCGCCTGCTCGACTTTGTTCTGGGTGGCGATACCGGCGTGGTCGGTGCCCGGCTGCCAGAGGACCTTGCACCCCTGCATCCTTTTGAAGCGGATGGTGATGTCCTGGATGGTGTTGTTCAGGGCGTGGCCCATGTGCAGGGAGCCGGTGATGTTGGGCGGCGGGATGACCACGGTGAACACCGGTCCCGGGGCGTTGGAGTTCAAG
>MFAF01000015.1:7269-16483 GCA_001774505.1 Candidatus Coatesbacteria bacterium RBG_13_66_14 | reverse complement strand
GCGCCAAGTTTACGGGGCCTCCCCGAGCCTGTCAAGGGCGGCGCCGGGGGAACCATTTCCGCGGGAAACGCGTTTCGGTGGTGTAGAAGCGTCTTCAAAGAGACAAGGGGCTTAAGCCCCTTGCCCTTCGGAGGTTCACCGTGAAAGCGTTTCGCCAGGGGCGTAGCTCGCTACGCTCGGTTTGCGCGGTGCTGGCCCCGGTCCTGGCGGCGGGCTGCCTGGACTTCAGCTCCATCGAGGCGCCGACGCGGATTGCGCCCGGGGAGCGCTTCCCCGTGACGCTCCACGTGATGGCCGACTCCGACCAAACGGCCTGCGGCTTCCTCGGCGTCCTGACACCCTCCGCCTGGTCGGTCGCGGCCGAAGGGTACGGCGGGTACGCCGCAGGACGGCTTGATCCCAGTCGGAGCTCGACCGCCTGGCTGGAGTTCAACGATCCCGCACAGGAGGGCTGCCGCTGGACCGGCTTCGTCACCGACCGGGCTTTAACCGGGCGAGGCGCGTACCACGCCGATCTCTACCTCGTGCCGGACGACCGAAACGGCGACCGGCGGCTGGTCTTCGTCGTCGGCGCCTGCGAGGGACCGGCGGGAGCGGTGTGGAAGGAGCTGGACCGGCGCGAGGTCCGGGTCACGGTGGTGGGCGACGCCGGGACCGTCCGCCTGTCCTGGGGACAACTGAAGGCGTTGAACGGATAAAAAAAGCGGGGAGCCGCCTCCCCGATGTTCCAGATGGACAAAGCACGGGGCTATCTCCCCGCCGGGCACGGCGATACCCCTTGTCTCAAGCGAAAAATACTATCACTTCGCGCGGTGGACGTGGCCGGCGGCGGCGAAGAAACTCCCGATGACGCCGACGAGCGCGCCCAGGCCCACCAGCCCCAGCCACCACTCCCAGGGCAGGAACGTCTCCGCTCCGACCAGTTTGCCAACCGTGGCGTAGAGGACGTACACGAGCACCACCCCGATCGTCCCCCCCAGGATGCCCACCAGGAACCCCTCGACGACGAAGGGCCGCCGGATGAAGCCGTGCGTGGCGCCGACGACCTTGAGGATGGTTATCTCCTCCCGCCGCATGTAAACCGAAAGCGCCACGGCGTTGCCCACCACCAGCACCGAGGCCAACGCCAGCACCCCGCCGATGACCAGCCCCCCGAGCCCCGCGATGCGCACAATCTCCGACAGCGATTCCACCCACTCCCTCCCGTAACTGACGCGGGTCACGCCCGGGACCAGCTCGAGCTGCTCCGCGGTCTGGGCCAGCCGCTCGTCGGTGCGGTACTCCGGGGCCATCGTGAGGCGGAAGGAGGCCGGAAGGGGATTTTCCTCTATCTCGGAGAGGAGGTAGGAATCGTCGCCGAGCATGACGCGTAGCTCCTCCAGGGCCTCGGCCTTGGACACGTAGCGCACCGCCAGGGCGCCGGGAAGGCCGGTGATGGTAGTCTCGATGTAGGAGAGCTCGGTCGGGGCGGGGTCGCCGGCTACGTAGGCCTCGACCTCGACCTCGGCGCGGGCCTCCTCCACGAGGAGCTGGAGGTTGCGGACCACCAAAAGGACGACGCCCAGGACCAGGATGGAGAGGACGACGGTGAGCACCGCGCCGGCGCTGCCGGAGCCGCCGCGCCGCAGTCCGGAGAACCCCTCTCGGATGTAGTAGCCCAGGTTGCCCACGGTCAGTCTTCCTCGGAGAGGATAGCCTCGGCCTTATCAATCAACCCCGGTATCAACTCTTTGACAGTTTTCCATACGTCCGAAACGTTTACCCTCCGATAACCATGAATCAGAACGTCTCGCATCCCGGCCATCCTCTTCCACGGAACTTCGGGGTGCCTGTCTCGAAACGCTTCAGTGAGGCATTTTACAGCCTCTCCAATTAGTTCGAGCTGGCGGATGACGGCCGCCTGGCACATCGAATCAGCTTCGAAGTCCTCATATTCACAGCCTTTGACGAACTTATCCGCATTCCGCGCCGCGATAAGGATATCTTCGATGTAAGCGGGGTCATCAACGTACAAGGATGACCTCCGCCGTACCTAAAATGGCCTTTTTCCTCCTGGTGTTCTCGCTCTCCTCTACGGCCATCCTGTTCACAAGGTCCACTTTCCGCCCGAAGATTTCCGCCAGCTCGTCCTCCATCTGGACGTGGTCCAGGATGGTCCAGTGAACCCCGGACTCGAAGCGGGCAAGAAGGTCTATATCAGAGTCCGGGCCGAAGTCGTCGCGCAGCGCCGAGCCGAAGAGCGCCACCTCGGTGATTCCCCACCGCCGGCAGAACTCCTCCAGCTTCTCGATGTAGGGTCGGATGTCGAACATGGTTACGGTCCGCTACTGCACCAGCACCCGGCCGGACTCGATGTGTATGGCGCGGGCCTCTACGCGCTTGACCATCTCGTAGTTGTGGGTGGCCACGATGACCGTGGTGCCGCGTGAGGCTATCTTGCGCAGCAGGTCCATTATTTTTTGCGAGAGGTCGGGGTCCAGGTTGCCCGTCGGCTCGTCTGCCAGGAGCAGCTCGGGGTCGCCGGAGATGGCGCGGGCGATGGCGACGCGCTGCTGTTCGCCGCCGGAGAGCTCCTCCGCGAAGGAATCGGCCCGCCCCTCGAGCTCCACGATGCGCAGGATGGCGTCTATGCGCCGCTGGCGCTCGTCTTTGGACAGGCGCCTGATCCGCAGGGCGATGTCCAGGTTCTCCACGGTGGTCCGCCGGGGCAGGAGGCGGAAGTCCTGAAAAACCACGCCGATCCGCCTCCGCAACCCGGGCAGATCCCGGATTTTCAGCCGGTTCATGTCGTGGCCCAGGACCGCGAGCTCGCCCTCCGTGGGGCGCTCCTCGCCGAAGAGTAGCTTGAGGAACGTGGTTTTACCGGCCCCGGAGGGACCGGTGAGGAAGGTGAACTCCCCCTTGGGGAGCTCGAGGTTGACGTCGTGGAGCGCCAGGATGCCGCGGGAGTAACGCTTGGCGACGTGCTGGAAGCTGGCGACTTGGACCACGTGGATTCCTCTGCGCTAACTCGATGTCAGTCTTAAAGTTGAGGTGATTATAGTCCAGGGCGGATCGGAGGTCAATCAAGAAGGGACGGCCCGGAGTGAGCCGCCCCGCGTGTAATCGCGCACATAAAGCTATTCCGTCACGACGCCGAAATGGCTGAACATCGGACCGGGCAGCTCCCGGCGCACGCCGTCGAGCCCGAGGAGGCGGACCCCCTCCTCCCGGGGAAGCACCCTGCCGATGGGAACGAGGCCCTTCTCGCGTCTTTCGAGCCCCTCGGGTCCGGTAACCAGCAGCCGGAAATCCTCGCCGCCGCCCATGACCAGACGCACCGGCTCGACTCCCATGGCTTCGGCGACCGTCACGAGGGTAGGTGGCAGAAGCAGGCGGTCCTCGGAAACCTGCACCCCCACGTCCGAGGCCTCCGCAAGAAGCCGGAGCTGCTCCGAAAGGGAATCGGAGGTGTCGGCGCAGGTGGTGAGCCGGGTGTCGCGCCAGAGCCGGACGCCGAGTTCCAGCTCGACTTCCGGCCACAGAAAGGCCTTGCGCAGCTTCTCGGAGCCGGAGAAGGTGGTTTTCTGGTTTTTTAAGAGCCAGAAGCCCCCCGCGGCCATCCCGGTGGGACCGCTCAGGTAGACCGTTTCGCCGGGGTTCGCCCCCGCCCGGCCTCCGGGCGCCCAGGTGCTGGGACGCTGGCCGATGACGCAGATGTCCAGGTAGATGGGCCCCCGGGTCGTGGCCAGGTCGCCGCCGACGAAGGCCAGCTTTGACCAGTCCCCGCCGGAGAAGGGCGCTGACAGCTCGTCGGCCGCCCAGGCCAGGCCGCGGAAGACCTGTTCGAGGGTCTCCAGCTTGACCTCCGGCGAGGCGGCCACGGAGATGGTGGCCCAGAGCGGCGTGGCGCCGAAGGGGGCCAGATCGCTCACCGCCGCGGCCAAGGCCCTCCGGCCGACCGCCTCCTCCCCCATGAGCTCGAGGTCGAAGTGGGTGCCCTCGACCTGCTGGTCGCAGGTGACCACCAGATCGAACCCGGCGTTCGGGGTGACCACGGCGGCGTCGTGGCCCGGACCGAGGCGCACTCCGCGCATCAGCGGGGGCCTGAACCGCCCGCTGCCGCTGGAGGGCTGCCTGTCCTCGCGGGAGGTGCGCAGGGTGTCCGTTTCGGCGATCCGCGACGGGCTGTCAGACAATAGAATCGCGGTCAGCCGCTTGATGATGTCCTGCTCGGACAACTCCTTTAAAAGCATCGCGCGCTCCTAATCCAGCTCTTTTGATCCCGCGGGGTCCCCGTCGTACTGGTAGCTGACCCAGTCGAAGGGGTTGATGACCGTCGAGGCCACGTTCATCAGGTGGGCGTTGATCCGCTTCGAATACCGACAGACTAAAACCGCCATCACCGCGTCCTTCACCGACACACCGGTGAAAACGAAGAGCTCGTTGATCAGTTCGGTGGTCTTGGGCGCCAATTTTCGGTGATTATCACAGACCTGATGGGCGGCCGCGGAGTCAAAATCCACGAAGGCCTTCCGGGTGAGCGCGAAGTCCTCCATCACCAGCTCCTCGATGTCCAGGAGCTCGGCGAGGCGGTGGTACTTCGATTCGAGGATGGGGCCGGCGTACGACTTGGCCACCTCGAAAAGGTTCTTCGTAAAATCGCCCACCCGCTCCAGGTCTATGTTCACGTTCAACAGGACCAGACCGGCGATGGGGTCGTCCCCGGGGTTCACCACCAGGTGCTCGGCGATGAGACGCCGGATCTCCCGGTTGAGGTGGTTGACGAACCGGTCCCTCCCATAAATGTCCACGTCGGGCTTGACCCCGCGCAGGAGGTACTCCCGGACGTAGGAATAGGTCTTGGCCACGGTCTCGATCATGGCCTGCGTCTTTTCCAGGGCCTGGCTCAAGAGCCCCTTGCTCCGCCAGGCCTCCATGAACCTGTTAAACATGGTCGCGTCCCTAGTTGAAGACGAAAATGACCAGGGCGGGAATCAGGAAGAAAATAACGGCTATGAACACGATGGCGAGGGCCCGATTTTTCCGAACCAGATCCGCGAGTTTCTTCGCCAGCGTAAGCGGCACAACGCGCAGGGGGTAGAATACGGCGATGCCGAAGATGTTGAAGAACATGTGGACGAAGGCCACCGCGAGACCGGTCGTCTCTCCCGCCGCCAGGGCGGCCAACAGGGCGGTGACCGTCGTGCCCACGTTCGCCCCTAAAGTATAGGGGTAAACCTGTTCCACCGTCAACAGCGCCGCCCCCACGAGGGGGACTATCAGGGAGGTCGTGACGGAGCTGGATTGGACGATGGCGGTGAACAGGAGCCCAAGGATGAAGGCCCGGAGCGGCGTCTTGAAGAGGTAGCCGTGGAGGACCCGCTCGAACCGCTCGATCAGGAGACTGCGCATCAGCTTCACGAGGTACATGAGCGAAACGAAGAGCAGGACCAGGGAAATCACCAGGGACAACCAGAATGTTTCACCGGTAAGATTGATTACGTAGTCTTTAACGGGGTCTAAAACGGCGTTCACGGGACTCATGAAGGCGAACCCGCCTCCGCCGCCACCTCCGCCGCTCGCGGAGACCCCGGCCAGCCAGCACCCGAGTTTTTCCAGGGGGTGGAAGAGGCATTCGATGGGCATCAGCACCAGGACGGAGCAGATGTTGAACATGTCGTGGACCGTCGCGCCCGCCAACGCGCGGGGGAACTCGTCCCGCCGGGTGATATGGGTCAGGCTGACGATGGTGTTGGTGATGGTGGTGCCGATGTTCGCCCCCAGGACGATGGGCACCGCCACCCCGATGCTCATGGAACCGGTGGCGACCAACGCCACCAGCATGCTGGTCACGCAGGAGGAACTCTGGATGATGCTGGTGGCCAGGATGCCTACGAAAAGACCCACAATGGGGCTGGACGCGCCCGCGACCAGCCCCCCGGCGAACTCGCCGCCGAACCCCTTGAAAGAATCGCCCATCAGTTTGATGGACAGCATGAAGAGGTACAAAAAGGCGAGGACGCCGAGCACCTTCAGGACGCTGAGGAACGGGGACGCGGGCCGCGATTTGGTCCGCCCCGCCTCCCGATTCACCCTGGGCTCGTCTATTTCGGGGATGATTGGCACCTCTGCACAGTGAGGGAACAGGCGCGAAAGGACATATTACGGGGGGGTGGTGAGGATTGTCAACAACGCGGGGTGCTGGGAAAGCGGGGTGCCGTGGCGCCGGGGAGGCGGGCGCGAAGCGCGGCATTCCGGGGGTGAACGGCGATTTTCAGCGGTGGGAAAGGGAACGAATGGCGCGACAAAGTAAAAAAAATGGAAATTAACTCTACCCTGTGCTAAACTTACGTAATCTTTTCCGGTCGCAGTTTAGGTTCCATAGGGGTCTATCCACGTCTGCTTGCCCGAATGGGCTCAAGAAAAGGAGAAACCGTGAAAAAGCTTCTGCCGATTCTTCTGGTTCTGGCGCTCATTATGCCCGCCACCGCTCTGAACAAGGACGGCCTGCTGTCCATCGGCGGCCGGGTGTTCTACTGGATGCCCATGGGCGACTTCGGCAACGCCTACACCAGCTCCGTGGGCTTCGGCGCGAAGGTGGGCTACGGCCTGGCCGAAAACTTCGAGTTCATCGGCGAGGCGTGGTACGGCATGGCCGGATTCAACGAGGACTTCTGGGGCGACACCTTCGACGATGAGGACGTCAACTACTACCTGGTGACCTTCCAGGTGGGCGGCCGGTTGAACCTCTCCCCCTACAGCCCCTTCGACCCGTACGTCCAGATCGGCGCCGGCTACTACTCCTGGGCCTACACCACGGCCACCGGGAATGATGAGGGCGGCACCGACTACACCTACCACACCTCCTCCGACGACAAGTTCGGCGTCAACCTGCGCGCCGGCGGCGAGTTCTTCACCTCCAACGAGATGAGCGTGGACGTGGGTGTGGAGTGGAACTCCATCTTCGGCGTCACCGTGCCGATAAAAGACTGGCACGACCCCGACGATCATTCCGAGGGTTGGGACTACAGCACCGAGGAGCAGACGGTCAACATCCTCGCTTTCGGCATCGGCCTGAACCTCTACTTCTAAGCGCCTGTAACTGAATGCGTTCGAGGGGACCTCCGGGTCCCCTCGATGTTTAAGGGCTAGGGGCTTAACTAAAAAAAGACAAGGGGCTTAAGCCCCTTGATTATTTGCACAAGGGTTTAAACCGAGCGAACCGAGCGAAGCGAGCCACGCCCCCGGCGAACCGAGCTATGCCTCTGGCGAACCGAGCGTAGCGAGCTATGCCTCCGGCAAAACCCCTTGTCTTGGCAGGGGCAAGCCCAAGCCCGGCGGGGAGATAGCCCCTCGTTAAGTCTCTTTTTTTTAACCCCGGGGGAAGGGAATACGGCAGGCCCGCCGGCCAGGAACCGAACGGTGGTCCCTGGGCGTATTAAACGGGCTGTGCTATACTAAACCCGTCCGAGCTCCGTAGGGGCGGGGCTCCGTCCCCGCCCGAAAAAGCCGTTTGCCATCATTCGCGGGCGGCCGCAGAGGACTCGTCCTACGGGCCGCCCCTACGACCCGTTCGAGCGACCAGGAGAAAATCTTGCGTATTTTGTTGATAGCAAGCCTTATACTGTTTCTCTGCCTCCCCGCGGCGGCCGTGGACAAGACCGGGCTCTTCTCCGTGGGGCCGCGCGTGGACGTCTGGCTTCCCATGGGGCCGATAAACCAGTCGGTCCTCGAGCAGGGCAGCTTCGGGGGGCTTTTCAGCTTCGGCCTCGGCGAGGCGTGGTCCATCGTGGTCCGGGCGGCCCTGGACCTGGCCGGGAGGGACGGCGAGTACTTCGAGGACGCCTTCCCGGCGGGCTCCGACGTGGACTTCAACCTCTTCCAGGCGCACCTGGGCCTGCGGTGGAACATGACCCCCCGCGCCCGCTTCGACCCCTTCGTCCAGTTCGGGGTGGGCTACTTCGCCTGGCCGGTGTACAAGGGCCAGGATCCGGTGACCATCCGGGGGAGACAGATGTACGAGTCGCTGACGACCGAGCGCGATCCGGGCAGGGGGCTGGTCTTCAGCGGCTGGGTCGCCATCGGAGGCGAGTATTTCACCGAAGCCTCCCTTTCGCTGGAGTTCGAGATAGGCTACGACGCCGTTTTCGACTTCCCTTGGCCTGTCAAGGAGGAGACCGAGGACCTGGTGGGCTGGAATTACGAGGAGCAACTCCTCCACATCCTCACCCTGGGCCTCGGGCTGAACCTCTATATCTGAGTCTCGGTACGGGATAAATGATAGGCGGGGGTTTTATTCCCCGCCGTTTTCAAGTATTTTTCAATATCCGTAGGGCGGGGGCTCCGTACCCCGCCCACATTTTTTCGGGCGGCATACAGAGCTGCCGCCCTACGCCGATTAATACATTTCGGTCGTAGGGGCGGGTGTCAACACACGCCCGATCTTACCCCCACCGACCCCGGCTAGGCGCGGATCACCCGCCGCCCCTCGACGCGGTACTTTCCCGAGAGCACTATCCCCGCGGCCTCGGCGTAGAGCTGGTGCTCCTCGACGAGGATGCGCTCCGAAAGGGTTTCCGGGGTGTCGTCGTCGAGTACCGGCACCACCCGCTGGGCGATAATCGCCCCGCCGTCCAGGCTCGAGTCCACGAAGTGTACGGTGCAGCCTGAGAATTTAACCCCGTGCTCCAGGGCCTGACGCTGGACCTCCAGTCCGGGGAAGCTGGGCAGGAGGCTGGGGTGGATGTTGAGGATGCGGCCCGGGAAGGCATCCAGGAGCGGCGCCTTGACCACGCGCATGAAGCCGGCCAGGCAGATTAAATCCACCCCGGCCTCGCGGAAGGCCTCGGCGTAAGCCCTTGCGTCGTCGCCGTCCAGCTTGGTCCGGTACTTCGCCGGCACCAGGGCCCGGGCGGTCACTCCCAGTGCGCGGGCCTTCGCCAGACCGGCGGCGTCGGGCGTGTCGGAAAGGACCAGGGCCACCTCGGCGTCCAGCCTCCCGTCGCGGCAAGCCTCGACCAAGGCGACCATGTTGCTTCCGCGACCGCTGATCATTATCCCTATCCGTTTGCGTGGCAACGCCCACCTCCTGGAACGGCCCAACTTGACCCGTCGGGGAGAGGGGTCTACAATACCCGCCGTTGCCCGGGAGGTCAAGGTCCGATGAACCGCATCCTGTCCGCCGAAGAGCTGCTCGCCCTGTGGGAAGCCAAGGGAAGGCCGCGAAAGGTGG
>MFAF01000015.1:0-7248 GCA_001774505.1 Candidatus Coatesbacteria bacterium RBG_13_66_14 | reverse complement strand
ATCTGCTGCACCCCGGCCACGTCCGGTATCTGACCGCGGCGCGGGCACTGGGCGACTGCCTGGTCGTCGGCCTGAACGATGACGCGGGGACGCGACGCCTGAAAGGGCCTTCCCGGCCCTTCCTGTCCCTCGCGGTGCGCGCCGAGCTCCTGGCGACGCTCAAGCCGGTGGACCACGTCGTCCCCTTCTCCGAGGACACACCCCTAGCCCTCATCGAGAGGCTGCGGCCCGACGTCCTGGTCAAGGGCGGCGATTACATAAAAGGGGAAATCGCGGGCGCCCGGGAGGTCGAGTCCCGGGGCGGACGGGTGGTCGTGCTGCCCCTGGAGGAGGACTTCTCCTCCACGGCCATGGCCCTCGCCATCGCCGACTCCGTGGGCGCGGAGAGAGGGCCCGTCGAGCCGGGAGCCTGCACGCCTTACGGCGCGGGGAGGGGGAAGGAAGCCTCCAACCTGAAGGCCGCGAGGGACGGCAAAATCCGCCGTCAGGCCGGGGGGGACGGACCGTGAAACCCCCGCGGACGCTCTGCGTCATCCCCGCCCGTTACGCGAGCACCCGCCTGCCGGGCAAGCCTTTGAAAAATTTGGGCGGCCGGCCGCTCATCCTCTATACCGTCGAGAGGGCCGAGGCCGCGGCCTCCGTAGACTGGACCGTGGTGGCGACGGACGACGAGCGCGTCGCCCGCGTGGTCCGCGAGGCCGGCCACGACGCCGTATTGACGCCGGAGCTGCCCTCGGGCACCCACCGCGCGGCCCACGTCGCCCGGAAGATACACTGCCGCTTCGTCCTCAACCTCCAGGGCGACGAGCCGTTCATGGACCCGAACCTTCTCAACGCCCTGGTCGCCCGCCTGGCGGAGGGGGACGCCCCGATAGCCACCGCGGTGCACGAATCCGCGGACCCCGCGCTGTACCGCGACCCGAACTGCGTCAAGGCGGTCCTGGACACGGCTGGGAACGCGCTCTACTTCAGCCGCTCCCCCGTGCCCTTCGACAAGTCTGCCGATTCACACTTCTACCGCCACATCGGCCTCTACGGCTTCACCCGGGAGGCGCTCCTGGCGGCCGTGGAGTTGCCCGATGGCGACCTCGAGCGTCGCGAGGGGCTGGAACAGCTCCGCTGGCTCGAGGCGGGTTTTACCATCGCCTGCATCCGCACCGAGTGGAACGGCGTCGGGGTGGACACCCCCGACGACCTGCGCCGGGCGGAGAGCTTTCTGAAACAAGGGGCGGAACAAGGGGTTTAACCGAGCGAAGCGAGCTATGCCCCTGGCAAAACTCCTTGTCTCCCCTTGTCACACGAGGACAACGATGCCCGATAACCACTCCATGCACCCGCACCTCCCCGACGTGGCCAACGACGAGCCCCCGTTCGACATCCCGCTCGACAAGGTCGGCGTCAAGCACATCCTCTACCCGATCACGGTCCTGGACCGCCACGACCGGTGGCAGTCCACCGTGGCGCGGGTCAACATGTACGTGGACCTGCCGAAAAATTTCCGCGGCACGCACATGAGCCGTTTCATCGCGATTCTCAACCGCTTCCGGGGCCGGATCAGCTTCGAAACCATCCGCCAGATAGTCAAGGCCACCCGGGCGGAGTTCCAGGCTTTGGAAGCACACCTGGAGCTCCGCTTCCCGTACTTCATCGAAAAACGGGCGCCGGTTTCCGGCGAGCCCTCACTGATGGAGTACCGCGCCGGCTTTCACGCCTTCGCCCGGGGGGACGACTTCGACATCCAGCTCGAGGTCTCGGTGCCGGTGATGAGCCTCTGCCCCTGCTCGAAGGAGATATCCGCCCGGGGCGCCCACAACCAACGCTCCGTCGTCCGGATGCGCATCAAGACCGGCAACCGGCTGGTCTGGATCGAGGAGCTGGTCGCCATCGCCGAGGCGGCCGGCAGCGCCCCCCTCTACTCCCTTTTGAAGCGGGAGGACGAAAAGGCGGTCACCGAGGCGGCCTACGACAACCCCCGCTTCGTCGAAGACATCGTCCGGACGGTGGCCAACGCCCTGGAGGCCGATCCCCGGATCACGGGCTACCGCGTGGAGTGCGAGAACTTCGAGAGCATCCACAACCACAGCGCCTACGCCGCCATCTCGAAGCGGCTCGCCGAGGGGCTCTGAGCCCCGTTGAAATCCCGATAGCTTTAGTATATTATTAACCCAGGAACACACCGGGGAAGGAACGATGGAAGAAGAAAAGCTGTCGCCCCGCGATAAAAGGCGCAAGGGCGAGGATGAGAAGCAGTGGACGCTCCGCGTGGCCGTCAACCGCAGCCTGGACCGCATTCGGCGCAAGCTCCTGGTCTTCAGCGGAAAGGGCGGCGTCGGCAAGTCCACCGTGGCGGCGAACCTGGCCGTGACCCTGGGCCTGGCCGGTCACCGCGTCGGCCTGCTGGACATAGATTTCCACGGCCCCTCCATACCCACACTCATGGGTCTCACCGGGAGGCTCCTGGATGTGGACGGCGAGCGGGCGGTCCCCCTCGTCGGTCCGGGAGGGGTGAAGGTCGTCTCGATCGGGCTGTTGATCCCGGACGCCGATCAGGCCATGATCTGGCGCGGGCCGCTGAAGATGGGCGTGATAAACCAGCTCATCGGCAACACCCGCTGGGGGGATGACGACGGGGCAGAGGACGACCTGGACTGGCTCGTCATTGATTCGCCCCCCGGGACCGGCGACGAGCCGCTCTCCATCGCCCAGACCGTCGTCGGAGCCCAGGGGCTTTTAGTGACCACGCCCCAGACCCTCTCCACCGACGACGTGCGCCGGAGCATCGGCTTCGCCCGCCGGGTCGGCATGACCGTCGTCGGGGTCATCGAGAACATGGCCGGGCTCGTCTGCCCCCACTGCGGGGGGGGCATTGACCTCTTCAAGCGCGGGGGCGGCGAGAAGCTGGCCGGCGAGCTGGGCGTCCCCTTCCTCGGCAGCGTGCCGTTGGACCCCAGGGCGGTCGAGGTCGGCGACTCCGGCAAGCCGATGGTGTTGAGCCTGCCCGATTCCCCGGCCACCAAGGCGCTCCTGGCCGCCTTCAAACCGATTCTGGACCAGGCCTAGAGCCGGGGCGTCAAGAATTCCAACAAGGGGCTTCAGCCCCTTGTCTTTTTTTTAACGCAATAAAACCTCCCGCGGGAGGTTTTTTAAACCGACGTGGAACCGTTTAAAATCGTAGGGGCCGACCGACGGTGCGCCGTTTAGGTCGGCCCGGCCGTCCCCTCACCCTTCCAGGGAGAGGCTCGCCTACGGATCAGGGTGAGGGTCGGATTAACCCCTTGCCAGAGCCTCAAACAGCCTTAGCTACTTCAGGTCCCCTTTTTCTTCTTCAGGGAAAAGGACCGCTGGTCCTCCTCGGTGACCAGTCGCCCGCCGGAGAAGGCCAGGGTGTACAGGCGGCTCACCCCCGCCTCCACCATGGTGACCCCCACCAGCGTGTCCGCCGCCTCCATGGTGCGGCGGTTGTGGGTCATGATGAGGAACTGGCTCTTCTGGGCGAAGATGGCCAGAAGCTTCAGGAAGCGGTCCACGTTGGCGTCGTCCAGGGGGGCGTCAATCTCATCCAGGATGCAGAATGGGCTGGGCTTGACCTCGAAGAGGGCGAAGAGGAGGGCGATGGCGGTGAGCGCCCTCTCGCCGCCGGAGCGGCCGATGAGCGGCTGGCTCCCCTTCCCCGGAGGCCGGACGTCTATCTCGATCCCCCCCTCCAGCGGGTCCCCGTCGGTGAGCGTCAGCCGGGCCTCGCCGCCGGAGAAGAGGTTCCGGAACAGCTTCTCGAAGTTGACCACCACCTGGTTGAAGGTCGCCAGGAACCGCTCGCTCGCCTCGGCGTTCAGGCGGCGGATGGACTCTCCCAGGCTCAAGGCGCCCCGCTCCAGCTCGTCACGCCGCGAACGGTAGAAATCACGGCGTTCGCAGGCGGCGTCGTAGCTGGAGACGGCGGCGTAGTTGATCTCGCCAAGGCTCTCGCGGTGACGGCGCAGGCGCTCGGCCTGCCTGTGCGCCGGGGCGAGGTCGAAATCCTCCGGCAGTACCATCCCGGCGATGTCGTGGCCGGTGTGCTCCCGAGCCTCGATGACCAGCCGGTCCTGCTCGGCCTTTTCACGGGCCAGCGACTCCCGGATCCCGGAGAGCTTCCTCTCGATTTCGGCGGCCCGCGACGCGACGGCGCCCCGCGCGCCCATCTTGTCCCCCAGCTCGCCGCTTGTCTCGCCCATCCGCCGGTGGATGTCCTGGAACCTGCGCTCCTCGTCGTCGGAGCCCAGGGTGAGCTCGGCCACGGCGGAGGTCAGCTTTTCCAGGTCGGCGTCCGCCTCCTCCGATTCCCGGTCCAGCTCGGCCAGTTCGTCCACCAGGGACGCCATCTGGGCGTCGAGGGCGAACAGATCCCTCCCGCTACGTTCGATTTCGCCGGACAAGGCCTCGATTTGGGATTCCAGCTTGGCGCGCGCCAGGCGCTCCTCCTCGAGCGCGTTCCGGGCCGAGTCCCTCTCTGCGGCCAGCCGCTCCGATTCGGCCAGGGCGGCGGAATGCTCCTCCCGCAGGGCCGCCTCCTCCTCGGGGCTCGCCTCCGCTCCTTCGGGGAGCGGCTCGAGCTCGGCCAGCTCGGTCCGGATTTCCGCCGTGCGGGCCAGGGACCTTTCTATCCCTTCCTCCAGACGTGAAATTTCGGCGGTCAGGCGCTCGACTTCCAGGCGCTCCCGCTCCAGCTCCAGCTTCGTCTCGGTGGACTGCTCCCGCTGGGCGACGAGGCTCTGGTCGGTGGCGGAAAATCGGCGGCGGAGCTCATCCTCGCGCTTGCGGACCACGCCGTGGGCTTCCTCCGCCTCCCGCAGGCCCTCCCGGAGTCGGTCCAGCTCCCGAACCCGGGACAGGAGCCCTTCGGCAAGCCCCTCCCGCATCCCCCCGACGATGACCCCTCCGGACTCGACCACCTCGCCCTGAAGGGTGACGATGCGCCGGAAGGCGACCCGGTCTCGCCACTCCCGGAGCATCTCCACCGCCTCGGCGAGGGATTCGGCGACCAGCGTGCCGCCCAGGGCGAACTCCACGGCGGGAGCCGTCTCGTCGTCGAAGGTGACCAGGTCGAGGGCGTCGCCGATGAGCCCGGCGGCGTTTATCTCGGCGGCACACCTCACCGGCCGCCGGGCGCGGATGAGGTCCAGGGGGAGAAAACGCACCCGACCCGCCCGGAGCCGGTTCAACAGGTCCACCGCCCGCCGCACGTCCCCCTCGGTACGGCAGACGACCGCCTGGGCCGAGGCGCCCAGGGCGGCTTCCACGGCGGCCTCGTACCTCTCCTCGGTCCGCACGAGCTGGGCCAGGGTTCCGACGACGCCGGAAAGGGCGCCCTTGTCCGACGAGGCGAGCACCGCCGCCACGCCGCGCTGGTAGCCCTCGTGACGGACGTGAATTTTCTCCTGGCTCTCCAGCTCGGCCCGGACGCGGTTCAGCCGCTCGAGCCCCCGTCGGGTCTCCTCCGTGGCCTCGACCAGCTCGCCGTTCACGTTGCGCTGGAGCTCGATAGTCTCGGCGCAGCGCTCCTCGAGGGCGGCCTGGCGGCCCTCCAGCTTCTCCGCCTTGGAGGAGGCCTTCTTCAGGCGCACCTCGTGCTCCTCTTTCGACCGCCGGTCGGTTTCGACGCTCGACGCCAGCGTGTCGAGCTCGCCCTCCAGGGCATCCGTGCGCGCCAGTCGCTCGAGCTTCACCCGCTCGCCGCCGGAGGAGAGCGCCGCCAGCTCTATCAGGCGGGATCCCAGACGGGAGGCGCCCTTCTCGGCGCCTTCACAATTTTTAATGAGCGCTTCCAGGGCCTCCCGCCGGGATTCGATGGAGGCGTCCACGGTTTTCAACTGTTTCTCGAGGCCTTTCTTCTCCCGCCCGGCCTCGGCGAGGCGTTTCCGTGTCCCCTCCCGCTCTTCGTCGAGGCGGGCGGACTCGACCTCTATCTGGACCCGACGGCGCTGGCGTCCCGCCTGGCGCTCCTGGGAGACGCTCAGGCGGTTCTCGAAATCCTTGACCCGGGTGAGGGAGCTGTACCGCCTGTTCTCCGCCTCGCCCAGCTCGTCCTGGACCGCGAGCTGCGCCTCCCTGATCCGCGTTATCTCGGCGTCCAGGGTCGAGATCTCCGCCGAGACCGCGACGCGGTCGTCCTCGGCCGCCATGACGGAGCCTTCCAGCTCCTCGACGGCGACCTGGTGGGTCCGCCAATGGTGGAGGCTTATCCGCGCCTCGAGGTGCGCGAGCTCCTCGCCGACGAGGCGGTGCCGCTCCGCCTTCTTCACCTCCCGCCGGAGCGAGCGGAGCTGGGTCTCCAGCTCCTCAAGACGGTCGGCCAGCCGCAGGAGCCCCTCCTCGGTCTCGGCGAGCTTCTTCCGAGCCTCGGCGCGGCTCTTCTTGTACCGGCCGACGCCCGCCGCCTCGTCGAAGAGCTCACGCCGCTCCAGCGGTTCCTTGGAGAGAATCTGGTCCACCTGCGCCTGCTCGATGATGGCGTAGGTGTTTATCCCGATGCCGGTGTCCAGGAGGAGGTCGTGTATCTCCTTCAGCCGGCAGGGATTGCGGTTGAGGAGGTAGGCCGATTCGCCGGAGCGGAAGAGGCGGCGGGAGAGGAGGATGTCGGTGTACTCGAGCGGCAGCGCCTGGTCCTCGTTGGACAGCAGGAGCGAAACCTCGGCCATGCCCACCGGCTTGCGCGCCTCGGAGCCGGAGAAGATGACGTCCGTCATCTGCCGGCCGCGGAGGCTCTTGACCCGTTGCTCGCCCAGCGCCCAGCGGATGGCGTCGGCGATGTTGGTCTTGCCGCAGCCGTTGGGCCCGACGATGGCGGTGACGCCCTCGCGGAAACCCAGTTCGATGGGATCGGGGAAGCTCTTGAAGCCGGAGATGGAGACCTTTTTCAGAAACAAGGCGCCTCGCAGGGTTGGCGCTATTGTACCTGAAAACGGGCCCCCGGGAAAACCGGAGAGTGCGGCGAACCCGACGGCGGGGCGGATCGAATCCACAACCGTAAAAAAGGAAAGGCCGACCGGCCTGCCGCACTTTCTTCCCAAGGGATTATTTCAAGAAAATTAAAAAAAAAGGGGCTTAGCCCCTTGTCGTATTTTAGTCCAGCCCCTTGCCTTATCCTACCGCGGCGGACGGCGGCGGGGGATGGTGACCGCCAGGTGGTATATCTCCTGCTTGGGAATCCCCAGGATGGCCGAGATGACCTTCGAGGCGTTGTTGGGACTCAACTCGAAGTTCTGGATG
>MFAF01000014.1:6698-7602 GCA_001774505.1 Candidatus Coatesbacteria bacterium RBG_13_66_14 | reverse complement strand
AGCGCTACTGCGGCTGCCTGCCCAGCCTCGACGCCCGGCAGAAGGAGTGACCCCGGCCCTCAGAGGGCGTGCGATTCAAGCCTCTCACCGTAATATTGACCCAATGTAGGGCGGGGACTTTAGTCCCCGCCGTTTTTTAAATCCTTACCCTCACCCCGGCCCGTCGGCGCGCCGCTCCCACGGGGAGAGGGAGACCTCGGGCCGACCTTACCGCTTAGCAAAGGCGCCGTACAATAAAAAACCGGCATCGGGGCCGGTCACCTTCACATCGGTTCGGTTCATGGCATTGGAATCCCCAGATCGGTGCATATCTTCTTCGCTAGCTTATCGCTGACTTCCGTGTGCCGGGGAACCGTGGACATTTTCCCCGTCTCCGGATTCATGAATACGCTGTGCTTACCACCCTCACGTTTCAAGTTGCACCCGAACCGTGTCAGGTGACGGATGAGTTCCTGGCGCTTCATGCCCTAAGTTGCAGGGGTTCCCGGATGACCTCTGCATCCCCCAATTGCTTTTCCGCTTCGTCCCGGTAGCACTCCAGCAACAACCGAACCGCGTCGAGGAGGTTCTCCCTGGCCTCTTCGAGGGTCGCGCCCTGGGTGTTCGCGCCGGGAAGCTCTTCCACGAAGGCGATGTAGCCTTCCGGCACTTTTTGAAAAACAGCGGTCAACTGCACTTTCATCTCGACTCCTTGCCGGACACTATCCGAGTACAGTATAGCTCATTTTTCAGTCCAGCGGGTTGCAGGACACAGGGCGGGTATCCACACCCGCCCGCGGGCCAACCTAAACGGCGCGCCGTCGGTCGGCCCCTACGAGGGTAACTTATCACTATTTTGGTCGAACCCAACGCGGTCGGCGCCCCGGTTTGACTCTCCGCGGGGCGGGGGGCTATAATCCCCCGG
>MFAF01000014.1:4906-6687 GCA_001774505.1 Candidatus Coatesbacteria bacterium RBG_13_66_14 | reverse complement strand
CACGGGGGACCAGTGAAGCTGCCGAATAAAATCGCCGTCATGGGGGCCGGGAGCTGGGGCACCGCCCTGGCCATCGCCTTCGATTACGCGGGCGTCCCCGTCGTCCTCTGGGCCCACACCCCCGCCCTGGCCGCCAAACTCTTGCTGCACCGGGAGAACGTGGACTACCTCCCCGGCGCGCGGCTGCCCGATTCCGTAATAATCACCGAGGACATCGCCGAGGCGGCCCGCGGCGCGGGGGCGGTCTTCTCCATGGGGCCGACCCAGTTCGCCCGCGACGTCATCACCCGCTTCAAGCCGCACCTTTTAAAGGGCGCCATCGTCGTCAACGCCGCCAAGGGCATCGAGCGCACCAGCCACCAGACGATGACCGAGCTGGCCGAGGAGGTTCTCCCTGACCGGTTCCACAAGCGGCTCGGCGTGCTCTCGGGTCCGAACTTCGCCGAGGAGGTGGCCCAGGGGCTCCCCGCCGCCGCCGTCATCGCCAGCCGCTCGAAGGCCGCCGCCCGCTGGATCCAGCAAAAACTCTCCTCCGACCGCCTCCGCCTTTACACCTCCAACGACCCCATCGGCGCCGACATCGGCGGTTCGATGAAGAACATTTACGCCATCGCCGCCGGGGCCATAGACGCCCTGGGTCTGGGGGACAACGCCCGCGCGGCGCTCATCACCCGCGCCCTCGTGGAGATCGCCCGCCTGGGAAAGGCCGTCGGCGGCAAGGGGAAGACCTTCAAGGGCCTCTCCGGCCTGGGCGACCTCCTCCTGTCCTGCTCCAGCCACAAGAGCCGCAACTACAACGTAGGCTACCGCCTGGGGCGGGGGGAGGGCCTGCGCGACATCCTGGCCGACATGGTCCACGTAGCCGAGGGTGTGCCCACCACCGTCGCCGCCACGGCCCTCGCCGAGCGCCACAAGATAGAGCTCCCCATCACCGCCGAGGTCTTCCGGATGCTCTACGGTGAGAAGAGCCCCGCCGACTGCGTCCGCGAGCTGATGACCCGCGAGCTCAAGCCCGAGTAGGTCAAACCGCGAATTGCGATGATGTAGGGGCCGACCTGAAGGTCGGCCCCTACGTGTTGGATGTGTGTTGTTGAAGCGGAGTTTGGTGTAGGCGCCCGCCCGCGAGCGCGCGTCAGAACTCGGCCTTGATCGCCCCCCAGGTGGTCGTTTCAACCCTCTGTTCACCCTCGGTTCTGAAGGTCCAGAGAAAGTTGTAGCCCATCACGTTGCCCCGGAGGTCGGCCAGTTTATCGTCCACTACACTGATGATGGTCGCGTCGTAGGGCAGGTCCTCGTCGGGGGTGAAGGTACAGACGACGTCCAAAGGGTCGGCGCCGTCTATCTCGAGGTCGCCGGTGATGACCCCGGCCCCGGCGGATTCGACGCCGACGGCGAAGGTGCCGGAAACGCTCGCGCTCACCGGGCCGAGGGTGGCATCCCGCACGGAGAAGTCTATGGTGTCGGTGTCAACGCCCGAGATGTAGTCCCTACAGTGGAATACGATGGTGGATTCAACCGGGACGTCAACTTCGCCGTCGTCGGGGTCCATCTCGGTCACATAGGGCGGGTCCATGTCTTCGGTGCCGCCCTCCATCAGGTAATGGATGGCGTTGTTCAGAAGCACCCAGCCGTCGCCGGTCCATTGACTGAAGTCGCCGGGGTAGAAGTTGATGCCCACCGCGTTCCGGTCGGCGTTCAGCGCCACGAAGTCGTTGCCGTTGGCCAGGTCGGCGATCCAGGTCGCCGGGGCCTCGGCCGAGACGAGCTGCCAGTAGAAGATG
>MFAF01000014.1:4779-4874 GCA_001774505.1 Candidatus Coatesbacteria bacterium RBG_13_66_14 | reverse complement strand
GTGCGGGTCGTAGTCTCCCAGGCTCGTCATGGCGAATTCATACCAGCCGAGGGTCAGGGGGCAGTAGTTCTCGTCGCTCACGTAGCGACCCGACA
>MFAF01000014.1:1628-4770 GCA_001774505.1 Candidatus Coatesbacteria bacterium RBG_13_66_14 | reverse complement strand
AAGCAGAGCTGGCGTAGTGCGCGAAGGCGCAGGACAGTACGCTTCCGCCGTCATCCATATAGTCGGCCAGGTTGTCGCCCATGGCGGTCGGATTCGAGTAGGAGTTGTTGCTCCACGTAAAGATGCAGCCGTAGTTCAACATCGTCGCCACCGTGGGCGTGGTCGTGGCGCAATCAATGTAATCCACGCTGTCGTAGAAGGGGTCGCCGCCGATGTTTTCCTCGACCTTCGAGGTAGAGCCGGCATCGCAGTGGCAGATGAGAAGATCGTACTGCCCCGCGAACGCGGCCGCGACCACGGCTAGAATCAGCAACGATTTTGGCATCTCACCCTCCTGGTTCGAACGGATCGGCGAAGGATCACTCGAACCCACCCCGGCCGGATTTTTTAAATTCCACTACTCACATAACCGCATAATAATACCATCATTCGGGCAGCTTAACAACTTAGTCGTAAAAAACGCCCGGCGTGCAGCCGGGCGCGGTTCATCCGATTGCAGCATGACATCGCCCGGGAGTGAAGTCCGGCTGGTCGTCCCCGGGTATGGCGGCGGGAGCTGCCCCCCCCACCGAGTGCGCCGTTAAAATCCCGCCTTGATGGCCCCCCAGGTGGTCTGTTCCACGCCGTAGTTCCCGGTGGAGAAGGTCCAGACGAAGTCTTCTCCCATTTCGTACCCGTCCCTGTCGGCCAGACAGCCGTCCACAGTGCAGGTGATGCGGTCCACCGGCAGGTCGGAGTCGGGGGTGAAGGTGCAGACGACGTCGTACCAGTCGCTGTCGTCAATGTCTAAAGTGCCCGAAATTTCTCCCGCGGGCCTAGGATTACTGTGCGACGAGAGTAATGGTGAACCGACGCGCAGGGCTCGGTCCCCCGACCTCCGGGACTGGTCCTCCACCGTAAAAACGAGCGTGTCGAGGTCTATCCGCCCGTAGCCGTCCCCCACGTAACTGCAACAGTGAAACACGATGTCGGTGTCCACCGGCACGCCGGAATCGCCGTCGTCGGGGTTTAGGTCATATATTTGTATGGAGTGATGCTGCCACCAGCCCCACATACCTTTCAGGATGTTCTCCCAAAGCTGCCGCTCCTGACCGCCGCCGATGAAGCTCGCGTAGAGGCCCGTTATGACGCCCACACCATTTTCCGCCACCATGAAGCCCGCCTGGTAAGCGGTCTCCGAGGCGGTCCAGCCTGTGACCGGCTCGGCGGTGGTCCACGGGTAGCGGTGGTGGTAGACGCTGAAGTCCCAGCCGTGCATGTCCAGCGTCCAGGAATCTATCTTATAGTCTATTTGGTAGTAAGCATCCCAAAAGTAGTGGTTCGGGGTGAAGCCCATGGAGATCGGGTTGCCCGCGCCCATGGCCGTCTCCAGCGCGTTGTTGTCGCTGCCGTGGGCGTACCAGTCGAAGTAGTGCAGCCTGTAGTACTCGTCGTAGTAATCTACAAGGGCGCTGTAGTGGCCGGAGTCGAAGGTGGTGTAGTTCATCGCCGCCACGACGCACATGTCCCATTCATCCCCCTGCAGGGCGGAGATGAAGGAGGACCAGGAATTTCCGTCGTAGTACCAGGCGTCGCAGTCCGGCCAGATATGGCCGATGGCGTCGGCGAGGTAGTTGCCGCCGTACTCTTCGTCGTACTTGACGATGATGTTGTCGGGGGCCGACCACGCCGCGGTCAGGAGCAACAGCGTACACAAGAGCAGCATCACTCTTCGCATCTCAACCTCCTCTGTTTATTACTTACTTTTCTCCCGCATTTAATTTAGCACCGTTTCACCTCCGGGGCAAGGCGTAAAAAACCGCGCCCGGGGCGCGGTTTGTCTGACCGGTGGGATGCGGAACGGGAGGCCCGCGCCTCCCGTTAAAAAAAGACACCGACGGACGGACTAGGGCTTGACCACGCCGACGGGCAGCACCGTGCGACCCTTGGCCTCGTTCAGCACCTCGGCCGCCGCCAGGTAGAAGGCCGACAACCCGCAGAGAATGCCCTCGAAGCCGGCGATGCGGGTGATGAGGGCGATGCCGGTCCAGTCGCCGACGGCCAGCAGCCAGAACAGGATCGTCAGCGTCAGGAACACCGTCTGGAGGGCGCGGTTCTTCTTCCAGGTGCCCACCCACATGTAGCAGGTGAAAAGCCCCCACAGGAAGAGGTAGCAGCCCATGAAGGCCGGGGAGAATCCGCCGGAGGGGGCGAAGAGCTTTATCGCCACCAGCGACAGCCAGAAAAGGCCGTAGCTCAAGAACGCGGTGGTGCCGAAGGTGTTGCCGTTCTTGTACTCGAACACCCCGGCGAAGATCTGCGCCAGGCCGCCGTAACAGACGCCCATCGCCAGGATGATCGTGGATGCCTGGTCGGCGGCGAAGAGCCCCGCGTTCTGCAGGTTCAGGAGCACGGTGGTCATGCCGAAGCCCATCAGCCCCAGCGGCGCCGGGTTGGCTTTCAAATCGGCCATTGTCTCTCCAGGGTTAGCGGTTGGGTCCGTCGGACCGGCTATGAGCCCCCGTTACCGACCAGGGGCGTAAAATCCGCGTTTGCATCGGGGGAAAGAACCGCGTAGATATTGACGGTATCGCCTTCCACATAGCGCCAACGCACCCAGCCGTGGTTGAAATCCCGGTCCAGGATTTCCAGCCAGTCTCCATCGCGGCGCAGGAAGTAGAATACCTCACCGTTGGCGAGCAGGGGGTGGGCGGCGACCTGTTCCGCCGAGGGGTCGGGGTCGCTGCGGAAGTTCACCCCTCCGTCCGCCACCACCACCCCCCAGGGTTCCGCCATCCCGCTGAGGGCGACCGTGACGCCGTCCCCGGACTTCGGCTCCAACTTGGTAAACTCCCAGCAAACCATGAACTCGTCTGGTATCTCGGTTGCCGGGGGAAGTCCCTGTTCGGAGTACTGCCAGCGGCCGAAGAAATCCACGCCTTCACCGGTCCGGACCTCGATCAATCCACTGCCGATGGCTCCCCGCCAGCCGCCGCCGGAATCCACCGGATAATACATCTCCTCCCACTGACCATGTTTGGGCATGGCGTAATGCTGGAAATACCGGACAGTGAGCCTCAGCTCTTCCCCGGCGGCGAAGGAGATATCGTAGCGCGCATAGTCGGCGTAAGATTCGTACAAGTCGGCGTAGACCTCGCCGGGG
>MFAF01000014.1:1302-1606 GCA_001774505.1 Candidatus Coatesbacteria bacterium RBG_13_66_14 | reverse complement strand
CGTGATACACGGCGGCGGGCAGCCTCTCCACGCCCATTCCGGCCCCGCGCTCCACATTAGCTAGGAAATCATAATCGTTGTGCTCGAGAAGCGTCTGGAGATGCTCCTCGCTGTTCGCGCGGTAGGTTTCCTCATCCCAATAATCCCAGCCCGTTCCTTCGGAGAGGGGGAAATACATCGCTACTGTCTGGGCCGCGCCGTGATTGCGGAAGACGAACTCCCCATCGACCGACGCCCCCAGCGTTTGCAGAACGATCGAAACCTCCTGCCGGACCAGCTCCACGTCGGGATGACTGTAATCCCC
>MFAF01000014.1:0-1261 GCA_001774505.1 Candidatus Coatesbacteria bacterium RBG_13_66_14 | reverse complement strand
TCAATCCCACCCCGCGAGCGTTACTCTAACTACATCCCAGATTTCGCTACCGGCTTGAAGCCGGCCACGGCCCCGCGGAGAGCGGTTCCGGTTGTTCTCAATCCCACCCCGCGAGCGTTACTCTAACTACATCCCAGATTTCGCTACCGGCTTGAAGCCGGCCACGGCCCCGCGGGGAGAGGTTTAGATTTTTCCCGACCTATACCCGCGAGCGTTGCCTTAATTACATGCCGTACTTGGCTATTATCCCGTCCTTGTCCAGGCCGAGGATGCCGTACTTATCGCCCACCTTGCGGAAGGCCGCCACGCACTTGTCTATGTGCTCGAACTCGTGGGCGGCGGAGAGCTGGACGCGGATGCGCGCCTGGCCGTTGGGAACCACGGGGAAGCTGAAGCCGATGACGTAGATGCCCTCGGCGTACATGTCGCGGGCCATGTCGTTGGCCAGCTTGGCGTTGTAGAGCATGACCGGGACGATGGGGGTCTCGCCGGGCCGGACGGCGAGGCCGGCGGCGGTTATCTTCTCCCGGAAGTACTTCGTGTTGGACTCCAGCTTGTCCCGGCGCTCCGTGCTCCGGGTGATTATCTCCAGGACCTTGAGCGAGGCGGCGGTGATGACCGGGGAAAGGGAGTTAGAGAAGAGGAAGGGCCGGGCCTTCTGGCGGCAGAGCTCCACCAGCTCCTTGCGCCCCGACACGCACCCGCCCGACGCTCCGCCCAGCGCCTTGCCCAGCGTGGTCGTGATGACGTCCATCTTCCCCACCACGCCGAAGTGCTCGTGGACCCCGCGGCCGGTCTTGCCGATGAACCCCGAGCCGTGGGAGTCGTCCACCAGGATCATGGAGTCGTGCTCCTCGCAGAGCGCCACCGCCTCGTCCAGGGGGAACAGATCGCCGTCCATACTGAACACGCCGTCCGTGACCACCAGCCGGTTGCGCTTGCCCTGGTGCTGCTCGAGCTTCTGCTTCAGGTGATTCATGTTCATGTGCTTGAAGGTGTCGTACTCGGCGGAGCAGAGCCGGATGCCGTCCACCAGGCTGGCGTGGATGAGCCGGTCGGCGATGATGACGTCCTCGGGGCCCAGGATCGCCTCGAAGACCCCGGCGTTGGCGTCCATGCACGACGGGAACAGGAGCGTGTCCTCGGTGCCCAGGAACTCGGTGAGTTTATCCTGCAGCTCGCGGTGGATATCCTGGGTGCCGCAGATGAAGCGCACCGAGCTCATGCCGTAGCCGCGCGTGTCGAGCCCGGCGTGGGCGGC
>MFAF01000013.1:2630-5241 GCA_001774505.1 Candidatus Coatesbacteria bacterium RBG_13_66_14 | reverse complement strand
GTGGAGCCCTACTTTGCGCTCACCGACTGGCTCACGGTCTCGCTGCCTATTCTCCTGGGAGGCGGGGGGTACGGATTCCGGCACCTCGTCGAGGAGTACCCGGACCACGAGTACCGCTACGAGATTTACGAGTCCGGCTTCTGGCTCGTGGACCCCTGCGTCGAGGTCATGCTCAAGCCGAACCCCTTCATGGGGATTGGCCTCCAGGGCGGGTACAGCCTGTTGTTGAAGAGGGATGAGGTGTTCGAGAGCAGCGCCTACGTGGGCCTGGCGGTATATTTCGGTATGCCGTAGGTTCGTCCGGATTATCGTAGGGGCCGACCGACGGCGCGCCGTTTAGGTCGGCCCGTTTTTATAAGGAAGCCCTCACCCTGGCCCTCTCCCATAGGGAGAGGGAAATCGCTACATCGGTTTCAAAAAAATAATCCCGCCGACGGCGGCGCGGCCATGAAGGGAATAATGTAGGGCGGCAGCTCCGTATGCCGCCCGGTGCATGTAACAGGCCGGGGTACGGAGCCCCCGGCCTACGTTTACAGCGAATCACCCCACCGGCGGCGCGGCCATGAAATCCGGCAACAGGTAGTGGAAGGCCAGGCCGACGGCAATGGCCGGCACCGTGGTCACCAGCGTCGCCGCCAAGGCGCTTTTTTTGTGCAGGCTCAACAGCGGGAAGAGCGCGTCGCCGTCCTGGGAGAGCACGTTGGCGATGAGCACGCTAAAAGGGACCAACCCCTGGATGAAGAGGGTGGTGACGACGATTTGCGGGCCGCAGCCGGGAATGAGGCCGATGACCGCCCCGCCGATCACCGCCCACGGCCCGGCGGAGCGCACCAGCGCGGTCACGTCCACACCGCTCCAGGCGTCGAAGGCGTAGAAGGCGAAGTAGGCCGCGGTGACCCACACCACCACGAAGGCGGTGTCCTCGGCGTTGTGGACGAGCATCTCTCGAAAATTCTGGGACTTCTCCTCGTCCTCCTCGTGGGTGTCGTCGCGGAGAAACTTTTTAGCGAAAATCATCCAAGCCAGGCAGACGACGGCGCCGACGATTCCGAAAATCTCGAAAAGAGGGAAACCGAACCAGCCGTCAACGGTCAAGACTGGTATCTGTAGCATCTGGGTGAGGAAGGTGAGGACGAACCCGGCCAGGAAGAGGCCCCAGACTAACCAGAACAGGTTGTGGGTGATGCGATAGAAGAGGCTTTTGGGCCGGATATGCGTCCTTTTGTGCAGGGCGGCCTCCATGCCGGCGGGCTCCGTGTGCTCGAAACCGGGCAGCAGGCACACCTCGCCTTTTTGGACCTGCTCGGCGATGGCGGCCATGGCCTCGGTTTCCCGGCCCTTGAGCAGATTTTTCCCGATGCCCAGGGCGTCCACCAGATACCCGGCGCCCACGCCGACGGCGAAGCTGATGCCGTGGATAAAAAGGGCGTGGCCCGGCAGGCGGCTGAAGATGACCCAGGAGCTGTCACCCATGGTGGCCAGGAGGGTGGCGACGACGGTGCCGAAGGTGACGGTCCCGTTGACGAAGAGCGGCATCATGAAGATGGCGCCGCCGCATCCGGGGATGACGCCCAGAATCGCGCCGAACACCGGCTGCCACCGCCGGAACTTCCGCATCCCGCGCACGATGCCCCCGGCGGTGCGCACCTCGAGCCAGCCGAAGACCAGGAGCATCAGCGCCACCCAGGTGCCCACGCTCAGGAAGGCGTCCACGGCGGCGGTCTTCAATACCTGAAAAAAATCGGCCATCCCGCTCCCGCACTCGGACCGACCCACGGCGGTCGGGTCTATTTTATACTACACCCATCCTCGGTCGAAGGGAACCCGCGGTGGACGAAGACAAGACGCGCAAGCGCATACTGCGGTCCTTCTCGGCCTCCAGCTTCCTCAACGACATGGGCTCGGACATGCTCCTGCCCATCATGCCGTTGTACCTCTTGGGCCTGGGGGCGGGGACCGCCTTCATCGGCTTTCTGGACGGTCTGGGCACGGCCGTCGTCTCCCTGGCGCAACTGGCCTCGGGGTACCTGTCGGACCGTCTCGGGCGGCGGAAAATATTCATCTGGACCGGCTACCTGGCCGGGGCTCTGGGCAAGCTGGGCTTCGGGCTGGCCCGGATCCCGGGGCAGATGATCGGGCCCAAGGTGGTGGACCGGCTGGGCAAGGTCCGCGGCGCTCCCCGGGACGCCATGTTGAGCGACGTTTACGGCCCCGAGAAGCGGGGCTGGGCCTTCGGCGTCCTGCGGGCGATGGACAACGGCGGTGCCTTTACCGGGGCCCTTCTGGCCTGGCTTTTGGTGAATACCGTCCCGATCCGCTGGATTTTCTACATCGCCGCCGTGCCGTGCGTCATCGCGGCCCTGATCATCCTCCTGACCCTCCCTGAATCCCGCGCCAAGAGGGAACCGAAAAAATTCTCCCTCCGTCTTCTCGACCGTAACAGCCGCCTGTTTCTCCTGTTCGTCTTCACGGCCTCCCTGGGTCTTTTTTCCTACTCCCTGCTCCTGGTTTACGCCGAAAAAAACGGTATTCCTTCGGGGATGATCCCGCTCGCGTACCTGGCGATGACCGCGACGGCCGTGCTGGCCTCCTACCGGGGCGGGCGGATGCT
>MFAF01000013.1:2055-2577 GCA_001774505.1 Candidatus Coatesbacteria bacterium RBG_13_66_14 | reverse complement strand
TCCTCTGCGCGGTCGCCATTCTCGGTCCGTCGGGCTGGTGGACGATAATTCTGTTAATCCTCTACGGCCTGTGCACCGGCCTTTTCGAGCCCGCCCTTTCCTGCTCGGCGGTGGAGCTGGTACCGTCGGAGATGCGGGGGACCATCCTGGGGGCGACGCGCCTGGTGATGGGGCTGGCGGCGCTCCCTGCGAGCTGGCTGGCCGGCTGGTTGTGGGAGACTGTCGGGAGTTGGGCGGCCTTCCTCGCGGCGGGGGTGTTCGTCCTTCTTTCCCTTTGCTTGCTGCCCTTCGTGAAATTATCCAAAGTTCCGTGCCCGTAAAAAGCGCGGCGGCAACGGTTTTATTCGGGCGCAAAAAAACCGTCCCTCGGTGCGACGTATTGAACGCCCGGGGGGTTGGCCCGGGCGAACGCGGCGTCAATTTTTTTTAGCATCGCGAGCCACGGCCTCCCGACCGGCCCGCCCCACGCGCAGGACGGATGACGCGCCCCTCCGCCGTACTAGCGCAGGACCTCCAGCCTGA
>MFAF01000013.1:624-2041 GCA_001774505.1 Candidatus Coatesbacteria bacterium RBG_13_66_14 | reverse complement strand
GCCTCGATCATCCCGATCTCTTTAGCCGCGGCGTAGGACAGGTCGAGAATCCGCCCCTCGACCCAGGGCCCCCGGTCGTTGATGCGGACCACCACGCTGCGCCCGTTCGACTCGTTGGTCACCCGCACCCGGGTGCCGAAGGGGAGGCTGCGGTGCGCCGCGGTGTAGCCATACATGTCGAAAATTTCGCCCGAGGCGGTGGATCGGCCGTTGAAACCCTCCCCGTACCACGAGGCATACCCGGTCTCGTAAGTGCGCGTCTGACGAGGTTCGGCGCGGTTGAAACAGCCGGCGACCGCCAGGCACACCGCCAAAGCGGCAATAACGATTCCGATACCCTTGTTCACGGGCCGACCTCCTCCAAGAGGCTGCGGCAGGCCTCGACGACCTTTTCCGGCTCCAGCTCGGTCATGCAGCGATGATGCTTCAGGGGACAGTCGCGCGGGGGGCTCAGGCGGCAGGGCTGGCACTCCAGCCGTCCATGGTAAACCAACCTCTGCGGGTGCACCTCGGGAGGCCGGAAGCCGAAAACCGGTGTAGTGGGGCCGTAGATGCCCACCACCGGCGTTCCCAGCGCGGCGGCAGCGTGGAGCGGCGCCGAGTCGTTGGTAACCACCAGATCGGCCGTCCGGACGAGGGCCTTCCACCCGCCCGTGTCGAGGTCCGTCAGGCTGAGGGCTCCGGGGATTTCACCGGAGACCTCGGCGCAGACGTCCGCCTCGTCGGGTCCGCCGCAGACGACGATTCCGGCTTGCGCCGCCTCCGCCAGACGACGCCCGACCTCGGCGAAAGATTTTGCCGGATACCTTTTTCCGCCCCAGGCGCCGCCGGGGAAGATGACCACCCGGGGCCGCTCGACGCCGACTAGACGCGCCTCGACATCCCTTACGTCCGCCTCGGCAACCGCCAGCGTCCCGGCGGGCTCACCCTCCACGGCGATGCCGAGAGGTTTCGCCAGGTCGCAGATGCGCCGGGCTTCCTGAAGGCCGAGGGTGTACTCGACGCGGTGGGTGTAGAGGAAGCGCCAGAGGGTGAATTTCGGCCGGAGCTTCCGATTCGTGAAGGGCGGAGGGTAGGGCCTTTTCGGCGGCCGGTAACCGACCCGGATTACCGCCCGGGTGAGCCGGGCCAGGAGTGCGCTGCGAAGGGAGCGATGAGGTACAATAACCGCGTCGTACCGGTCGCGCAGCTCTCGTCCCAGGGCAAGGAGTTGCCTCAAACCGGGCTCGGTTTGCTTGTCGTAAACTAGTATCCCGTTCAGGTGGGGGTGGCCTTCAAGAATCCCGGCGGCGCGCGGCGCTACCAGGGCGTCCACGGACCAGCCCGCCCCGCGTAAAAGTGTGAAGAGCGGTGTGGTGAGGACCACGTCACCCAGGAATGCCGTGTTCACCACCAGAGCACGCCCTTTTACCGTCGA
>MFAF01000013.1:0-322 GCA_001774505.1 Candidatus Coatesbacteria bacterium RBG_13_66_14 | reverse complement strand
GCGTGACGCGGAACAAGCGCCGCACCCTCATCACCGTCGGGGCCATCGCCCTCGCCCTGACCGCCATGATAGTGATGAACGCCTTCATGGACGGCTCCACCAAGCAGACCGAGGACAAGGTGGTGGAGAGCACGGGGCACGTCCAGCTCTACGCCACGGGTTACTACGACAAGATGCGCACCTTCCCCACCGACATCGCCATCGGCGACCTCGACGATACCATGGCGGAAATCCGGGGGATTGACGGTGTGACAGACGCCACGGCCCGCATCACCTTCGGAGGGCTGACCGTCCACGGCGGCTACGAAATCGCCGGGCTCTT
>MFAF01000012.1:16274-18087 GCA_001774505.1 Candidatus Coatesbacteria bacterium RBG_13_66_14 | reverse complement strand
AGCTTCAGGTCCGCCGGGGGCGCGAAAAGGGTGGCCTCGCCGAGCAGGCCCGGTTCATGGGTGAAGAGCCAATCGAGCGCGACCCTCCCGGCCCCCGACCCTTCGGGATCGAAGGGGGTACCCGCGAGGTCCAGGGCCGCCAGCCGGTTCCAGCCGAGGGGCAGTATCAGCTCCCGGCCGCGCAGGACCGCCCCCGGCCGGGGGGTCCACCCCAGGTCCGCCTCCCCCGCCGGAGCGCCGTCCCGGAATAAAAGGAGCCTCCCCTCCACCGTCCCCGCGGCCAGGGCCTCCCCGGGCAGGGCGTAGAGGGCTGAGGGAGGCGCGCCCAGCTCGTGGTACTCCACCAGCGGCGCGGCGCGGTTGTCCGGCGAAAAGCCATACAGCCGGTTGTCCCCGCAGGCGAACCAGGCCATCCCCCCCAGTACGGCCGGGGCGACGGTCAGGCTCCCGCCGGTTCCGTAGCGCCAGAGCTCGCCGCCTTCCGGGTCCAGGGCGACCACGGTGTCGCCGGCGCCGTAGATGAGCGTCCCGCCGACGACCGCCGGGGGGGAGGTCGCGGGCAGCGGCAGCGGCCACGGGACGGAATCGGCCGGGTTCGCGGGATCGAGGGCCGCCCAGCTCTCCCGCCCCAGGCAGTAGATCAGCGTCCCCGGTTTTTCATCCCCGGACGGCGCGGTCTCGGTGACCGTCAGACGGACCGGCCCGCCGCCGGGGAGTTTTCCGGCGAAGACGACCGTCCCGTCGCTCTTGACCAGATACACGCCGCCGTCCGAGTCGCCCGCCGCCGCCAGGTTGGGTCCCGCCGCCGCGAGGTCGGTGGGCTCCGCCGCCAGGGGCAGGGCCCAGGCCAGACTCTTCGCCCCGCCCAGCGCCGCCAGACGCGGTTCCGCCCCCCCGAAGGCGACGAACACCCGTCCGGGCGTCGGACAGACCAGTGACAGGTCGGCGCCCAGCGCCAGGGTGTGGCCCTCGTCGGGCGGGGAAAGCGGCTCCAGCTCCACCGCGACCCCCGGTGATAGGCCGGAGAGGGCGAGCGGCAGCCAGGCCAGGGCCGCGATGACCGCCGTCATCTTCCCTCCGCGTCCCGGCCCCGGAGCATGTACCACAGCTCGCGCTGCGGGGCCAGCTCCTCGCCGGTGAGCCATTCCACGGTCGCCTCCAGGGAACGCGGGCGGCCCAGCCGGTCGCGCCAGACCAGGCGGGGCGGCACCGGGCCCAGCTCCCCGGAACAGAGCCCGCAGGCCGAGAAGGAGTCGCCGAAGGGGCCCGAGGAGCGGCAGGGGTCGCACCACTCCCAGGCGTAAACCTCGAGGCTGCCGGGGTCGTATCGGGCGTCATAGCCCACCCAGCCCGCGCGAACACCGGGCATGACCCGGACGCCGGGGAGCTCCAGGGCGAGCGTCTCCCGCCGGTTGTCGAGGCCGGGGTCGGTAACGATCAGGACCGCCGGACCTCCCAGGGCGCGGACGCGCTCCACGACGGCGCCCGGCTCCACCTCACCTATGGCGACGTCCGGGGCGTGAGGGAGGGGGAGGCGGTTGGGCAGGTTTCGGCGGATTTCGGCCCGGAAAATCTGACGCAGCACCGTCTCGCTCTCCTCGAGGCCGCCCGCCGCGATGTAGCACGGGGGGCGGAAGAGCGGGTCCGGGGGCAGGTCGTGGCGCAGGAAGAAGGCGAGGATTCCGGGGGTGCCGGTGGGGACGACGCAGAGCGTCAGCCCGCCTTCGTCTGCCGACGCGAGGGCGGGGAGGAGGAGCAGGAGGGGGAGGATTTTTTTCGGCATGGCGGACCCCGCGTTTCTTACGGTCCCATA
>MFAF01000012.1:11485-16227 GCA_001774505.1 Candidatus Coatesbacteria bacterium RBG_13_66_14 | reverse complement strand
AGGTAGCCCTCACCCTCAATCCCTCTCCCACGGGGAGAGGGGGGCCACGCCTTAGCGCTGGCCGGGGCCGGCGTCGAGGATGCCCCGGAACTCGGGCAGCTTCACGTCTATGTAGGTTTTGGCGATGAGCTCGGTGACCCACACGGTCTGCTTCTCCTGCAGCCTCTGGTTGTAGATGGCCGCCTCGGCCTCCTCGCGGGTCATCTCCCGGCGCTCGGTCCGCTCCACGAGCTGGGTGACGCGCAGGCCGCCGCTCACCCCGTAGGCGGAGGACACCCCCCCCGGCGCCATGCCGGCCAGCTCCGCCCCCAGGGGGGCGTTGGTGGACTCGATGACGCTCAGGGGCGTCTCCCGGACCTCCACCTCGAGGATGTCCTCGAAGCCGGTGCCGGTTATCTCGGAGCCGGGGTCGCGCTCGAGCAGCATTCGGACGGAGGAGAGCGCCTCGTAGGTCCGCGCCTCGTCGTCGGGGGTGGGCCGGACGCCGAGCTGGATGTGGGCCGCGCGGACGTGGTCATCGTCCAGGCGCTCGAGGACCTTGGCCACGTGCCAGCCGTATCGGGTGCGGACGGGGTCGGAGACCTCCCCCGGCGCCAGGGAGAACAGGGCCCGGTCCAGGGGCTCCTCGAGGAAGCCCCGCTCGACTATGCCCAGGTCGGCGGGGGCGTCGGAATAGGTGTCGGCGAGGGCGAGGAAGTCGCCGCCGCGGCGGGCGAGTCCGGCGATGCGCGCCGCCTGGGACTCGACCTCGGCCTCGGTGGCCGGTCCGGCCCGCACGTAGGCCGTGACGTGGCGCAGGGTGTAGGCGACCCGGCTCCCCTCGTCCGTCTCGTACAGCGCCAGGTATTCGTCCACGTCCTTTTCGGTGATGTTGATCCGTGTCGAGTAGTACTCCTGCATGAGCTGGGAGATGAGGTGGTCCTCCCGGGCCTGGGTGCGGTAGATGTCCTCGAGCTTGTCCGGCGTGAGGCCGACTGTCGCGAGGGCGGTGGCGAACTCCTCGTCGGAGGCGTAGGCGGAGCGCGCCTGGGCGAGCTGCTTGGCGATCAGGGAGTCGAGCTGGGCGTAGGTTATCGTTATCCCCCGGCGCTCGGCCTCCTGGACGAGCACGCGGTTGGCCACCAGGTGGGCGAACACCTGCTTGGTCAGGACGTCGAGCTCGTCGGGCGAGGGCCTCGCGCCGACCTGCGACAGGTAGTTCTGCACCGTCCCCCGGATCTCCGAGGCCAGGATGGGCTCGTCGGCGACCACTACGGCGATGCAATCCAGCACCTCGGCGGCGGACGCCGCGAGGGCCAGGGTCAGAACGACGATGGGCGCGATGCGCATCTTACCCTTCCGGCTCCTCCCGAGGAGCGCGCCAGATGGTCTCCTCGGCCTTGGCCCACAGTCCGGCGAGCCACTTCTCTCGCTCCGCGACGCTTCTCTGCTCGAAGAGGATGTCGTGGATGCGGTCCCGGACGAGGGTCAGCGGCGGGACCGTCTCCTCCTCCGGCTCCTGGCGGGTCAAAAGGATGTGAAAGCCGTAGTCGGTCTCGACCGGTCCGGCGATCCCGCCGACTTCCAGGCCTTCGAGCGCCGCCGCCAGGGCTCCCGGCAGGTCCTCGGGGCCCGGCACCTCGACCAGCCCCCCCGCGGGGCCCTCGGGCGCCGTGGAGAGCGAGCGGGCCAGCTCCTCGAAGTCCTCCCCCGCCTCGAGACGGGTGAGGACCGCGTCGGCGCTCTCGCGGTCGGCGGTCACAATCTGGTAAAACCGGAGCGGCCGGCCGCCGAGCTCGGCGGCGTGCTCCTGGTAGTACGCGGCGATCTGCGCCTCGGTGATCTGGATCCGGTCCAGGACCTCCTGGCCGACCACGGCCTCGTAGAGGAGATCCTCGCGGACCTTCTCGCGGAGCTTCTGCTCCCGCATCCGGGCCGCCGGGCCGCCGGCGAGTATGACCTCGTCGTTGGCCGCCAGGGCCTGGTAGATGCGCTCCACCTTCTCGTCGGGGACGGTGATGCCCAGATCCAGGGCCTCCCGCAGCACCAGGCGGCGGGTTATCAGGCGGTCCACCACCTCGTCGGGGATCGGCGTGCCCGGGTCGGCCGCCATCAGCTCCCAGGCCTCCTCCTGGGTGATCCTCTCCCCCTGGACGGTGGCGATGACTCCCTCGTCGCCCTCCTCCCCGCCGCAGCCGGCGAGGAGGAACATGGCGGCGCAAAGCAGCGTTAGCGGGCGGTGCACGTCAGGCCTCCGGTACGGTTCGCGACGCGTCCAACAGGGCGTCGAAGAGTTCTTCCACGAGCTCCTCGTCGCAGACCACGGGGTAGCTCTTCTTGAGCTCCTCGATGAAGTCGTCGAAGAGCCCGGGCTCCGCCTCGCGCATCAGCTCGTCCACGAGGTAGCTGTAGAGGGTGGGGTCGTTCTCCAGGGTGCGGTCGGCCGGCGGCAGGATGTCCAGGACGTAGAGGATGCCGTAGCCCTTCACCCCGTCGCGCTCGCCCTCGATGACCGGGCTGATCCACCCCTTGTCGTGCTCGAAACCGGGCAGGAGGTAGCCGTCCGCCTCGTCAATCTCGACGGACTGGTGGATGTTGGCGGTCTTCTTGTCCAGTGATTCGTCGCGGATGATGATGCGCAGCAGCTCTTCGGGGCTGCGGGCCAGCGGCTCGCCGGCGGCCCTGGTCTCCAGCTCGGCCAGGCTCACGATGGGCTCAATCTGGGAGGCGAAGTTGGCCTCGTCCACCAGCAGCGCCCGCAGCTCCTCCGCCCGGTCGCGGTCGGGAAGGACGGCGAGGTAGTAGGCCATCCTCCGGTCGTAAACGAACCGGTCTATGGTCTCCTCGTAGCGCCGGCGGACCTCGTCCTCGGTGGGCCGGGACTGGGTGGCGAGGAAGCGCTCTTGGCGGAAGAGGGTGACCGCTATCTCGTCCTGCTTGCGGGCGATCTTGGAGGCGAGGGGTTCCCCGGTGTCCAGGCCGAGCTCCACGGCCTCCTGCAGGGCCAGTTGGTCGTTGACGCTCGAGTCCACGAAGCGCTGGAGGAGCTCCCGGCGGGACTCGGGCCGCAGGAGCCGGGTGTCGTCAATGGGGAGCCACATGAGGATGTTCTGGGTGCAGAACCTCAGGGGGACGCTCTCCCCGTTCACCTTCACCAGGAAGTCGTTGCGGTGCTCCTGGAAGAAGGGCGAGATTGTCTCGGCGAACATCACGCGCCGCGCGTTCGCCCGTGTCGTTATCTCCAGGGCGAAGGCGGTGGGCTTGGCCATGGTGGAGCCCAGGCCGACGAGGTCCTCGGGCTTGATGGAGAGCAGGAGGTCGCGGCCCGCGATCAGGCCCTCGGCGGTGGACCGCCGGTTGATGTCCTCCAACATGGCGTCCAACTGGTCCAGGAGGTCCTGGTTGACCTCGACGGTCGCGCGGGAGCGCAGGTCCCCGAGGAAGGAGTCCCATTTCTCCTTGGCCCGCTCGAAGAGCATTTCCTGGCGCAGGCGGGGGCGTATCTGGTCGCCGTCGGTGACGGTGAAGCCGTCCTTCGGGGCCGGGCCGCGGTTGAGGAAGATGTAGTACACCCACTCGTTGTGGAGGTCGTAGAACATGGGTTCACAGAACCGGCCCTCCCCGAGGCCGAAGATGACCTCGTTGCGGCGGGAGGGGCTCCACTGCAGCGGGATTTCGCTCGCTCCGCCCGCCTGGGCCAGGAAGATGTCGCCGGGGCCCTTCATGTAGAAGGTCTCCCGGGCCACCCTGCCGAAGTCCTCGCCGGCCTCGAGCCGCTCGTGGCTCGCCTGGGCCTCGGCCAGGCTGGCGAACTGGATCAGGCTGAACTCGACCCCCTCGGAGAGGAAACGCTGCACCCACGCGTTGAGTTCCTGCTCGGTGACGGTGACGTCGGCGGTCACCTGCTGCTGGAGGGCGGAGATGAGGCGTCCCCGGCGCCAGGATTCGAACTCGGCCACCGCCATGGGGTTTTCGTAGTACCCCGCCTCCCGCGCCGCCGTCTCCAGGAGCGCCTTGTTGCCGAAGGCGGTGAGGTAGTCCCGGGCGTCCTCGTAGTTGGAGATGATGGGACGGGTGGAGGGGTCCAGGTGGGCGTAGTAGTCGGCGAGGTCGCCGATGGTGTACGTGTTCCCGCCTACGGTCAGGATCGTCTCGCCCTCGGCGCCGCACCCCGCCGAGAGGAGGGCGACGGCCGCCGCCGCGAGGAAGGTCGGGATTGGTCGAAACCGCATTTTAAGGCACCCCCGTCGGGTACGTCGGGTAAAAAGGTTGCGGACCAAGAGGCCCCCCTTTATAACACTTAAACCTTGTAGTGTCAACGAAGCGGGGTCGGTTAGCCCAACCGGTGAGGATATGTTAAACTAGGCCAGTTCCCTTTCGTGTGCCGCCCGGAACCCCGTGGAGCGGAGCCGGATGACTCAAGCGATGACGGACGTCGGTCGCCGGGAGGTGTTCTCCCGTCTGCCGGGCCTCGAGGAGCGGCTCGCGGGGGTCGCCGACGTCGAGGAGTGCCGGCGGTCGTTCCAGGGGATGCTGGCCGAGCTCGGGGCCGGGTGCGCCTCGGAGCGCATGCACCGCGCCCGGCGCGTCCTGGAGACGATCACCGGCCGGTGGGCCGAGGAGCTGACCGGCGTCCCGGTGATGGGGACCCTGGCGGCCCTGGCGGACGGGCGGACCGAGGGGGTTTCCCCGGGTTTCCTCTTCGAGCTGGACGGGCTTTTCTCCGCGCTCACGGGCTCGCCGGAGGCCGAGGGCCCGTCGGG
>MFAF01000012.1:7704-11463 GCA_001774505.1 Candidatus Coatesbacteria bacterium RBG_13_66_14 | reverse complement strand
GGCGGGCCTGGAAGCGGCGGAAGCCGCGGGGGTGCGGTGGTCCGTCACCCCTTACTACCTCTCCCTCTTCGATGAGGACCCCGGGGGGCTCTTCGACCGATCCCTGCGCAACCGCGTCCTGCCGCCGACCACGGCGGTGAGGGCGACCGACGACGGCGGGGAGCCCGGCGGCGCGGCGCTCCTCGTCGAGCGCCTCGGCCCCTTCAGCGCCCTGGTCAAGCCCTGCCTCGCCTCCCCCCAGTATTCGTGCTACGAGCCGCCCCCCACCGGGCTGGACGTCACCGACTCCAAGCTCCGCTCGGCCCTGGAGTGGTTCGGCGACAACCCGGAGGTCTGGGAGGCGGTCATCGGCGGGGGCGACGTGCTGTGCCTGACCGACTCCAAGGTCGAGGGCATCCTGGCCGGGCTCTCGCGCTACAAGCACCTCCGGCGCATCCTCATCCGCTCCAACTTCACCGTGGTGATGCCCCAGCGCTTCACCGCCCTGTTGACGAAAATCGTCTCCCGGCACGTCAAGCCGACGCAGCTCGAGGTGGGGCTGGTGTCGTGCTTCTGCCACGCCTACGAGATCACCCCCGAGGCGGTGACGGTCATCACCCGCCTGCGGAAGTCCGGAGTGACCATCTACAACGAGGCGCTCTACACCGCGGACAACATGCGGCGGTTCGAGTTCGCCGCGCTGCGGTGGGCGCTCCAGGGGGCCCGGATCGAGACCTCCTACAGCCGCTTGAGGACCGGCGCGCTCCTGTCCGGCGTGCCGCTGGCCCGCGTCCTCCAGGAGCTGCGGGAGGAGGCTCCGCTCTTCCCGGCCCAGGAGAACGCCCAGGTGCCGGTGGTGGAGACGGCCTCGGGGGAGACGGTCCCGCTCTGGGGCGGCCGGGAGCTGGTCTCCATCCGCCCCGAGAACGGACGACGGATTTACCTCTACCGGACGGCGGGGGGGTCGGTCCTGGATACGGACACCTCGCTGGCGGAGTTCCTCGACCGGATGCGCGACCGGGGCGAGGACCCGGCGGATTACGCCGGCCTGCGGGATTACGCCTGACGAGGTCGGGCGGGGGTCTGTGTCTTTACGGCAGGCGGCGGGATTCAAAATCCCGCTCTTCGTTTGGGGAGAGGCGAGCCTGCGGACCGGAGTGGGAGGTTGCCGCATGTCCCCTCCCCCTTTTGGGGGGCGGCTGGCCGACGGGCTGGGGAGGGGGGTGAAGCGGCCCCCTCTCCCTTCCAGGGAGCGGCTCGCCGACGGGCCGGGGTGAGGGTAAAACGCGGCGGGGACTAAAGTCCCCGCCCTACATTTAGAATCGCACTATTCCGCGCAGGGGCGATGAGTCCACGGTCGCCCGCTTACCCAACCTAAAGGCCGGCCCCGATGTCAACGAAAATGAGGGGTACAGGCTGGGGCGAGGGGCGAGGCAGGTAATGTGAAGACAGCGGCCGGTGTGAGGAATCCGTCGTGAATCACTTTTTTGCCATTCTGTGATTGCATTAATTCCATTATTCATTTTAAAATAAAACCCGGTCGTAAGATTTCAAGAAATACCGACATTATTAGTGTAAAATATGGACGAATTGCGTGACCCAATCCCACGAATTTTCCGCGAGGCAACCCCATGCCCAAAGCCATAGCCGCCGACGATTTCGCCAAGCTCAAGGTCATCACCGGCCTCGACATTTCCCCCGACGGGCGGACCGTCGTCTTCAGCGTCAAGCGCGCCGACCCGAAAAAACGCAAGTACTGGAGCGACCTCTGGTGGTCCCGGGACTCCCGCCCCGCCGTGCGGATTACGCACGGCGACTGCAACGACCTCCAACCCCTGTTCTCCCCGGACGGCGGGGCCGTAGCCTTTGTCACCAACCGACAGGACGAGAAGGCGTTCCGGTTCCACCTGTTGCCCGTGGACGGCGGGGAGGCCCGCCCCGTGGGTCCCGCCCTCAAGGGGGAGGTGGCGCACTTCCTCTTTTCCCCGGATGGGCGTTACGTCTACTACTCCTTCCGCGCGGCCGACGAGCCCACCCAGGGGCCCGAGGGCAAGCCCGAAGCGCCGGCCTTCCGCGAGGTGGACCGCATCCTCTACCGCCTGGACGGCGAGGGCTGGCGGCCCAGGGACAGCTTCAACCTCTACCGGCTGGACCTCCGCGATGAGAGGGTCAAGCAGCTCACCGACGACCGGTTCGAGAACGCCGACTTCGCCCTGGCCGCCAACGGCGCCGATCTCTACTACCTCTCCTGCCACCGGGAAGACCCGGACCGGGACGCCGATTACGTGGACCTCTTCCGCCTGCCGGCGAAGGGCGGCAAGGCGAGGAAGCTCGCCACCCCCGCGGGACCCAAGTGGGCGCTCGTCGCCGATCCCGCCGGGAAGCGCCTGGCCTGGTTCGGCCACGAGCACCCCGAGGACCCGGCGGGCCGCAGCCCGCGCCTCTACCTCCACGACCTCGCCTCGGGCGAGACGTCGAACCTCACCGGGAAGCTGGACCTGGTCGGTGGGCGCGTCATTGACGACCTGAACGGCATCTGCCCCTCGGACCGGCCCCGGTTTTCCCCCAACGGTTCCGTTCTGTTCAACCTTTCCCGCGAAGGTACCACCGGCGTCTGGGAAATTAAACCGGGCGGTAAGGACAAGCCCCGGAAGGTCGTGGACGGCCTCGGCGCGGCCACCTTCTTCCGCGTCCACAAACGGGGTCTCTTCTACGCCTGGGTCACCGCCGTAGACCCCGGCGAGGTATACCGTCGGTGGCGGGACCACGAGCCCCGGAGGTTGAGCCACCTGAACACGCGGGTGGTCGGGGCCTGGCACCTGACCGAGCCGGAACGGTTCAGCTTCCCCTCCGGTGACGGCACCCTCCTCCAGGGCTGGCTGTTGAAGCCGTACGGGTTCGACCCCAAGGCGAAGTACCCGGCGATTTTAGAAGTTCACGGCGGGCCCCACGTCAGCTACGGCGAGGCGCTGATGCACGAGTTCCACTACCTGGCCGGCCGCGGCTTCGTGGTGCTCTGGTGCAACCCCCGGGGCAGCACCTCCTACGGCGAGAAGTTCACCCGGGCCATCGTCAACGCCTGGGGCACGAAGGACTACGAGGACGTGCTGGCGCTGGCCGATTACGCGGCGGGGCTGCCCTACGTGGACGGCCGGCGCATCGGCATCACCGGCGGCTCCTACGGCGGCTACATGACCAACTGGGTCATCGGCCACACGGACCGATTCGCCGCCGCCGTCACCCAGCGCTCGGTCTCCAACCTCCTGGACTTCTACGGTTCCTCGGACACGGGGTACTGGTTCGAGAAGGAGTTCGGGGGCAAGCGCCCCTGGACCGACCGGGACCACTACTGGAAGCTCTCCCCCATCGCCTACATCGGCAACGCCAAGACCCCGACCCTGGTCATCCATTCCGAGGGCGACCTGCGCTGCCCGGTGAGCCAGGGCGAACAGGTGTTCGTCGCCCTGAAGACCCTGGGGGTCCCGACGAAGTTCCTGCGCTTCCCCGAGGAGTTCCACGGCCTGTCGCGGGGCGGGCGGGCCGACCGGCGGGTCAAGCGCCTGCAGAGCATCGCCGACTGGTTCGACGAGCACCTGCAGGGCAGGGGGGCGAAGAGGGGTTAATCGCGGAAATGGGCGGCATACGGAGCTGCCGCCCTACGTAGTATCGCATTGGACGTAGGGCGGGGGCTCCGTACCCCGCCCGTTTTACCCCTCACCCTAACCCTCCCCCCAGAGGGGGGAAGGGACATCGCATTTGCGATGACGTAGGGGCCGACCT
>MFAF01000012.1:5071-7695 GCA_001774505.1 Candidatus Coatesbacteria bacterium RBG_13_66_14 | reverse complement strand
CCCGACCCCCTACCCGACCTTCCCCCCAGAGGGGGGAAGGGGTAAGTCCTCACCGCTCCCGGCCTAATTCGGCGCGTTGTGCGCGGCGTCGCCGCCCCACATCGCCCAGCCGTCGGCCCAGTAATCGCCGGTGTCGAAGGCCACCAGGCTGCCCCGGTCGGTGCCCACGTACACCCAGCCCTCCACGACGACGGGCTGGAACCGTATCGGCTCGCCGACTTTCACGCGCCACATTTCGCTCCCGTCCGAGGCCCGGTAGCAGAGCACGTAGCCGTCCTCGGTGCCGACGTAGAGCCTTTCGCCGGCCCAGGAGGGCGGGGTGAGCATCCGGCCGCCCAGCACCTCGCCCTCGGGCTGGTAGGCCACCTCGTAGATGACCTTCCCCGTCTCGACGTCGGTGCAGACCAGGACGTCGTGCGCCGTGGAGTAGGACAGGCCGTCCACCACCACGGGCCGGGAGCCCTGGTAGGCCCAGATGCCTGACACGTTGCCCCAGCCGAGGTTCGCCTGGCCCTGTTCGAGCTTGGCGGAGGAGGGGGCGGAGGAGAAGCCCACCGCTGAGTCGGCGGCTATCTGCTCCCCGGCGTAGGCGCTTCTGGCGTTAACCTCGTAGCGCAGGTAGTCGGCCTTGCGGCGCTGCCAGAGGTCGTCGTTCTCGCGGTCGCCCGAGCTGTTGTCGAGCCGCGCCAGGCCCTCGTACTGCACCTGGCCGTACTCGTCGGTTTCCTCACCCTCCTCGCGCTGGGAGACGTAGACCCGGCCGCCGTAGATGAACGGGGCGCAGGTGGCGTTCATCTGCTCTTTCCACACCACCTCGCCCGAGCGGGCGTCGAAGCGGTACACCGTGCCCTCGAGGCAGGCGGCGTACACCGAGCCGTCGGCGACCACGGGGGCGGTGATGACCTCGCCGATGATGGGCTGGTCCCAGACGGTTTCGCCGGTTTCCAGCCTGCGGCAGGTGAGGTGGTGCCCCCCGTCGTTGCCGGGGTAGGTCATGTAGATGCAGTCCCCCTGGATGGCGGGCTGGGCCATCAACGGGTCGCCCAGCCACTCACCCCAGACCTTGTGCCCCCTTTGGGCGTCCAGGACGTAGAGGATGCAGGACTCGGTGTTGAAGGCCACGCGGCCCTGGGAGTAGATAGCCGCCGTGGGGCCGTCGTCGCCGGCCTGGAACATCCACTCGGCCCGGCCGTTCTGGTCGTCGAAGGCGTAGAACTCGTAGGAGCCGAAGCCGCCGCCGATGTACACCAGGCCCTCGCCCACCGCCGGGGTCGCCAGGGGGCGCCCGCCGGGGATGACCACCCGCCAGCCGTCGAAGCCGTTCTCGGTGGTGAACGTCTCCACCCCGATGTCGAGCTCGGAGCCGGGGATGACCGTTTCGCCGCCGCCCCCGTCCATCGGCTCCTCGGGATAGTAGGGGTCCTCTCCGTAGTAGTCGCCCGTCTCCTGGATGTATTCCTTCTTGCCGGCGTCCATCCCGTCTGAAAGGGCCAGCATGGGGCAGAGGAGCACCAGGGCCAGGCCGGCCACCCAGAACAGATACGCACGTCTCATCGCGCACCGCCTTTTCGAGTGTCCCGGCGGCGTCGGAACCGCCGCCTCAAGAACATTGTAATGCTACTACAAACGGGGGGGAAAAGTTCCCCCCGGCGGGCGTCGGGCCCGGCGGCTTTTTTCGGGGTCCGTTCTGTGCTATAGTGTTGGGCGCGCCGCCCCGGGGTTCACCCGTTAATCCGGACTCCTACATACGACTCTTCGGCCTCGGGACGGACTCAGGCGCCCGTAGCTCAGAGGATAGAGCAGCGGTCTTCTAAACCGCTGGTCGGTGGTTCGATTCCACCCGGGCGCGCCATTACGGCGGGCGGCCCTTTATCGGCCCTCCAGTCGGGGGGCCGGGCGCTCCCGCCGGAGGTCCCGGGAGGAGGTCGGTCGGGGAGCGCGGACCAAAGCGTCCGGCTTCCAAAGAGCGTGCGCCAGTAGCTCAGTGGATAGAGCGGCGGTCTCCGGAACCGTAGGTCGGAGGTTCGATCCCTCTCTGGCGCGCCACCCCCGCCGACCCCCCCGAACACCCGAGGCGTCGTCATGCTCCTCGCCATCCGCATCGGCATCATCGCCTTCATGGGCGGTGTCGCCAGCTTTCTCACCCAGAGCCTCTTTCCCGAAACGGAGTTCGCCTACCTCATCGGCGCCGCCGTGGGCGTCGGGGTGGCCGTCATCTTCGTGGCCCTGGAAATCTGGCTCTCGAAGCGGACCAACCGCCAGGTCATCGCCGGGGCCATCGGCCTTCTCGCCGGCCTCGTCGCCGCGGCCATCGTCTCCAACATCGCCATCGTCTCGGAGTACCCCGCCGTCCGCTACACCCTCTCCCTGGTGGTCATGGTTCTCTTCGCGTACCTGGGCGCGACGCTGGCCATCCGCAAACTGCCGCCGAGTTGGTTTAAGAAGGCGGACCTGCCCGAGGGGGAGGGCGGGCTCCAGAGGAAGGTCCTCGACACCAGCGTGATAATAGACGGGCGCGTCGCAGACATCTGCGCCGCCGGGTTCCTCGAGGGCGTCCTCCTGGTGCCCAAGTTCGTCCTGAAGGAGCTCCAGCTCGTCAGCGACTCCTCGGACACCCTCCGGCG
>MFAF01000012.1:124-5037 GCA_001774505.1 Candidatus Coatesbacteria bacterium RBG_13_66_14 | reverse complement strand
GCCCTCAAGCCGGTGTACCTGACCGGGGAGCGGATGTCGGTGAAGCTCATGAAGGAGGGGACCGAGCTGGGGCAGGCGGTGGGATACCTCCAGGACGGCACCATGGTGGTGGTGGATCGGGGCAAGGAGCAGATCGGCCGGGAGGTCGAGGTGACGGTCACCAGCCACCTGCAGACCTCGGCGGGCCGGATGATCTTCGCCCGCCTCGGGGAGTGAGTATTATTCACCCTTAGGGTGAATAATTTCTTGACAAGCGATGAAAATCGTGCTATTATGCTTATCGGCTACGTCAGTAAACGAGTTGAATCAATTTGCACCTCGGTGGAGAAGGCTCGGAAGGTTCTTCCGAATAATCAACACATCCTACGTCTTTTCCAGCGCTTGAGGGAATTACGTGCCTTTTCGACCCTGGCCGACATCCCGATTCATTCTTCCCCCCTGCACCTCCACCCCTTGAGAGGCGATCGTAAGGGTTTATGGGCCGTCACCATCAAGGGCGAATGGAGGGTATGTTTCCGCCCCGCAGGTAAATGCAGCTACAGACCAGACGATTCGGTTATGCCGCAGACGGTTACCGAAATCGAAATCGTCGAAGTAGTGGATTATCACGATGACTAGCACACCTGTAAAGCCTGGCCCGTATTATCCTCCGGTGGCGATTCCCCCCGGCGTCACCATCGAGGAGATGCGTATCGACAAAGGTTGGACCCAGGCCAAATTGGCTCGTAAAATGGGTAGACCGGTCCAGGTCGTCAACGAAATAATTAAGGGCAAAAAGGAAATAACGGCCGATACGGCCATTGAGCTAAGTCGTGTGTTGGGTTATCCGGCATCGTTCTGGCTCAACCTGGAGGCTAACCACCGCGAAAATGTGGCGAGGCTGGAACGACTCAAAGCCGAAGAAGAGGAGGTGAAAAAGACCAGGAATTTTCCCTATGCCGAAATGGTCCGGTACGGCCTGGTTCCTCCTACACAGATTCTCAGGGAGAGGTTCGAACATGTGCTGACTTTCCTTGGCGTCGCTTGTTTTGACGCGCTGGAAAGTAACTTACCGGTCGTTTTTCGGAAGACGGGGAGACTCCCAGTCAGCTTTGAGAAGCTGGCCGTCTGGTTACAGATGGGTGAACTAGCTCTACCGAAGCTCAAGTTGGGGAGGTTCAGTAAGAGTAGATTACGAGCCAGCCTGAGTGAGATCCGTTCTCTCACCTTGGAGAAACCGGCTTCTTTTATCCCCAAGCTGAAAAAGATAGGCGAGGAAACGGGTGTGGTTTTTCTATTTGTACCTGAGTTTAAGGGATTGCCCGTAACTGGCGTGACGCGGTGGATTAATGGTAACCCCCTCGTACAGGTCAACCTGCGGTACAAGACCAACGACCATCTATGGTTTACGGTTTTCCACGAAATAGGGCATGTCTTGAATTCACAAAGGAAGCAAGTTTTCATCGACATAAAAGGTGAGGAGAATAAAAGCATCGACGAAGAAAAGGCCGATGAATTCGCATGCAGGGCACTTGTCCCGAAAGACGTTTTCGATGAGCTACTCAGCTTGCCCAGAGTATCCGAGGCCGCTGTGAGACGTTATTCCGCGAAATTGGGGATAGCTCCAGGCATCTTGGTAGGTATGCTGCAACATGTGGGAAAAGTCCGATACAAAGATTTGAATGATTTGAAAATGAAGTATAAGTGGGAAATTGCACGTACCGCATAACATAAGCCCGGGGTCCGAGGTTGCGGCCTGGATAAGCCTGAACCTGGTCCCCGAGGTGGGGCCGGTTCATTTCCGCCGTCTGGTGGAGCGCCTGGGCTCGGCTCGGGAGGTCCTGGCGGCGCCCCACGGCCGGCTCCTGCAGATCGAGGGCATCGGTCCCGTCCGCGCCGCCAACGTCCTCGCCGCCCGCTCGGACGCGCACTCCAAGCGCCTGGAGCAAGAGCTCGACGCGATAAAAAAAATCCCCGACCTGTCCATTTATCTCCTGGCCGACCCCGACTACCCCGCCCCCCTGAAGGACCTGCCCGACCCGCCGCCGGTGCTTTACGTGCGGGGGGAGTACCGCCCCGAGGACCGTCTGGCGGTTTCCATGGTGGGCACCCGCAACCCGAGCGCCTACGGGCGCGAGCTGGCGCGCAAGCTGGGCGCGGGGTTGGCGCGGGTGGGGGTGACCGTGGTTTCGGGCTGCGCCGCGGGGATAGACCTCGCCTCGCAGATGGGGGCCGTCGCCGCAGGGGGGCGGTCCATCGGCGTGCTGGGCTGCGGCGTGGATCTGGTGTACCCCGCGAACGAGCGCGCCTCCTTCGAGAGGATTACCGCCTCCGGCGCCTTGGTGAGCGGGCTGCCCCTGGGCGCGGAGCCGTTGGCGCGGAACTTCCCCCCGCGCAACCGGCTCATAGCCGCCCTGGGGCTGGGCGTGGTGGTGGTGGAGGCACCGCTGAAATCCGGGGCGCTCATCACCGCCGAGTACGCCATGGAGTTGAACCGCGAGGTGATGTCCTGCCCCGGCAACGCCATCCGCGACGGGGCCCGCGGCTCCCACGCCCTGTTGAAGGACGGGGCCACCCTGGTGGAGACGGTGGAGGACATCCTGCGGGCCGTGGGCCACGCCGCCGACCCGCGCCTGTTCGCCGACCGCGTGAGCGCCCCCGAGGCGCCCGACCTCACCGACGGCGAGGCCGCCCTTCTCGGGACCCTCACCGCCGAGCCCGTACATGTGGACGAGCTCACCAACCGCCTGGGGAGCCCCCGGGCGGAGGTCCTCCAGCTTCTCTTGTCCCTGGAGCTCAAGGGCGTCGTGGAGCCGCTCCCCGGCATGTACTACCGTCGTCCCTTCTGACCCCCGCTTGCCAAGCCCTCCGATTTCTGCTATAAACCCCTGAAAACGACGCCGTCCGAAAAACACCTCCCCCCCGGGCCGTGCAACATGCCTAAGAGCGCACCCCGCAGCCCCTCCGGAAAGCCCCTGGTCATCGTCGAGAGCCCGACCAAGGTGAAGACGCTGAAGCCCTGGCTTAAGGGTTACGACGTGGCCTCGAGCCGGGGCCACGTCCGCGACCTGCCGAAGAGCAAACTCTGCGTGGACGTGGAGCACGGCTTCGAGCCCACCTACGAGGTCATCCCGGACAAGAAAAAAATTGTCGCCGAACTCCGGCAGGCGGCGAAGCGGGCCGGGGCGGTCTATCTCGCCTGCGACCCCGACCGCGAGGGGGAGGCCATCTGCTGGCACCTGGCCGAGCTCATAGACGGCGGGCCGATCTACCGCATCACCTTCAACGAGATAACCCAGACGGCGGTGGCGCGCGCCCTGGAAAATCCGGGGGAGATAGACCTGAACCTGGTGGACGCCCAGCAGGCCCGGCGGGTCCTGGACCGGCTGGTGGGGTACAAGGTGTCGCCGATTCTGTGGAAGACGGTCAAAGGCGGTCTCTCGGCGGGGCGGGTCCAGTCGGTGGCGCTCCGCCTCGTCGTCGAGCGGGAACAGGAGCGCGAGGCCTTCGTCCCCGAGGAGTACTGGACCGTCGTCGCGGGTCTCGCGACCCCCGCCGGGGAGCCGCTCGAGGCCGAGCTGATGAAGCTGGACGGGAAGAGGGCCGAGCTCGGCGAATGGCCCGGAGTCCGGGAGCTTCTCTTCGAAATCCGGGAGGGCCCCTGGGCCGTCCGCGCCTTCACGAAGCGCGAGCACCTGCGCCAGCCCCTGCCGCCCTACATCACCAGCACCCTCCAGCAGGACTCCTCCACGCGCCTGGGCTTCGACCCCAAGCGGACGATGTTCGTGGCCCAGCAGCTCTACGAGGGGGTCGAGCTGGGCGGGCTGGGTCAGGTGGGCCTGATAACGTACATGCGCACCGACTCGGTCCGCGTGTCCGACGAGGGGCTCGGCCTGGCGCGGGATTGGATAAAAAAGAACCACCCCCAATGGCTCCCCGAGGCCCCGCGGGTTTTCGCGAGGGGCAGGGGCGCCCAGGACGCCCACGAGGCCGTCCGTCCCACCGACCCCTTCCTCGAGCCGGAGCGCATCGGGCAATACCTGTCCCCGGAGCAGCGCCGGCTGTACGACTTGATCTGGCGGCGCTTCCTGGCCGGCCAGATGACCCCGGCGCTCTTCGACAAGGCGGACGCCCGGATAGAGTCGGGCCGGGCCGAGTTCTCCGCCAAGGGCTCCATCCTGCGCGACCCCGGCTTCCTCGCCCTCTACCCGGACCAGGGCGAGGCGAAGGACGTCGTCCTGCCCGCGCTCGCCGAGGGCGACGGGCTGGAATTGGCCTGGCTCGACGGACGCCAGCGGTTCACCCAGCCGCCGCCGCGCTACAAGCCGGCTTCCCTGGTCAAGGAACTGGAGAAGCGGGGCATCGGCCGGCCCTCCACCTACGCCGCCATCATCTCCACCCTCCAGCAGCGGGAATACGTAGAATTTGACGACAACCGCTCCTTCTTCCCCACCGAGCTGGGGCGCCTGGTGACCAAGCTCCTGGTGGCCGGCTTCCCCCGGGTGCTGAAGGTGGAGTTCACCGCGGAGCTGGAGGAGGAGCTGGACGGGATAGCCCGGGGCGAGAAGAAGTGGCGCGAGGTGCTGTCCGCGTTTTACGCGACCTTCGCCCTGGAGCTCGAGCGGGCGGAAGAGGAGCTCCCCCGGCACCGGGGCGAGAACACGGTCCTGGCCGAGCCGGTCTGCCCGAAGTGCGGCGGGGGGCTGACCATCCGCTTCGGGCGGGCGGGGGCCTTCGTCGGCTGCTCGAAGTACCCCGAGTGCTACTTCACCTCCAACTTCCGCCGGAGCGCCGACGGCCGCGTGGTGCTGGCGGATCGGGTGGAGGAAGCCGCGGGGACGGAGGAGGTCTGCGAGTTGTGCGGCCGGCCGATGGCGGTCAAGCGGAGCCGCTTCGGGCCGTTCCTGGGCTGCACCGGCTACCCGGAGTGCAAG
>MFAF01000012.1:0-107 GCA_001774505.1 Candidatus Coatesbacteria bacterium RBG_13_66_14 | reverse complement strand
GAAGAAGTCCCCGGCCAAGCGCGGGAAGAAATAGCGCCCGATGCCATGTGTAGGGCGGCCCCTCTGCGGGCCGCCGCGGCGTAGATTGGAAACGAAGTAACGCGAAG
>MFAF01000011.1:8847-9795 GCA_001774505.1 Candidatus Coatesbacteria bacterium RBG_13_66_14 | reverse complement strand
CGATGAAGTCCCCGTCAAGAGGAACGGCGAGGTGGTGGCTCAGGCCCTGGGAATGGGCACGCGGGTCGTCTTCCGCTGCGCCAACAGCAACTGCTACGCCCAGCTCCTGTTCAACGCCGCCGAGGTTAAGGACGACGTCGGGACATGCCAGAGCTGCGGCGCGCGGTACAAGCTGATCCTGTCCCCCGACGGCGCCCGGGTCGCCGGCCTGGAGATGCTGTAACCCCGCTGGATTTGAAAACTACAGGGGTCGGCGATGGCCGGCCCTTTTTTATGGAAGCCCGACCACTCGATTGATAAAGGACCGGGCCCAGGCGCATAATCCAACGCGGTTCCTCATTGAAGGGAAAATAACCGACGAATGGAGGATTAATGAGCGCGAAGGCCGAGTTCCCGGCGATCGGCAAGGTTTCGCCGGAGTTCTTCGAAGCGGTCATTTACCCCTTCCTGGGGACGGTCCGACCCGAGGTGCTGACAGGTCCGAGGCACGGCGTGGACACCGCCGTCGTCCGCATCGGCCCCGGCCGCGTGATGGCCGTCACCACCGACCCCATCTACATCGTCCCGGCCTACGGCTGGGAGGAGGCGGCCTGGTTCGCCTGGCACATCCTCGCCTCCGACGTCACCACCAGCGGATTCCCGCCGGCCTACGTGGTCGTTGATTTCAACCTGCCGATGGGCGTCACCGAGGACCAGTTCGCCCGGCTGTGGGGGGTTTTTCACCGGGAGAGCGAAAAATACGGGGCGGCGGTCATCAGCGGTCACACCGCCCGCTACACCGGAACAGACTACCCCATGGTCGGCGGGGCGACCTTCATCGCCGTGGGCGACGAGGACGCCTACCTCACCCCCGCCATGGCCGGTCCGGGGGACGTGCTGTGCATGACGAAGAGCGCGGCGGTCGAGGCGGTGGGCATCTTCAGCCGCCTCTTCCGGGAGAGGATAGCG
>MFAF01000011.1:8708-8825 GCA_001774505.1 Candidatus Coatesbacteria bacterium RBG_13_66_14 | reverse complement strand
CGGCTTCCGGCTGGGAAATTTTCAACCGGATGAGCACCGTGGACGATGCCCTTGCGGCGGCGGGCTTCGGCGTCCGCGAGGCGGGTGTCACGGCGATGCACGACGCGACCGAGTGCG
>MFAF01000011.1:6911-8305 GCA_001774505.1 Candidatus Coatesbacteria bacterium RBG_13_66_14 | reverse complement strand
GCAAGCCCAACCGTTTCGCGGAGCACGACCAGGGCATGGCCTCGGTCCTGGCCGCCCTGGAGGCGGTGAACCGGGGGCTCTGCTTCCACCAGATGGCCGGCTTCTCGCGGGCCAGGCTCGCCGAGTATTTCGGTGTCCCCGAAGGCCACGAGGTCATGGCGGCCATCGCGGTGGGCTATCCGGGAAAGATCGCCGACCTGCCCCCCGAGAAACTGGAGGCCGAGACCGCTCCCCGGGAGCGCAGACCCCAGGTCGCCTTCGTCCACTACAACGGCTGGCGGCTCCTATAAAAAGATGACAGCTCCCGCTCGCCTGTGCTAACTTTATCGGCGCCGCAGAGGAGTGCCATGGCCGAGATCCACCTCCAGGTGCAGCTTTCGCGCCCCCCGGCCGACGTCTGGAACGCCCTGTTCTACCCCGCCGCCCGGCGCATCTGGTGGGCGTACGGCATCCAGCTCCGGTCGGAGTCCGGCTCCCCCTTCTTCGAGTACTGGCGCGACGGAGAAGGTCACGAGCGCGTCAGCCGGGGCAAGGTCCTCGCCGTCAAAAAGCTGCGCCTCCTGCGCCTGAGCTGGCAGGACGACGACTGGCCCGTCGCCACGCAGGTGGAGTTCAGGCTGGCCTCCAAGCGGGGCGCGACGAGCCTGAACCTGGTCCATTCCGGCTTCGAGGCGCTGGGGCCCAAGCTCCAGTACAACGTGGAGGAGTACACCAGCGGCTGGGATGCGCTCCTCGAGGACCTTCGGACCTACCTCCAGGGTCCGGCCGAGGAGCTTGCCGAGCCGCCGGAAGAAGACGCACCTTAACCCGTCAGGGTGTCATAACATGGACGAGAAGAAGTTCCGTGCCGTGCTGGAGGAGATTGCCGCCGAAATGGGCCGGGGCTCCCGCGTGGCCAAAGACAAGCTCGACGAGTGGGCGGACAAGGTGAAGGACGCCTGGCCCGAGGTGGAGAGTAGCTTCGAGCGGTTCGGCCGGTCCTTCGCCGCCAGCATCGGCGCTTTCGCCAAGGCCTTCCGCGACGCCTACCACGGGGAGGACGAGAGGGGGGAGGATGAGAAGGAATAACCCGAAGCGAAGGTGCGCGATTGCGGCCTCTTTCACCCTGGCGTCCCTGACGCTTTTCGCGGGTTGCGCCTCGCCGACCGGGATTGAGGGCGCTGACCTGTGGTGGCCCCAGGCCGTCGGCTGGAGTTGGCTCTACGTCGCGACCGACCAGGGGGACGTCGAGGTCGAGGTGAGAATCGAGGACACCGCCGATTACGGGGACCGGGAGTGCTTCGTCAACGAGTTCGGCGACTACGACGCCCACGACGGCATGCTCGTCGCGGTCCACCCCGCCTCGGACGAGGCTTTCGAGATCTGGGACCAGAAATTCTGGGTGGACGTGGGCG
>MFAF01000011.1:5895-6621 GCA_001774505.1 Candidatus Coatesbacteria bacterium RBG_13_66_14 | reverse complement strand
TAGGGCGGGGACTTTAGTCCCCGCCGTTTTCACGTTCTCTGCTCCGACCCTCACCCCAACCCATAGGCGCGCCTCTCCCTAAAAGGGAGAGGGGGAACGGGGCCGCCCTACATCGGCCAATGCCCGCTATCACTTCTTGTACTTCTTCCGCCGGCTCGCGCGGCCGCGGTGCTGGGGCGGCAGGTACTTGAGCCAGTGGGGCTCGCCTTCCGCCGGGGGCCGCCTCCGTCCGCGGTCCGGCTTCTTCTCGGGTATTTTACCCGCTGGGTCTAAATCAAGCCGCAGCGCCGCCAGGTCCACCCCCACCACCTGCACCTTGAGCTTGTCGCCCAGCCGGTAGGTGTTTCCGGTGTTCCGCCCCACGAGCTGGTCCGGCGACTCCTGGAAGCTGTAGTAGTCGTCGCCCAGCTTCGCCACGTGGACAAGCCCCTCGATCAAGAGGTCGTTGATTTCGACGAAGACGCCCTTGGCGATCACCCCGGTGATGGTCCCGGCGAAGACGTCGCCCAGGTGACCCGCGAGGTACTCCAGCTTCTTGAACTCGTCCGCCTCGCGCTCGGCCTCCTCGGCCAGCTCTTCCGTGGCCGAGGTGTGCTTGGCGATTCCCGAGAGTTCCGTCCGGTCGTAGGGCGGCCCGTCGCCCGCGTGGAGCGCCTTTAAAAGCCGGTGAACCACCAGGTCCGGGTAGCGCCGGATGGGGCTGGTGAAGTGCGTATAACAGCCCGA
>MFAF01000011.1:0-5856 GCA_001774505.1 Candidatus Coatesbacteria bacterium RBG_13_66_14 | reverse complement strand
CGCCCGCTGGAGGCTCCGCAGCAGCATGTACTTGATCAGCCGCTCGAGCGGCTTGCCCTCGGAGGCCTTGATGAGCCGCTGCATTGCCCGGGGGTCGGCGAGTTCGTCGCCGGAGAAATCCATCTGCATGAATTTCAACGACTTGGACAGGTGCTGGAGCGAGCGGGGTTCCGGCTTGTCGTGGATGCGGTAGAGCGCCGGCCCCTTGGCGTCGGTTAAAAGCTTCGCCACCGCCTCGTTGGCCAGGAGCATGAACTCCTCGATGAGCTGATGGGTGCGCAGGCGCTCCTTGACCCGAATCTCCAGCGTCTTGCCGGTGGCCTCGTCCAGGATGATTTTCGCCTCGGGCTGGTCCAGGTCTATGGCCCCGCGGTCCAGCCGTCTCTTGTACAAAACCTTCGCCAGGGCGTCCATCCGCCGCAGCCGATCGGCCAGCTCGTCCAGCTCCGCCTGGGACTTGCCGTGGCCGAACTCCTGCGCGTCGGGGCTTTTTTTGCCGTCTATTAAATCCTGAGCCAGCTCGTACCACAGCCGGTGCCGGGAGTTTATCGCGGAGGGCGTCGCCTCCACCGCCGTGATTTCCCCCTTGGCGTTGAGGTCGGCGATGACGCTCACGGTGCGCTTGAGCTCGCCGGGCCGCAGGGAGCAGACGAAGTTGGAGAGCCGCTCGGGGAGCATGGGCAGCACCCGGTCGGGGAGGTACACGCTGTTCCCGCGCAGGAAGGCCTCCTCGTCCAGCTCCGTGCCGGGGACCACGTAATTCGACACGTCGGCGATGTGGACCCCCAGCCGCCAGCCGCCGTCCTTCTCCTCCAGGCTGATCGCGTCGTCGAAGTCCTTGGCGTCAATAGGGTCTATGGTGATGATGTACTCGTCGGAGAGGTTGCGCCGCCGGGACCATTCGTCGTCGGCGACGGCCGGGTCGCACCGCTCGGCCTCGGCCTCGACCTCCTCGGGAAACTCGTCGGGGAGCTCGAACTTGCGGACGATAGCCAGGATGTCCACGCCGGGATCGTCGGGGTCGCCCAGGACCTCGACGATTTTCCCCACGGGAATCTCGCGGGGGGCCTCCCAGTCCAGCACCTGGGCCACCACGACCTCGCCGTGCTGCGCGCCGTACCAGTCCTTGTGCGCGACGATGACCGCCACGTGGATGCGCCGGTCCAGCGGGGCCACGAAGGCCACGTCGCCGCGGATGCGGAAGGTGCCCACGATTGTCTCCCGGGCCCGGGCCAGGACGCGGATGATTTTCGCCTCGATGCCCTGGCCGCGGGGGTCGCCCAGGACGCGCCCCACCACGCGGTCGCCGTGGATGGCCGTGCCGAAGTTCCCCCGCCCGACGAAGGCGTCCGCCTGGCCCTCCTCGTCGGGGATGATGAAGCCGAAGCCGCGCTCGTTGCCCTTCAGCCGGCCCACGATGAGGCCCATCATGCGCGGCAGGCCGTAGCGCCCCGCCTTGTTGGCGAAGAGGCGGCCCTCCTGTTCCAGCTCCTCGAGGGCGTCGAGGACCGCCTCGTGGTTGGCGTGGAGGGCCTCGGCGATTGTATCCGGCGAGAGGGGCTTCTCGGCCTTCTCGTCGAAGTAGGCGCGGATTTTCTGCGCCAGGAGGTCGTCGGGTTCAGTCATCGTTCAGTCTTTCCACCCTCTCCCCGTGGGAGGGGGATTGGGATAAAGTATGCAGGTGTCCCCCTCTCCCTGTGGGAGAGAGGTTAGGGGTGAGGGCTACCTTATATCCCCCTCTCCCCGTGGGAGGCCTGCGATGTCCCCCTCTCCCTGTGGGAGAGGGGTCAGGGGTGAGGGCTACCTTATATCAAATACTTCGTTATCTCTTCCAATACACCTTGAGTATTTTTCAGGACATCGTTGCACCAGAACCGCAAGACTGTAACGCCCTGCTCCTTCAGATACTCATCCCTCCGCCGATCATACTCCGCCTGCTCCGACAGCGCATGCTGTCCGCCATCCACTTCCACCGCCAGGTCGGCCTCCGAGCAGAAGAAATCCAAAATGTAATTACCAATCACGTGCTGGCGGCGAAACTTAGCCTTCAGCACCCGACGGTCCCGCAAGAGGCGCCAGAGCTTCCTCTCGGCGAAGGTCAGGCTCCTCCGCAGGGAGCGGGAGTTCTCTACCAGCTTAGGGGGCAGTTCGCCCGGTGGATGGTGCAGGGACATTTTATTCTAAGGTAGCCCTCACCCCGGCCCTCTCCCACAGGGAGAGGGAGATTATTCCTTAGCCGTCGTCATTTCAATCGTATCACTCGGCCTGGAAAATACTTATTATATTCCATGAAACGATCATTACAATCTTTGTGGAATACCCAAAAACCGATCTGCGTAAAATTAATATAATATAAAGAGATAATATTATTGAGAAGTTCATTTTTGAAGGAATTATATATATCTGTTATACTTTTAACATTCTTCCTATTCATTTCTTGAAATATAATAATAGTCGGGCGATTTATAGAGGTGAGAAACCTAACCGGAAAATGCGCGTCAGTAATTCTTTTACTTTTAGGCTGCATCCCAATACTGGGATCGAAGAATACCACGCGCTTAGTATCTACATTATATTTACTAGAGAAATAGTTGGCATCATTGTGCTTGTACCTATCATAGCGTACTATCTTTCCAGCTCCAAGAAATCTTTCATAACACCATTTTTGATCAAGACACCAATCCTCTTCATTCGTTCTCATTGCATCTATTTCAATCTCCAAAGGAGAGTAAATAGTTTTAATAATTTTAAGAAAGCAGCCTTTTGCGTAATCTTTCGCATCTCCAATATTTATTCTTTCCACGGCTACTCCTCCTTCTCGGCCCAGGGGAGCTGGTAGCGGCAGGCGAAGGCCACGTCGGCGGGACGCGCGCCGCCCCACCACGCGCTGGCCGCTATCACGTGCTCCTCGGTGTACTCGTAGGCGTAGAGCTTCGGCGTGACCGTCACCGTCTCGCCGGGGGCCAGCTCCGCGATGTAAACCGCCCCGTCCTTGGCGATGCTGGCGTTGCGCGTGGGCTCGGTGCGCACGCGGATGTTTAACAGGGTTTCCTGGCCCAGGTTCGTGACCTCGACGGGCACGTCGAAGAGGGCGGCGCCCACTCCCACCGGGCGCCCGACCTGTATCTCGACGGGGATGTCGCCGGTGAGGGCGCGCAGGCGGCTCATGGCCGACGCCCCGGCCACAATAAAGTCGTCAATCGTCCAGCCGCCGGCGCGGTAGGCCATCCGCTCGAGGTCGTGGAGGAAGAGGCCCTCGACGAGCCCGTCGGCGCGCAGGGGGCCGTATTTATCCAAATAGTGCGGGTCCTCGGCGAGGAGATCGTCCCAGGGCCCGGCGGAACCGGCCAGGCCGTCGGTGGCCTGCTCCGCGCGGTTGCCCATCTCCAGGGGGAAGGGCGCGGCGGGGTTGTACGGGTTGACCAGTTGGACCGGGTCGGCGATGACCCCACCTACCAGGTTCACCCGCCCGTCGCGGTACTGTTTGGGCCACTCGCGCATCAGGCCGTCGAACTCGTTGCGCGTGGCGTCGTAGAGCATGAGGGCGACGAAGTCGGCCCCGGCGTCGGTCATCATCTGCGGGTCCTGGCCGTGCTGGTGGCACCAGCCGAGAACGAAGCACCACAGAGGCTTGGTGACACCGGCGCGCCCTTTTATCTCGGCCAGGGTCCGCGCCGCCTTCGACGCCCGCCACCACTGCCACAGCCGCTTCATGCCCTCGTCGGAACGCGTCGCCCCCACCAGCCAGGCCATCTGCACCTCGATGGGCTGCCCGGTGAAGCCGTCGTAGGGCTCCAGGCCCAGCTCGGTCACCATGTCGGTCACCAGCTCGAAGCCGCCGGGGCCCGAGCGGATGTAGTCCAGGCCGATGTAGTCCACCTGGGGCTCGGCCTGGAGGCTCGCCGCCAGCTCGACGATTTGCCGCTTGCGCAGCTCGCAGTTCAGGCTGGCGTTGAGCGTCGTCCAGAAACCGGGCTTGGCGTCCGGCTCGTCGGGGACGACGTAGTTGCGCGAGAACTCGTAGGGGATGTCGGGGCGCACCTCGCCGTAGGGGAAGAAGCAGGCGATCCAGGCGCCGAAGGCCATCCCGGCCCGGTGGCACTCCCGCGCCAGCACCGGCACCAGGTCCAGGTCGCGCTGGAGCCAAGGGTGCTCGGCGGTGGGGCGGTGCGCGGCCTTGGTCATCCCGGCGCAGAACCAGACCGAGTCGGCCCCGGCGTACTCGGGCCAGGCGACGATGTTCTTCCAGCCGGGGACGCGCATCCGCGGGCCACCCAGACGCGCGGCGTAGTAATCGGCGTCGGTCTCCAGGGTGACGGCGAAGTGCGGCAGGGGGACCCTGCCGTTCGGGGATTTTCCCCGGATGCGGAAATCGGCCGTGGTCGAGCCCAAGTCGCGGCCGGAGGAATCGAGGGCTCGCACCTCCATCTCATATGTGCCCAGGTCCGGGTCCCAGGGCATGGCCCAACGACCCACCCAGCGGCCGTCCTCCCGCCGGAACTCGACCTCTTTGCGCCCCGAGACGCCGGCGACCGTCTCGCCGTCGCGCTCGGGGACGCCGACCACCCGCTCGGTCCCCGGGGGGGCGCCCTCGGCGGTGACGGTGACGACCTCGTAGCGCCAGTAGGCGGGCTGAGTGGCGGCGGCGGTGAACACGACCGGGTCCGCTGTCACGGCGGCCAGGCCGAGAAACGTGAGGGCGGCGGTGAGCGCAAACGCGACGGACAGCTTCGTCTTCAAAGGTGAGCCCCCTTTCTCTCCGCCACGATGCTAGCACGGCGTCCGGGGCCAGTCAACGCGGGCGGTGGGGCGGCCCGGTGGCCGGGCGGCCTAAAAAAATGCCCTGGCCCGACTTTTGCTTGTCTTGCATTCCGCGCGAAATGAGGCTATATATACAGTGATGCGTGTGCGCCGCAGGGAGGCAGACCCTTGAGACACACCGCGCCGAGATTCCTGATCCCGCCCTAGCCCCAGCAGCCCGCAGCAAATAACACACGGGACCATCCCCTCACCCGACCCGCCGATTCGTCCACGGCGTCATCGCAACGAGAGGGTCAAGAAGGAGAGTGTATGTCCGGCTCAAAGAAGGAGAAGAAACAGGACGATCTCCGCGACAAGCACATCCGCCGCAGCGTGGATCACCAGATCAACGAGCAGGCAAAAGCGCACGGCCGGGACATGAGAACCGCCAGACACGGCAGATCCATCGGCGGCTACCGACAGAACGAAGGGAGAGGTTTCAAGAAAAGATAACCGACCCACAACCTTTGAGCGACACCGGGCGGTCCCCGCGACCGCCCGGTTCAACACCGGATATGCATCCCTTCCTTGCCGGCGCCCATTTTGCATGGAATCCCGCAAATAATCGTGCTATAGTTGTAATTGATCGGGACGCCCGTCCCGGTTGAAACCCAAACCCCCTCACGAAGGAGAAAAGGTGAAGAAAACGCTTCTGATCCTCCTGGTCGCCGTTGCGGCCTTCGCCGCCAACAGCGTAATGACCACCGGCATCTCCCTCAACGCTCATCCTCAGCCCCCGGCCACGTATGAGTTCTACTGGGATGACGGGATCATGTCCAGCGGTTGGGCGTGGTACACCGGCGGCAACTACTGGGCCACGCAGTTCGACGAGGTCAAGACCGGCGGGGATCCCGGCAACGTAGCAACGTACGGCGCCGTGACCTATCCGAACTGGCCGGACTCCACCTTCCAGGGCACAAACCTCCACACCTTCTCGGACCTGGGCGGCTATCCGGGCTCCGACCTGGGGTTTGAGTTCCTGATGTTCACCCAGGGCGGCGTCTTCCAGTGGATAGATGCCGATCCCGTCGTTTCGCTGACCGACGGCGTCTTCTA
>MFAF01000010.1:22046-22481 GCA_001774505.1 Candidatus Coatesbacteria bacterium RBG_13_66_14 | reverse complement strand
CGCGTAGAAGTAGTCGTGGGTGTAGTTGGCGTGGGCGCCGTAGCCCATGACACCGGTGTAGGCGTCGTCCACGACTTCCTGGTCGTTGCCCATGTAGAGGAAGCCGCCCAGGTGGATGCCCTTCATGAAGGAGCTGTCGGCGAAGACGGAGAAGTTGACCTCGGAGAGGTCGGGGTTGTTCGCCGCGCCCATGGTGCCGCCCCAGCCGGCCCTGTCGTTCTCCCAGACGCCGAGTTTGAGGTCCAGGTAGCTGGTGCCCTTCTCCTCGCCGGCAATGTTGAGGCCGGCCACGAGGCCCTCCTGGAAATCGGACGACCAGGCGTCGTGCTGGGGCCGGTCTATAAAGGGCTGCGCCGAGGTGGACAGGACGTGGGTCCAGGGGCCGGCCGGTTTCTGCAGGCCGAGGTGCAGGCTGAAGAGGTCCACCGGCTTGAA
>MFAF01000010.1:13250-21974 GCA_001774505.1 Candidatus Coatesbacteria bacterium RBG_13_66_14 | reverse complement strand
CTAAGAGACATTGCGGCCGCGGTGCGCGAAAGGACGGTTAACCATCCCCCCGCGGCCGTTTCTTCTTTCTCATCGCCTCCAGCTCTCTCACTATCTCGTGCTTGTGGTGCAGGTGCAGGTGGCTCTCCACGACGAAGAGCACGCTCTCGGCGATGTTGGTGGCGTGGTCGCCGACGCGCTCGAGGTTCCGGGCGATGAGTGCCAGCCGCCAGCACGTTTCAGTCAGCTCCGGCCCGTCGCCCGACTCCCCGTCGCGGCACCCGCCGGACATCCGGCCGATGAGCAGCCGCACGGTCCGGGCGGTGAGATCGTTGAGCTCCTCGTCGCCCGCGATGACGCGCTTGGCCAGCCCCTCGTCCTCGTCGGTGTATGCGCGCAGGCTGTCGGCCACCATCTTCCGGGCAATTTCACCCATAGCCAGAAGCTCCTTCGGTATTTCTATTTCACGGGGTGCCCCGTGCCCCGACCCGGGTTGAGGCTCGGGCGAGGCCAGGTAGCGCGCGTGGTTGGCGATGTTCTCGGCGTGGTCGGCGATGCGCTCGAGGTCACGGTTGATGAGGATGATGGCCACGAGCAGCCGGACGTTCTTGCCCATGGGCTGGAAGAGGGTGATGACGTGGATGGCCTCCTCCAGGTTCCAGGTCTCCATCTGGTTGACGAGGAGCTCGTCCGAATCGGCGACCCGGGCCGCCAGGTCCGTGTCCAGGGCCTCGAGGGCCTTGAGGGAGTCGTCGAGCATGGAGCGTGTGAGATCGGCCATCTCCTTCAACCGCTCGTTCAGGGCTTCGAGCCTTTTAATGAGCATCGCGCACCTCTTCGCCTCGGCAGGCGTCTGTGTTGGTGTCTTTCGTGCGGGCTTCGGCATTTAACCGAATATCCCGCGCAGGTAGTTCTCGGTCCTCTCGTCGGTCGGGGCGGTGAAGACCTCGTCGGTCACGCCGAACTCGACCAGCTCGCCGAGCATCAGAAAGGCCGTGTAATGGGAGACGCGGGCCGCCTGCTGCAGGTTGTGGGTGACGATGACGATGGTGTAGGAGTCCTGCAGCTCCTCGATGAGCTCCTCGAGCTTGGCGGTGGAGACGGGGTCCAGGGCGCTGGCCGGCTCGTCCAAGAGGAGCACCTCGGGCTCGACCGCCAGGGCGCGGGCGATGCACAGGCGCTGCTGCTGGCCGCCGGAAAGGTCGAGGGCCGACCGGTGGAGCTTGTCCCGGACCTCGTCCCACAGGTTCGCGTCCCGCAGAGCCTTCTCCACGGCCTGCTCCAGCGCGGCGCGGCCGTGCCCGCCGTGTATCTTCAAGCCGTAGGCCACGTTCTCGAAGATGCTCTTCGGAAAGGGGTTGGGCCGCTGGAAGACCATCCCCACCCGACGCCGGAGCTCGTAGACATCGGTGCCGCCGTCGAAGATATTCATTTCATCCAGCCTGATCTTACCTCTAATCCGGCAGCTCGGTGTCAGGTCGTGCAGGCGGTTCATCGCGCGCAACAGGGTGCTCTTGCCGCAGCCCGAGGGCCCCATGATGGCGGTGACCGCCTTCTCGGGGATGGCGCAGTTTACGCCTTTGAGGACCTGGGCGTCGTCGAACCAGAGGTCGAGCCCCTCGATGGTGACCTTGGCCACCCGCTCCTTCGGCTCGACTCCACGGCGGGTGAGCTGGACGTCTACCATTTCTTCCCCTTCCTGGCCCGGATGCGGAAGAAGATCGCCGCACCGTTGACCAACAGAACGAGCGCCAAAAGGACGAGGGCGGTCCCGTAGGCCATGGCCGTCTGCTCGACGGGATGCGTCCCCTCGGTCATCAGGGCGTAGATGTGATAGGGCAGCGCCATGACCTTGCTCAAAAGCCCCGTGGGGAGCCTTTTGGTGAAGAAAACGGCGGCGGTGAACATGATGGGGGCCGTCTCGCCGGCGGCACGCCCGACGGCCAGAATCACGCCGGTCAGAATCTGGGAGATGGCCGCGGGGAGGACGACCCGGACGGTGGTGTGCCACCGGGTGGCTCCCAGGGCCAGGGAGGCTTCCCGGAAGCTCATCGGGATGGACTTCAGCGCCTCCTCGGTGGCGCGGATGATGGTCGGGAGGACCATCAGGCCCAGGGTCAGGCTCCCCGCCAGGATACAGGCGCCGAAGCCGAGGAAGTTCACGAAGAGCGCCAGCCCGAACAGGCCGAACACGACCGACGGCACGCCGGAGAGCGAATTGACGCCGATGCGGATCCAGCGGCGCAGCTTACCGTCCCGGGAGTACTCGACGAGGTAGATCGCGGCTACGAGCCCCAGGGGCAGGGCGAAGACGATGGCTCCCAGCGACAGAAGGAGAGTTCCGAGGATGGCGGGCCAGATGCCGCCCTCGGTCATAGCATTCCGGGGCGCGTCCGCCAGGAACTCCCAGCTTATGACGCTCGCGCCCTTGGCGATGATGAAGCCGATGATCAAACCCAACATCCCCACTACGATGACCACGCAGAGGCCGGACAGAGAGAACCAGAAAATTTCACGGATTCTGCGGGCCTTCATTAGAAATCCCTTTTCCGTATCCGCTCGGCAAGGAGGTTGAAACCGAGGGTTATCGCCAGGAGCATGAGCGCCAGGGCGAAGAGGGCGTGGTAGTGGGGCCCTCCCTGCACCGCCTCCCCCATCTCCAGGGCGATGGTCGCCGTCATGGGCCTCAGAGGGGAGAGGGGATCGAAGGTCAGCGCGGCACCGCCGCCGGCCACCATCAGCACCGTCATCGTCTCTCCGATGACGCGTCCGAAGCCCAGGATGACCGCCGAGAATATGCCCGAGCGGGCCGAGGGGACCAGCACGCGGCTCACCGTTTCCCAGCGGTTGGCGCCCATCGCCAGGGAGGCCTCTTTGAGATCGCGGGGCACGGCGGAGATGGCGTCCTCGGCCAGGCTGGTGATGGTGGGGAAGGCCATGAAGGCCAGGACGATGGAGGCGGAGAGCCCATTGAGTCCGATGGGTATGTCGAATAAGTCCTTGATGAACGGAGCCACGAGGACCATGCCGATGAACCCGAAGACGACGCTGGGGATGCCGGCCAGGAGCTCGATGAGCGGCTTGATTATCTCCCGGAGAACCGGCGGCGCGATTTCGGCCAGGAAAACCGCAGCGCCCAGGGAGAGCGGCAGGGCGATTATTAGTGCAAGGATCGTCACCTGAAGCGAGGCCCCCAGCAGGGGGAGGAGGCCGAACTGGGGATCGGATACCCACTCCCCGTCCGCGTTCTGCGTCTCGAGGGTCGGGTACCACTGGGTGCCAGTGAAGAACTCGAGGGGGTTGTACTCCCCGAAGAAGGGGCCCGATTCGGTCAACAGAGTTACCAGGATGCCCGCCAGGAAGACGAGGGACAACAGGGCGAAGAATCCCAGCAGCGGCTTTACGATGGTTTCGGAGGTGAATCTGGCCATGTTCTTCACCCGTTTTGGCGGTGGTCTCGCGGTCGGTCCCTCGAGACCACCGCCGTATCCTTCGCGTACGAATCGGCCTAGAGGGGGATGAAGCCCTCGTCGGCTACGATTTTCTGGCCTTCTTTGCCGAGCACGAACTTGACGAGGTCGAGCACGGCCTGCGAGGCGCCCTCGGGGTAGTACAGGTTGAGGTCGCGGGCGATTTTGTAGGTACCGCCGTTGACGGTATCTTCCGAGGGGACCACACCGTCAATGGCCACGGCCTTGACGGTCTTGTCCACGTAACCCAGGCCGACGTAGCCAATGGCACCCTCGCTCTCGGCCACGGCCGAGCGCACCGTGCCGTTGGAGTTCTGGGTCACCGCGCCGGGGACGATGGGCTCCTTGTCCATAACGAGCTCCGCGAAGACCTCAAAGGTTCCGGAGGCGCTGTCGCGGGTGACAGGGACGATCTCGGCATCGGGACCGCCCAGCGCTTTCCAGTTGGTGATTTTACCGAGGTAGATGTCTTTGACCTGCTCCAGGGTGAGGCCGGAGACGGGGTTGGAGGGGTGAACGACGATGGCGATGCCGTCGCGGGCGATGACGACCTCGACGGGCTTGACGCCCTTGGCCGCGGCGTCCTCCTTCTCCTTGTCCTTCATCTTCCGCGAAGACATGGCGAGGTCGGTGCGCCCGTCAATGAGGGCGGTGATGCCGTCGCCGGAGCCGGTGCCGGAGACCTCGAGGTCGGCCGCCTCGTACACCTCGGCGACGCACTGCATGATGGGGGTCACCGTGGTGGAGCCGTTCACGCTGAGGGTGACGACCTCCGACGGCTCACCGTTCCCCTCCCCGCCACAGCCGGTGAGAGCCATACCTAGAACGAGGGTTAAAGCGATGGGGATTGTGCTATACTTGTGCATGCAAGCCTCCTTGTTGAGTTCTTTGCGGTCTTGGACGACTGAGGGAACTTCCAGGGGGTCGGGCATTCAGGTGGCGGCCTGGATGCCCTTTTAAAGCGCCTTCGGTGTTGAAAAACACGCCGAAGTCCGAACGGACGTATCCCGGGCGCTTCCTCGGTTGACTGGTGGGTCAACCTAACACCTAAAAAAAAGGGGAACACCCAAAAAGGTGTCCCCTTCGTTCAACGTGGCGTCACGGAAAGGGAGCCTCCACCGCCGTCGTAGTGGAAGCCAAGCATGTCGTGGATCAATTTCTGGTGCCGGCAGGCGACGTGGATGGAACGGATGACTAGCCGACGGGTGCTGACCCGGTTCGGTCTATGGTACGCGAACTCGCTGTCGCGCTTGATTCTCAGACTCAGACGCATAAATTTTTCGTCGTCGGGCATTCAACACTTCAGCGACGACTCACTTTCCGCATTTTAACCTTACTACGTCAGGTAATGTCAAGTCAACACTTTTTTACACCCGGCGCATATCTTAAAATATCAAATAGATAGAAAAAACCGACCCGATTAACGGACACACCGAAGGTGGACAACACGCGCAACTTAACTTATTTCAATCAAATAAAAATTGCAGCCTAGCTTCCCACCACACCGACCGAACGGATGGGAAGACCATCACGGCGCCCTTGACGGGGCGCGAAACCCGGACTAATAGATGGGTGGGTAAAATGGGGGAACCTGCCGACGGTCTCCCGAGTAAACGAATCGGACACGGTGGGCCCGGAGGTCGTGAGCATGTCGAAAATAACACTCTTGACCGTGACGGCGATACTCTTCGCGCTCCCCGCCGTCCGGGCGGCCGACGAGTGGGCGGGGGCCGACCTGGTGCTCAAGGTGGACACCGAGTACGCCTTCAGCCACGGCTGGGGCCACGTCCTGCGCTGCCAGGTGCGGGACGTGCTGAAGGGCGAATTCGAGGCCGAGGAAATCGCCCTCAACGTTTGGGCCTCCTTCGACGACTTCTACCCCTTCGCCCGGCACCGGGGGATCATTCTCGGCTTCGTCTTCTACGGCGAGGAGAACCCCTACGGCGGCTTCAAGGACTCCGCCGGTAACTGGTGGCAACTGGTGAGCATCGGTCTCGGCGAAGAGGAGCCGCTGGTCGGGGGCGGTGAATAGCACCAGGGAGCCGTCAATCGGCAACAGCCGATTCGCGGACCGGGCGTTCCGACAACGTCTGCTATCATTACGTCTTTAGTGGTATTTTAACTCGAACAGCCGGGACGAGCCGTCCGGCGGACAATCACCGAGAAGGAGTGGAATGGACTGGAACCCCCGGACGATAATCGAAGAGGTCCGCCGCATCGTGGGGGGGTCGGGCGCGGACGACGAAAAGCTCCAGCGCGTCTGCGACCTCCTGGCCGAGCGTGTGCCTCATTACGACTGGGTCGGCTTCTACCTCGTCAACCCCGAGAAAGAACGGGAGCTGGTCCTGGGACCCTACACCGGGGCAGCGACGGAGCACACGCGGATCCCCTTCGGCCGGGGCGTGTGCGGGCGGGCCGCCGCCCAGCGCCGGACCGTCGTCGTCGGCGACGTGACCCGGGAGGATAATTACCTCGCCTGCAGCGCGGCGACGAAGGCCGAGATTGTGACCCCCGTCTTCCACTCCGGCGCCATGGTGGGCCAGATAGACATAGACTCCCACACCACCGATCCCTTCACCCCCCGCGACCGGGAACTCCTCGACGCCCTCCGGCCCCTGGTCGCCCCCCTGCTGCACCCGTAGACCCGCAGACCCGGCGCAGACCCCCCCACCGTGGTAGACCAGAAAACAGCGGACCCATCGGTCCGCCTGTTTGTCCCGACTGAGAACAATTGACCGGGCCTCAGGTGGCCATTTTGCTGCGTCAGAACGCTAGGGTTTCCGCCCGCCCGAACGAGCGCACACCCGGCTAACGGCGGGGCGTCAACAATTCAACTTCTGCAATTACAGCAAGATACGATGTCACTCATTCCTGTGGACCGATACCCCTCCGGCCCGGAACGGTATTTGCTTTTATCAGCACCGAGAACGGCTCCGGAGAGGGACATGAGGGTTTCCCGCGACGCATCGCTCATCATCGCTTTGATCACGACCGCCCTGGCCCACCGGGGCCTCCCCGATTCGGGATACCCCGTCGCGGAGAACTTCGACGGGGCGCGGTCCATCGCGGTCGCCGACCTGGACTCCGACGGCGACCTGGACATCCTCGGCGCCGCCCGGTACACGGGCGACCTCTTCTGGTGGGAAAACGCCGCCGGAACGGGCTTCCGGTGGCTCACCCACGTGGTGGAGGACGACTTCCCCGGCGCGATGGCGGTCCATGCCGCCGACCTCGACGCCGACGGCGACCCCGACGTCATCGGCGCCTCCTGGGACTCCAGCCGCATCGCCTGGTGGACCAACGACGGCTCCGGCTCAGGGTGGACCCGTCACATCCTGGACGACGACCTGAAGGGCGCCACCGCCGCGTGCGCCGCCGATCTGGACTCCGACGGCGACCTGGACGTCCTCGGTCTGGGCCACCTGATAGACAATGTGGTCTGGTGGGAAAACCTGGACGGTCGCGCCTCGGACTGGGCGGAGCACCTGGTGAGCTGTTACTGCGAGGGGGTCGGCGGGATCCAGGCGGCCGACCTGGACTCCGACGGCGACCCGGACGTCCTCACAGCATCCTGCACCGACCGCGGAATCGTCTGGTGGGAAAACGTCAACGGGGGCTCGGGATGGAAGAGCCACCCCCTGGACGAGACGCTGGGTGAGGCGCGCTGCGCCTTCGCCGCCGACCTGGACTCCGACGGCGACGCGGACATCGTCGGCGCCGGGGGGGACGACGATCTGGTGGCCTGGTGGGAGAACACCGACGGTTCCGGAACGAGCTGGAACCGGCGCTCCATCGAGAAGGGTCTGGCCGTCTGCGCCGTCTACGCCGCCGACCTCGACGCCGACGGGGATGCCGACGTCATCGGGGTCTCGGCCACGGGCGACACCGTGCGGTGGTGGGAGAATGTGGACGGTCGGGGAACGAGCTGGTACTCGCACACCGTGGACGCGGAGTTCGGCGGGGCCTACGCGGTGAACGCCGCCGACCTGGACGGCGACGGGACGGACGACATCGTCGCCGCCTCACTGTCCGACGACCGTATCCACTGGTGGAAGGCGAGCGCCGTTTCCCTGGTGTCCAACGCAAGGTAAGGTAGCCTCCGGTCCGTATATACGCGACGATTGATTAATCACCTCGAAGCGGCCGGAGAGCTACGTTTGGCGGGTTCTTGTAACCCGCCTTTTTCTGTGACGCCCTTATACATAACCCTTCCCGAAATAAAGGAATTTCGGTGAGAAGTACGAGAGACGGGATTGTAATCCCCGACCTACGTCAAATTACCGCCGTTGTCATCAACCTCGTAGGGGCCGACCGACGGCGCGCCGTCGGTCGGCCCCTACGTCATCGCAAGAAGCGGAAACGGCGGGGATTAAAATAACGGGCGGGGTACGCAAGCCCCCGCCCAATGTTTAAATGTTTTGACTTGAAGAACGGCAACTCCGTGCACCGCCCTTTTTTATCCAACCTCGCCTGATGGGACTAACGCTCGTCTACGCCCTCGAGCCCCATGGCCGCCACTAGGCCGCCCTCGCCGGTGAGGGGAATCGAGAGGCGCACCTCCACCGTGCCGTCGGATGAGTAAACCGTCTCGCCGTACTCGGCGGCGTACCCGGCGTTGGTCTCGGCGTCCTTCTGGGCGAAATCGAGGGCCTTGAAGAACTCGATCAGCACGGACTGGGCGGCGAACTTGGCCGCCTTCTGGGCCATGGCCCGGGCCTGGGCCACGTTGGGGTTCTCGGCGTTGGCCACCGACGTGCCGGTCACCACCAGCAGCGAACCATCCACCGCCATGTCGGCATAGTAGGAGGTGAAGACGTACATGGTGTCGCCATCCACCTGCGCCCGGGCCGGCGGCGGGACGTCCGATGTCTCGATCGGTCCCAGGTCGGCCGAAACAGCCAGGGGCGTCAGCAGCAGCAGAATCGAGAGAACTCTCATGGTCATCCTCCAGGCCGCCCCGGTCAAAACCGAGTGGGGCGGCTAAACGGTTTCCTTCAATCGCGCCAAAGCGTTCTTCCAGGCGATATCGAACCACCGCTCGGCCTTGAGCCAGCGGTCGCAATCCCCGAACCCGTAGTGCTCCAGCCGCAGGCGGCAGCCGGAACCGGCCGCCTCCACGCTCACCGCCACGGTGGTCGAGCCGGGCTCCATGAACTCAAGCTGCTCCTCATTGCCGGCCCAGGAAACCACCAGGAGCTTCCCGGGCTCATACTCCAGCACCTTACAGCCCAGGGTGCTGTTCACCTCCGGTCGCGCCGGGTCCCAGAAGAGCTCG
>MFAF01000010.1:8485-13242 GCA_001774505.1 Candidatus Coatesbacteria bacterium RBG_13_66_14 | reverse complement strand
GCCGACCCGGGGCTCCACGGCGGCCTTCCTGCACAGCCAGCGGGCGAGCCTCTCCGGGGCGAGAAACCAGCCCAAAACCTCGGCGGGGGGAACCGGCAGCTCGATTTCGTGCTCTATCACGGCCACACCGACTCAGTTCGACCCTTCGTGCAACTCCGCGAGCCTGACCCGTATCTCCTGGGCGTTGGGCCCGTCGGGGAAGCGCTCGAGGTACGTGCGCGCCAGTTGCACCGCGAGCGGAATCCGCTCCAGACGGCGCGCCAACTGGATGGCGGCGAGGTACACACGGGGGTGGTCCGGATCCAGCTCGATGGACTGGAGAAACAGGTCCAGCGCCGATTCGGGATCCTTCGCCTCGATGGCGGCCACGCCCCGCTTGTAGAGTTCCACCGCCTCGGGGTTCTCGAGAACGACGGCCCGTTCGGCCAGGATGTTCCGAGCCTCCTCGGCCATCTCCCGGGCCAGCTCCACCAGCCGGTCCTCCCTGTCGCACGACTCGGTCTTGGCGGCGACGACCTCCCCGGTGGCCACCTCCACGATCCGACCACTGATGGTGTAGGTGTCGCCGAGGCGGGAGACCGACCCCACCCCGATGAAGTCCGCGCCCAGGAGCGCGCCCAACTGGACGGCGTCCCGTTCGTCCACCGCGCCCGACGTGGAGAGGGCCTGCTCGGCCATCACGTCCTCGAGGCGGGAGCGTTCGATGACCCGGAGCCCCTCGCCGGCGGCTATCTCCGTCCGGATGATTTCGGCCACCGCCGGGCCCACGGAGGCGTCGCAGCCGATGGAGTCGAAATCGGCGACGGCGATGGAGGGGGCGGCCCAGGCGGCACTTAAAATGGCAAAAAGTACCACCGTCGCGCGTTTCATCACGTTATTCCCCTTTTCTAAGTCGGTTCTCTGTGAAAAGAGATTACCAAAGTATGACCGAATCCGACGCATTCTTCAAGTTGATCCACCCCGGATCGAACGACCGTCCGCCCCCGTAGTTCCGTATTAAATTCAGGAGCCGCGACCCGCGCCGTCAAGGGCCTGTGGTATTATGGCCATGGAAGGGAGGAGTTGAGCGATGCTCTTGGATCGGGAATTCTGCGCGGGCGACTGCTGGCTCCTGGCCGGTTCCGGAGCCGTGCGGCGGCGGTTGATTGAGGAGGTCTCAACCGAGGGCGGGTTCGATCCCGGCGTCCGGGTGCTTACCCTGGACGAGGCCGCCGGGCTCCTCTCGCGTCAGCTCACCGATGAGCCCCGATTATTGACCCGCGGGGAGCCGGTGGCCCTCGCCTCCAAGCTTTTACAGGACAAGGCCGGCGAGCTGCCCTACTTTGAAAAATTCATCGCCCGGGGGGGGACCGCCCTGGAGGGCGTCGCCGGCCCCGTGGCGCAGGCCCTGCGATTGCTCGGCCAGGAAGATGAAATCCCGGTAAATTCGGCCAAGCTGCGCGACCTCGCCCGGCTCGTCGAGCTGCGGGGGATGATTTGCCGCGAGCACGGTATCGAGGAGCCTTTCGAGCGCCAGCGCCGCGTGGCCGGCCTGCTGAACGACGGAAAGCTGAAACAGCCTACCCGGGCGGTGCTTTTCCTTCCCGATCACCTCCACCCGGCGGAGCTGGAGCTCGTCGCCGCCCTGGACCGCCGCCTGGAGCTGCGGGTGGTCGTCGAGCCTGAATTCGGCGCGGCCGGTGAAAACCGCCCCTCGACCCGCCACCTCGCGAGAACCAGGGCCGGTTTGGAGCGCCTCCGGGCGGTGAGAAAAGAGATTCCCGATACGCACCCGGAGCGCGAGGGCCTGGTCGGCTGGCTCTTCGACGGCGCGGACCGGCCTGCGGAAAAGCCGGAATACATCCGGGTCTGGTCGGCCCCGGACCGCCGGGGCGAGGTCGTCGCCGTCGCGCGAGAGGTGAAGCGCCGAGCGGCGGAGGACGAGCCCCTGGGGCGCTTCTCCATCGTCGTCCCCCAACTGGAACCCTACGTGGCGCTCCTGGCCGCGGAGCTGGCCGAGCGAGGCATCCCCTTCAGCCTGCCGGGCGGCGAGCCGCTGTTCGCCGGTGCCCCCGCCCAGGTCCTCCTGGCCCTGTTGAACGTCCTTGCGCGGCCGGGGCGGGAGGAGCTCTTCGCCTACTGGGGCCATCCCGCGCTCACACCGCCCGGGCTGCCCGGACATGAGGAGGTTTACGAGACTCTGGCGCCGCTGCAGCAGTTCCTGCCACCGGCGCCGGGGGGCGACCCCGCCCGGTTCTGGAGCGACGATCCACCGCAGGACTCCGACCTCGACCCCGCCGCCTTCGATTTCCTGGCCCGCAGGGCCAACGTCACCGGCCTCCCGCGGGGCTGGGAGGACAGACTGGACCTGCGTGAGCGCCTGACCCAGGCCTGGCTGCGACCGGTGCTCAACCGCCTGCGCCTGGACGCGCTGCGGGGCCGGGAGGAGGAGGAGGAGTTCCTGGCCGATGAAACCGCGGTGGGAACGACCCGCCTGCGCATCCACCAGCTCGCCGCCGTGGTCCGCGAACTCGCACTCCTGGAAAAACTGCGCGATTCCACGCAGGAGGTCGGGGTACTCGTCGGGAAAATCCGTGAGGAGTTGGAACGGCGCGGCTTCACCCAAAATATCCAACGCCGCCTACTCGAGCAGCTCACCGATTCCACGGGCGATCCCGCCTGGGCGGTCACCGAGCGTCGCCGCGCCGAGGCGGTCAGCCGGGCCCGTCTCGAGTTGGAAAAGGCGCTGAACGCGGTGGCCGGGGTGGCCCGCTTTTCCGAGCGGGAGCTGAAGCGGCCGTTGACCGGACCGGCCGCCTTGAGAAGGTTGGTGGAGGGGGAGCTGGCCGCCCGCTCCGTACGCATCCCGGGGCCGGACGACGCGGTGACCGTGCGGGAACTGGGCCGGACCCAGGGCTGGTCGCCCGGCGAGGTCTTCGTCCTGGGGCTGACCAATGTTGATTTCCCGGCCAGACCGGAGCATGGCTTTATTTTTCGGGACTCGCTAAAGCGCCGGGCCGATCCCCACGACGAATCGGTATACCTCTTGGCCCGCCTGCTCCGCCGGGCCGAGAGGCTGTGGCTTTCGTATCCGGCGGCCACCAGCGACGATGAGGCGCAGCCGGCCCCGCCGCTCAACGACCTCTTGGAACTCTGCGGCCGGAGCGAGCCCCCCGGCCACGATGCCCGTGAAAAACCCACCTCGCTGGCCGAGCTGGCCGTAGCCGACCCGGACCACGGACTTTTGGACGATTCGGTGCGCGGGGCGATAGCCGGCGCCGCCCTCTTTATCCGCGGGACGGCCTCCCCCGACCCCACCGCCTACGACGGGAAGGTGGACCGCGGGCTGCTCGATCCCATCCCCGGCGCCGACCGGCGGGGCGAGCTGGCGGTGACGAAGCTGGAGCAGTACCTCACCTGCCCGCGCCGCTACTTCTTCGCCCACCTGCTGGGGCTGGAAAGATTCCCCGAGGTCCGCGACGAGGCCGAGGCCGACGTCGTCGGCATGACAACCCACCGAGCCCTGGAGCTCTTCTTCGCAGGCTCTCAAAAAGAGGGGAGGCGACCGCTGGAGCCCTGGTCCGACGGTCCGCTCGGCGAGGGCAACTGGGAAAAGGCCTGCGGTCGGATGCTGGAGTGCGCAGCTCGGGCTTTCGTCGGGCAGGGTTTACTGGAACCCAATGCCAGCCCGCCGCCGCTGGAGCAGATGCGGACCGGACTGGTCAACGCCAGCGCCGCCCTGGACGCCCAGCGCGAGGAGCTGGTCCGCGGACTGGACGAACCATCGGCCGATGCGCCTTACGGCATCCTCAAGGGAGCCCTGGTAATCCAGCGCCACCTTGTCAAGACCCTGCCCACCGAAATCGAATTCAGCTTCGGCGGGGTCGCCGGGAATCCACTGGAGCTGGGCGACCTCCGGCTGACCGGGCGGGTGGACCGCCTGGACCGGGGCGAGGCAGAGAACCTGCTGGCAATTTACGACTACAAAACCGGCTCCGGCACCACCGGTATCAACGATCCAGAGTACCCGCCCCGCAACCTGCAACTGCCGCTATACGCCCTCGCCACGCGCAAGCTCTACGATAGTGAGGGCGCGATGAGCCTGCGCGCCGCGGAAATCCGGCTCCACGAGAAGTACCGCAACCTCTCCCCCGACGACCCTACCCAAAACAAGCCTCTCGAAGGGGCGGTGCAGGAGAAGGTGGCGGTGGGCAAGGATAGAAGAGGGGCCTGGGTCGTGTCCGACGATTTCACCGAACGGATGCTGGAATTCGCGGAGGTCGCCGTCCAGGAGCTGTGGGACGGCATCGTCACCGGCCGATTCGACCCCCCGCCGGATTTCAAGAAAGACACCTGCAGGCACTGCGACTTCCGCCCCGCCTGCGGCGAGGATTTCCAGGCCCGCAAGCTCTGCCGACTCCCCGGGGAAGGGGGTGGGGCCGATGGCTAAGTCCTACGCCCTGAGCCGGGAGCAGGACGGGGCCGCGGACATCCGCCGCTCGGCCGTCGTCTCCGCCGGGGCCGGCTCGGGGAAGACCCGGGTGTTGGTGGCCCGGTACCTGCGCCTGCTCGCCGCGGGGGAGAAGCCCTCCCGCATCGTGGCCATGACCTTCTCGCGCAAGGCCGCCGCCGAGCTCCGCCACCGCATAGACGAGGCCCTCTCCCACTCCCACCACGCCGGGACGCTGGAGGACAAGCCCATCGCCGAGGAGGTCCGCGGGCGGCTCTTCGAGGCCCGCGCCCGTCTGGGCGAGGGGCACATCGGCACCATCCACTCC
>MFAF01000010.1:7269-8472 GCA_001774505.1 Candidatus Coatesbacteria bacterium RBG_13_66_14 | reverse complement strand
TCCTCTCCGAGGAGCCCACACTGATGCCCGACCGGCCCGGCTTCTCCGTCCTCGACCAGACCCGCGTCAACCAGCTCAGGCGCGAGGCGCTGCGCCGGGCGGCCTGGGCCAGCGACCCGTTGACCAGCCCCCTGGCGAGGCTGCGCGCCGCCGGCCTCACCCGTGGGGCCATCGAGGGGATGACCCTCGACCTTCTAGGCAAAGGCTGGGAGCTGGACGAGGCGCGGGAAAGCCACCGGCTCCCCGGGGAGGTTTTGGAGGGGCTCATCGCCGGCTGCCGGGAGGAGGCGGTGCGCCAGTACCTCGACGCGTTTCCCGATGACATCCTGACTCTGATGGACGGGACGATCGCCGACGCCGACCTGGTGAAGAAACTGCGGGACAAGGAGCTTCTGGGCCTGAACGCCCACGAGGTTCTGTCGCGACTCCGGGAAATTCTGGGGCGGCTCGTCGGCGGGGAGCTGAACTTCGACACGCTGAGCAGCGGGGACCTCGACCTGCTGCGCAAGGCGAAATCCCCGTCCGGTATAGATAAAAGACACCTCCACGGATTCAACGCCTTCAAGGCCGTCGGGGACAACTCGGAAAAAATCCCCGACCACGCCGGCAGCGACACGGCGACAATCGAGAAGGAAGCCTACCGGCTCACCGGCGTCCTCTTCGACTGGCTCGACGAGGTGGGCGTCGAGTTCCGCAAGTTGAAGGTCGGGGCGCTGGGCGCCGATTACAACGACCTTTTAGACTGCGTCGCCGAGGGTCTCGACGACGACCCGAAACTGGTGGACGTCCTGCGCGGCCGCTACCGCCACTTCCTGGTGGACGAGTTCCAGGACACCGACCCGCGCCAGTGGGAGATAATCCGTTCCCTGGCCGTGCCCCGGATAGAGGAAATCGAGGACGGGAGCCGGACGCTCTTCATCGTCGGCGACCGCAAGCAGGCCATCTATGGCTTCCGCGGCGGCGACAACACCGTCTTCCGCCGGGCCGAGCGCGAGCTGACTCAAGCTTCGATAATTGAAAAGACGGAAACCCTCGACGACAACTACCGCTCCCGCCAGGCGATTCTCGAGTTCGCCAACCCGGTCTTCGAAAAAATCTTCTCGGCCGACACGAGGTTGATCGCCCGCGACCCCGAGGGCTCCACCGCCGTCCTGCCCCAGGAGATGAACCGCGCCCGCGTGGACGGCGAGGGCGGCTCGGTGA
>MFAF01000010.1:0-7169 GCA_001774505.1 Candidatus Coatesbacteria bacterium RBG_13_66_14 | reverse complement strand
CGGCATCCCCGCCCCGGCCGATTATCCCGACGAAAAGGTCCGCGGGCGCAGGCTGGCGCCGGTGGGGATTCTGGCTCCCACCAGGGAGCAGCTCACGCTCATCGCCGCGGCGCTGGACTGCCTGGGGCTGGGAAGCTGCTACGCCCTGGCCCGGGGCGGCGGCGTCTTCGGCACCGAGGAGGCGGACTGGCTCCGGGCCGCGCTGGGGGCGCTCACCGACCCCCGGGACGGGATTCTGGTGGCGGCGATGCTGCTCTCGCCCTTCGGCGGCTTCAGCTACGACGACCTGCTCCGGCTCAAGCGCTTGGGCGACGAACTGGGGCGACGATGGTTCGATCTTGTCAGCATACCCGCGATGGACGGGCTGGGCGGGCGGTTCGCCTCCTTCCGCCACCGCTGGTGCAGGTGGCGCAGGCTGGCGGGGCTCGTGGGAGGATCGCGGCTCACGGCGGCCCTCTACCGAGATTCAGGTATCGAGGCCGCCTTGAAATCCGAGGGGCGCCCCGACCGCTGGCGGCGGCTGGAGCACCTCCTGGAGCTCATCCGCGCCGAGGAGCGCGCCGGGAACCTGACCGGCCCAGCCGATACCCTGGCCTGGCTCCGCGACAACGAAAAATCCCGCGAGTTCGAGGAGCCGACCCCCGAGTACGCCCCCGTGGTGCTGCTGACCATGCACGCCGCCAAGGGGCTCGAGTTCCCTGTGGTGCTGCTGCCCTTCCTCGATCAGCGGAGCCGGGGATCCTCCTGCGATTATGCCCTGGCGCCCGATTACACCGGCCAAAGACGGCTGACTGTGCAGGTCCGCACCGAAACGCCGCCCTTCACCACCAAGCTGACGCCCCTGGGCGAGTACCTGAAGCGACGCAACGAGCTGGATGAGGAGTTGGAGCGCAAGCGGCTGTTCTACGTCTCCTGCACCCGGGCCATGGACCACCTGATTCTTCTGAACACCGCCGAGAAAAAAGCGGAATCGCTTGCCGGCGGTCGGGCCGGAAAGCTGATCGGCCAGTGGCTGAACAGCCTCTTGACCGAAGACGGCGAGGTGGCGCTGCTGGACGGCAAACCCGTGACGAACCTCATCGAACGGGAGCTGCCGGAGAGGAAGGATTCCCGAACGTTCGAGCCCGCTCCGGCCATGGTGGAAACGAAGCTCCTCGCGCCCCTGGACGTACACGACCCGCCGCCGGTGAGCCCCTCGGCCCTGGCAGAGGTCCGGCGCTGCCCGCTGGGGTTTTACCTGCGCCGGGTGCTGAAGCTCGTGGGAGAGAAATCCGCTTCTACACACCCCTCCGGGGATTTGGACACGAACCGCCCCCGGGGAAGCGCCTTCGGGACGGCCCTGCACCACCTCATCGAAACTGGAAATGACGTTCCGCTGGGGGGGGACGAGATACGCCGCCGGCTGGCCGGCCTGCGGGACCGGCTCGCCTCCGAGGAAGAAGAGGATGCGGCCGAGTCCCTCTCGGCTTTCCTGGAGGAGCCCGACCGGGCGACGATCGCCGCTCTGGCCGCGCACTTGAAAAGGTTGTACAGGATGGCGGAGTGGCGGCGCATCCGCGGAGCCGGACCGCGCTACGAGGTCCCGTTCCGAGTGGACATCGGCGGTTGCCTGGTCCTGGGCCGCGTGGACTGCCTGGCCGAGATGAATGGCGGGCTCGGAATCTACGACTTCAAATCCACCGACCTGACCGGCGCTCCTTCGGCCCAGGTCATCGAGGAGCACGGCTACGACATCCAGCTCGGCGTGTACGCCCTGGCGGCGGAGAAGCTCTTCGGAAAACCCGTGCGCGAGGTCGCCCTTATCTTCACCGCCGAGGGCGGCGGCTTCCACCGGCTGGACGTGGGGGAGGTCTCCAAGCGGGCCGGGGAATTGCTGAAAGAGGCGGCCGATCTGGCCCGCTCACCTTTCGCCGAAGTCCGGCGGAAGCGGACCCCCGGCTGCCGCGACTGCGACCTGTCGAAGCTGTGCGAAGGGATGAACGAAGGGGAAGCGCGTTAGAGGTACAACAAATTCTGCGCAATAAAAAGGGCCCGGTTTCGGACCACTTTTAATCGTTTGGCAGCGGCACGGGGAATCGCTGTATACCAACACTGGTGGATTGGGTGACGGCTAAACGTAGAAGTTTTTAACAGATACCGTCCCCCTTTCTTCGTAGTCTTAAAAAGTAATTCCCAACTCTACAAATACCCGTAAGTATTTGTATTCATTACCTATAAGACCTTCAATACCTAAATTAAGTCCAAGAGGTAATGAACCGGTATTGAAAAACGCCGGTGACCTCCCTTGAAGGGTTGTTATCATAACAACATCATTAAAATTAGTGTTTAAATGCACACTTAATGTAAAACCGTCAACAGTTAACCCTTCATGCTCCTCCTGCAAGTTTAAACCAAAAACTGCTCCTCCACCAATAAAATTTGCATTGTCGTTATAATCATTCTCAACTTTATAAAACAGAAAATCAGGGCCTAGAAAGAAATTTAAAACAGAAATATCAAACATGCGAAAGACAAACGATGTATTTAATAAATCTTGTCTTATGTGTTTATCTTCGAACCCCATCGGTCCTTCAAAGACAAGCGGAGCTGAAGCATGTTGATAATTTAATTGTAACCCCCATTCAGAGCTTGTCATAATGAATGAAAGACCAAAAAGCTGAGTTGTATCTGCGTAGGTATTTTGACCTTCTCTTTCAAGAAAATGCCGCGAAAATAAGCCAATGAGTGGAATGGGAGCTAACGGTACCGTAATACCGAATACAAGGCCATCCTCATCATGCTTTATCTCTTCTATATCTTCTGAAAAAGCTACAGATGTTACAAACAGCAAAGCAAGAAATACATTAAAGAACACTTTCATTTTTGCATCCTTTGGTACCATAAGTTTATCGGTGATTTATAGTCTTCTGGACCCGGCCAAAATTGAACAAGAAAATGCTGCCAAAAGTCGTCCATCATTAATATCCCACCTCCAGCTCGTGCAATTATGCCAAAACCTTCGCCTATATAACCCACCCAAGTAGATGCTTCAAGAAGCACATTTAGACCGAGACCTGCAATGGTAGCAATATACCCCCAGGCGCCATGATGTGCATAATAAGGGAATGGTCCCTCTGGTTCTCTATTAAATGCAGCTCCAGGATATCTCATAGTTAAATATGTTTGGTTCAACCCAAACATACCCCCTACAGCAAATGCTTCAAACATATCCCAAGTCATTTCTGCTTCACCGGCTATCAACGCTGGGATACCAGCCAATTCAGACGTAATCCCCGTAAATAGACCTGTCGTGGCTCCAGCAAGAAATCCTGTAATAGCACCTTGCCACCAACTTACATCTGGGGATATAGCGCCAGAGACTCCGCCTAATACAGCACCTGTTATAGCATCTAGTACAAATCCAGGGATACCCCAAAGACCAGCAAAACCAAAAAATATCGACCAGAAAAACCTACCATTTGGATCTATATTAATTAGCGGGTTATTGCCACAATATAGATAGCGATTTATAGAAAGAGGCGTATCATCGTACTCGAAGTCCGCCGGGTCGCGGGAGAGGAACCGCCCCGTGTACGGGTCGTAGTACCGCGCCCGGGCGTAGTAATGCTCGAATACGTCCCCGTCCGAGTAGTACCCCGTGAACTGGATGGGGTTCTTCCACGCGCCGGGGCAGACCGGGACGTTGCTGTCCGGCCGCCCGAAGGACTCGTAGTTCCCCGTCCACAGAATCCTCTGACCGACCCTCTGCGGGTTCTCGGGCGGCACGGTGAGCACCGGCTCGGCCACCACGGCCACCGTCGAGCCCAGGTGGTCCTTCAGGTGCCAGCCCAGCTCGTACCCGCCCCACCCGCGGTAGTCGTAGTCCACCGTGCACACCACGCCGTTCGCGTCGGCAATGTACTCCCCCATGCGTAATTATAAACGAAAAGGGGCCCGGTTTCAGACCCCTCTGTCATTCAAGTGTTGGATACCGCAGTCGTACAAAAACCCGCCGGAGCGGGTTGTTAACCGAAACTGCACATCATTCGTGCTCCAACTCGTCGCCCCCGGTCCGCTCGGTCGTCTCCGGCGGGGCCGGGGCGGATCCCTCCTTCGTCCCCACGGCCAGGCCCGAGGCGGTGGCGAAGTACACCGTGTTGGCCGCCTCGTCGTAGGCGCAGTCCAGCATCACCGGGTCCACCAGACCCTCCTGGACGCCGTGGTGCTCCCAGACGTTGGTGGCGAAGACGTTGTAGATGGCGCCACCCTCGGAAGCGGCCCAGATGGAGCCCTTGCCTATCCCGATACCGTTGACCCGGTCCCAGGCGCCGCCGTTCATCACCTCGTTGAAGGTCTCACCGCCGTCGGTGGAGCGCCAGAGCCCGAGGCCGTCCGTGGAGACCCAGACGAAATCGCCCGAGGCAGCCACGCGGCGGAAGGGGTCGTAGCTGGCGCGGATGATCCACTCGCCATGTTCCCGAAGGTACTGGGCCAGATAGCCCCGCTTGTCCGGGGAGACGGCCCAGACGGAGCCTTCCGTGATGGTGACGTCGGAGACCGTCCGGTAGCCGCTCTCCTTCCCCATCAGCGGGTCGAGCTGGGTGAAGGCGACCGGGCGGGCGGGGTCGAAGGCGGAGGCGTGCAGGAGCCCCTGGTCGGTGGCGATGTAGGCCTCGCCCGCGAGGCTGGCGGCTCCGTGGCAGACCCAGCCGCCTTCACGGGCGGGCAGGCCCGCCGCGTTCCAGCGGTGGCCGATGTCCGACGAGTAGACCGCCCCGTCGCCCAGCGCCCAGAGCACCCCGTCGGTGAATACCACCCGGCTCAGGTTCCGGGGCAGGAGCGGGTCCGACACCGGGACGAAGCGACCTTCCCGGCGTTCCATCAGGCGGCCGCCCCCGACGACCACGAGCCCCTCCGGGGTCAGCGCGACGGAGACCAGTCCCTCCGCTGGCAGACCGGCCTCGGGACCCACGATCTCCCAGGTGAAGCCCTTCGTGACGACGCCGGCCTGCTCGGGGGTCAGCTCCGCCTCCTCGGAGATGGGCTGCACGTCGTCACCGCAGCCCGAGAGCACCGGGAGGACGAACGCCGCGATGAGGGGGATGAGCCTGCGCATGGGCGGGTGTTATTCCTCTCCGAGGAGCTCTTCGTAAGCGGCGGCGTTGTTCAGGTCGCGCATCTGTTCCGGTTTGTCCGGCTTGATCTTTATCAGCCAGCCGCTCCCGTGTGGGTCGTCGTTGACTTTCTTGGGCTCTTCCACGGCCGCTATGTTGATCTCGGTCACCTCGCCGGAGATGGGGGCGATGACGTCGTTGGCCGCCTTGACGCTCTCCACGACGCCGCACTCGCTTCCCGCCTCGATCCGGTCCCCAACGTCGGGCAGTTCGAGGTAGACGAGCTCGCCCAGTTGATGGGCGGCGTAATCGGTGATGCCTATCGTCGCCTCCTCCGGGTCGAAGATCACCCACTCGTGGGTATCGGTGTACTTCCTGTCATCGGGGTAGGACACTCTGGTTTCCTCCTTCGACGGCCCGTCCAGGTGCGGCGGGTCGGAATATCGGTTCACGCGTCAATGCCGTCCGCCAGGAAAGGGCAAGGGGTAAGACAAGGGGTTTAACCCCGTGTCTTACTTATTTGCGGGTTCCGTCCTTGTAGAATGGCGGCTTGACCACGACGGCCCGCCGGAGCTTGCCCCGGATGTCAACGGAGAACTCGGAGCCCGGAGAGCGGTGGGACGACGCGAGGTAGGCCAGGCCTATCGCCTTGCCCAGGGAGGGGGACATCGTCCCCGAGGTCACCTCGCCGATTTCTACGTTGTCCGAGAAGCACTTGGCGTGCTGCCGGGCGATGCCGCGCTCGAGCATGTCGAAACAGACGAGACGGCGTCCGGGCTTGGCCTCTTTGGCTTTGATCAGGGCGTCGCGGCCGATGAAGTCGTCCTTCTCCAGCTTCACCGTCCAGGCCAGGCCGGCCTCGAGGGGGTTGGTCGTCTTGTCTATGTCGTTGCCGTAGAGGCAGTACTTCATCTCGAGGCGGAGGGTGTCGCGGGCGCCCAGGCCGATGGGCCTGCCCCCCAGCTCCTGGGTCTTCGGCCACAGGGCGCGCCAGACGGTAACGGCGTGCGCGTTGGGGATGTAAATTTCGAAGCCGTCCTCGCCGGTGTAACCGGTGCGCGAAAGCAGCAGGTCCTTGACGCCGGCGACGGTCCCCACGGCGAACTCGTAGAAGCCGATTGGCTCAAGGGGGATGTCGGTCACCGACCGGACGACCTCCTCCGCCAACGGCCCCTGGACGGCGATGAGGGTCGTCTCGTCGCTCCGGTTGGTGACCTTGAGACCCTGGGGGGCGTGTCGGGTGACCCAGTCCCAGTCCTTGTCCACGCAGGCCCCGTTCACCACGGTCAGTATCCGCTCCTCGCCGAAGCGATAGACCAACAGGTCGTCCACTATGCCGCCGTCGGGGTAGCACATCGGGGTGTAGATGACCTGACCGTCGGCCATGGCCGCCACGTCGTTGGTCACCAGACGGTTGACGAAGGCCAGCGCCCCGGGCCCCTCGTACCAGAACTCGCCCATGTGGGTCAGGTCGAAGAGGCCCACCTTGGCGCGGACGGTGCGGTGCTCCTCGTTGATGGAGGTGTACTGGACGGGCAGCTCGTGGCCGGCGAACTCGATCATCTGGCCGCCGAGCTCGCGGTGGATGGCGTTGAGCGCGGTCTTTTTCATCGGATCCCCGTTTTTTTTTAAATAGAGTAGGGCTAGTTTAGGGAGCCCGCGGGCCGCTGTCAAGCGTCTGTTCGCGGGATTTTTAAGCGGTGCCGGAGGTGGGCGGCGGACACCGCGCCGGCCAGCTTCAGAAGGTCCGGGGCGACGAAGGGCAGGACTCCGGCCGAAAAAGCGGTCCCGGCGTCACCGATCCACACCGCCAGCCAGACGTAGCCGAAGAGGTAGATGACGGCGATGCCGACCAGGCCGTTCGCGATCAGGGCGGGCAACCCGACTCCCAATTTTTGCTTCAAGAAACCCATCACCCCGGCGGCGGCGAGGAAGCCAACCAGATACCCTCCGGACGGCCCGGCGAAGGCCACCCAGCCGTTCGCCCCCCAAGCGAAGACCGGCGCCCCGGCAAGCCCCAGCGCCAGGTACGCCCCCACCGACGAGAGCGCGAGCCAGGGCGGCGTCGCCAGCCCC
>MFAF01000009.1:5982-7132 GCA_001774505.1 Candidatus Coatesbacteria bacterium RBG_13_66_14 | reverse complement strand
TTAGGTCGGCCCGTCGTTCAATAAGGCAGCCCTCACCCCAGCCCGTCGGCGCGCCGCTCCCACAGGGAGAGGGGGACCGCGGGCCGCCGCGTTTGAAAAGCGGCGGGGACTAAAGTCCCCGCCCTACATTCAGGCACGCGGTACCGGTCGTTCAAACAGGCGGGTGCGAACACCCGCCCCACGGCGACACGACGCCCCTACTCGATGGAATCCAGCATGTCCGCCAGGAGGGTGACGCCGTCGTAATCTTCCCACCGGCTCTCCCCGGACACGTAGGAGGCGATGAGGGCGAACCCCTCGGGGTCGGTCATCGTCACGCTGAACTCGGCCAGCGGCACGCCGTCCGACGTGTAGTACACCATGAACATCTCGGAGGAGTCGCTCAACATCACCCGGTCGGTCAGCTCCAGGCCGTCGAACCACATGTCGTAGTTGTACAGCACCTCGTCGGTGAAATCCTGGACCGGCGTGGGGTCCATCTCGAAAAAGTACATCTCGATGTAGGGGGCGGTGAGGTCGTCGGAGTCGGAGTCGAAGATGAGGGACTCCTCGTCCTCGTAGGTCTCCCAGCCCTGGGGGTAGAGGATGGAGAAGCCGTCGCCGACGTAGCGGGTGAGGGTCAACCCGGCGCCGGTCCCGCCGTCCCCGCCGCCGGCGGTTTCGCCTTCGCCCTTGTCGGGCAGGGTTATGGGGCCGGCGGCGCCCCCGGCGAAGCCCTGGGGTATCTCCACCGCCAGGCAGGCCGCGACGCCCAGGACCAGAAGCGACAGAGCGAGCTTTTTCACGTCTCCCCCTTTGAAGGGCGGTGTGGGGACCGAGACAAGATTTTGTAATTATAGAGCATCGCGGCCGCCGATTCCAGTCTTCACCTCGACCGGACCCGGCGAATTGCGATGTCGTAGGGGCCGACCGACGGCGCGCCGTTCAGGTCGGCCCGCGGGCGACCGTGGACTCCTCGCCCCTACGTCGAATCGTCGTCGTCCGTAAACGTAGGGCGGGGGCTCTGTACCCCGCCCGCCAATGCATGTCCCTCCCCTCTGTGGAGAAGCGCGCTTACGGGTTAGGGTGAGGGGTGCGATGCCGTAGGGGCGGGTGTCTTGACCCGCCCGTCGGTCACCCACCACCGTGCGCCCGAATGTAGGGCGGGGAC
>MFAF01000009.1:0-5973 GCA_001774505.1 Candidatus Coatesbacteria bacterium RBG_13_66_14 | reverse complement strand
CGCCGCGGCGGCCCGCAGAGGAGCCGCCCTACACCACCCCGCTCGCGGCGGTCAATCAGAGAAGAAAGCAGACTCTCAACGCGGAGCAGGGGGGGCTCAGCCCCCTACCAGCCCCACCGCCGGGGCGAATGTGCCGTCGAAGCGCCCGAGCGTGAACGTCCGCCCGTCGGTCTCCACCACGCAGGCCCCCCGTTCGCGGACGTCGTAGAGCCAGCAGCCCGCCGCCGCCAGCCGCCACCGGACCTCGTCCGCCAGGAGCCTCCGGTCCGGGAACACCACCCCGTTCCCCGGCGCGACCGCCGCCAGGAACGCCGCCGTCGTCCCGGAGGCCGAGCCGTGGTGCCCGACTTTCAACAGGTCCACCACTTCCGGCTCCCAACGGCCCAGGAGACGGCGCTCGCCGGGCGCCTCCAGGTCCCCGGTCAGGAGCGCCTCGAACTCACCGTAGCGCAGCAGCAGGACCAGCGACGCGTCGTTCGGCGCCGTCCCCGGGGGCCGGGGCCGATCGGAGTCGGAGAGGACGGTTATTTCGAGGTTTTCGTCCAGGGTGGGAATGCGCTCCCCGCGGGCGGGGTGGAGCACCTCGGTCCCGGATAGCCGTTCGGCGCGCCGTTCGGCGAGAAGGTAGGAGAGGTAAGCGTCGGTGTCCGATGAATCGGGCGGGCGGTAGACGCGCCCCACCTCGAAGCGCCGGAGGACGGGCACGAGGCCCGAGCAGTGGTCCGAGTCGGAGTGGGTGAGGCAGACGGCGTTGATTTCGGTGACGCCGCGCCGTCGCAGGTACTCCGCCAGCGGCTCGGCGTAGTCCAGGCCGCCGTCTATCACTATCCGGTCCCCCGCCGGGCTCTCGACGAAGAGCGCGTCGCCGCGGTCCACGGAGAAGAAGGTCAGCCGCAGGCGGTCCGGCGCGTCGTCCCGGAGCAGGTGCCAGCCCCAGAGGAGCGCCACGAGGCCCACGGGGACGACCACGACCGGCCCCCACTTTTTCTTCCCCCTCCGCCAGAGCCACCAGGCGGCGCCGAAGAGCCCCAGGGTAACTATGACCAGCCAGACCGCCGGCTGGCGCAGGTCGGTGGTCATCGGGAGGAGCTGCACGGACTCGCCGACGAGCCAGTCCAAAAAGCGCAGGACCAGCGAGAGCGGCGTCCCCAGGAACTGCGCCCACGCCGGGACCCCGAACGCCGAGGCCCCCGCCACCAGCAGCAGGTAGGGAACACCTACGGCCAGAGCGATTCCCACCAGCGGGATGACGACGAGGTTGGTCAGAAAGGCCAGGAGGGGCACCTGGGCGAAGTGGAGCGCCAGGAGCGGGTAGATGGCGAGCTGGGCGGCCAGTGTGGCCCCCAGGCCGTCGGCGATGAACCGCGGCACCTTCCGGCGCGTTTTCCGGGCGGAGAGGGTTCGTGTAATCCGGGCGGAGATGGTCGGCGTCAGCGCCGCGATGCCCGCCGCCGCGACGAAGGAGAGCTGGAAGGAGATGTCCCACAGGGCGAGCGGGTTCAGCGCCAACAGGATGAGCCCCGCCGCGGCCACCGAGGTGCCCAGGTGGGCCGGCCTTCCCAGAATCCGCCCGCCGAGGAAGAGGCCGGACATGAGGCAGGCCCGCAGCGCCGGCGCCCGCGCCCCGGTCAGCAGGGTGAAAGCGACGATCACCGCCAGTGCCAGCGCGTACCGCCCCCGCCGCTTCAGCGGCAGCGCCCCGCCCAGCATGAACGCCAGGTAGCCCACGATGCCCACGTGGAGGCCGCTGACCGCCAGGATGTGGAAGACCCCCGCGTCCCGGAAGTTCTCCAGGTCGTCGGGGGCGAGCTCGCCCCGGTCGCCGGTCAGAATCGCCCGGGCCAGCCCCCGCGCCTCGGGCTGGAGGGATTCCGCCATGCGGTCATTGAGCCACTCCCGCAGGGAGAGGAAGACGGTCCCGGGGTCGTCGCGGGTGACGGTGATTTCGATCGGCCCCGCGTCGCGCGCCCAGCCGGCCACCCCGTTCGCCCGCAGGTACTCGCCGTAGTCGGGCACCAGCGGGTTGTCCGCCTCCCGGATGCCGCTCAAATAAAACGCTCCCCGGAGGAGGTCCCCCGGGGAGAACTTAGGTCGGTCGTCGCCGTACACGCCCAGGCTCAACCGCGCGCCGGTCAAGTCGCGCAGGTCGTCCGGCGTCTCGGCGACCTCGACCCAGGCGCGCTCCCGGACCTCGTCGCGGTCCACGGGGCCGACCACCCGGACGGTGAGCGTCACCTCACCCAGATCGCCGACCCGGGCCTCCATCGCCGCCTGACGCGCGAGGGCATTTCCGGCAATCCCGGCCCCCGCCGCCAGGGCGACCACCAGCGCCAGCCCCAGCGCGAGCCTCGGCCTTTTCCGCCCGACGATCAGAAATGAGCCGGTCGCCGCCAGCGCGAGCGCCAGGGCCCACGCCGGTCCGACGTCGAGCCAGCGGGCCGCCGCTATTCCGCAAGCGAAGGCCGCCGCCAGGCCCACCAGGGGTGAACGCGGCGGCGGCGTTTTTATGTCTTGCAGCACGGCTATTTCTTCTTCGCGCGCCCGGCCTTTTTCCCGCGCCCCCCGCGGCGGCGGACGGCCTCCAGCACCGCCGCATGCTCCGCCGCCGGGTCCAGGAGCCTTCCGGCCTTCCTGTCGGCGAGCCAGCGCCAGAGGACGATCCCGGCCCCGGCGAGGAAGATGACGATGGAGAGCACCTGGTTCTTGGATAAAAATCCGCCGAAGGCCCACATGTCGTCCTCGCGGAAGCGGAGCTCCTCGATGAACAGGCGCCAGGCCCCGAAGAAGGCGATGGTTATCCCGAACAAGAGGCCGTGGAACCGCTTCCACTTCCGCTCCACCAGAATCAAGAGGCCGAAGAGGGCGAACCCCGCCGCCGACTCGAAGAGCTGGGTGGGCAGCACCGGCGTGCCGGGCAGGATCCCGGTGCGCGGGGTGTAGTACACCGCCGAGTTGTCGGGGAAGACCATCCCGAGCCAGGAATCCGTCGCCCGGCCGAAGCAGCAGCCGTTGAAGAAGCAGCCGATGCGCGTGATGCCCAGCCCCAGGCCCACCGAGGGCGCCACGATGTCCGTGATCTCCCACACCGGCAGCTTCTTGCGCCACAGGTAAAAAAGCGACCCGCCCAGGGCGAGGATGAACCCCCCGAACAGCATCAGCCCGCCGTCCCAGATGCGCAGGAGCTGGAGCCAGGGGTCCCCGTGGATCGCGTACTGGTCGTAGTGGAAGATGAAGTGGAACAGCCGGGAGCCCACCACGGCGCAGATCAATATCACCAGGGAGAGGTCGTAGATGTGGCGGTGGTCCAGGCCCCGGTTGCGGGCCCGCCGGGCGGCCAGCATCATCCCCAGGAAGAACGACAGCGCCAGCGCGAGGCCGTAGACCCGCAGCGTCAGGGGACCGATTTGAAAAAGCGTCGGGTGCATGGTTTACGCTTGCCCGTCGGGGCGGTTTGGCGGTAAGGTTAACCGTAATCCTAGCCCGTGCCGGGCGATTAGTCAAACGGTTTGCCCATGGATGACCCCAGGCTCGGCATCACCGCCACCGTCCCCAGCGAGGTCGCCCTGGCCGCGGGGCGGACTCTGGTGGACCTGAACAACGTCCTCGTCCGCGGGGAGGCCCCGGAGCGCGCCGTCCGCGAGGCGGAGTCGGCCGGTTTCCCGCGCAACTCCTGCGCCTGGATCAAGGGCGTGTACACCACCATCCGCCGCCTGGGGCTCGCCGAGGTCGTCGGCGTCAGCCGGGGGGATTGCAGCAACACCGAGGCACTGCTGGAGATTCTGGCCGACGACGGCCTGGGGACCGTGCCCTTCGCCTACCCCGAGGACCGCTCGCCCGATGAGCTCTCCCGCGCCCTGGAGCGTTTCGCCGACCGCCTGGGGACGGACCTGGCGGGGGCGGAGCGGTGGCGTGAGCGCCTGGCGCCGATTCGGGAAGATTTAGGCCGCCTGGACGGCCTGGTCGTCGCGGGGAAGAGGCGGGACGCGGCCTACTTCGATCTGGCCCTCTCGGCGAGCGACTGGGGCGGCGACGTTCAAAAATACGCCGCCGCGCTGGAGCGGGAACTGGCCTCCGGGGAGGAGCCTCCCCCCGCGCCGGTCCGCCTGGCCTACCTCGGCGTGCCCCCGGCCTTCACCGACCTGTTGCCGCGGACCGCCGAGTTCGGCGCGGCCTTCGTCTTCGCCGAGATTCCCCGCCGGTTCACCATGCCGGGCCGCTCGCCCGACCTCGTCGCCCAGTACCTCGCCTACACCTACCCCTACGGCATGGCCTTCCGGCTGGGGGACATCCTCCCCGAGCTGGAGAAAAGGCGTGTGGACGGCGTGGTCCACTACGTCCAGAGCTTCTGCTTCCGGCAGATCGAGGACATCCTCCTGCGGCGGCGGCTCCCCGGTGTGCCGGTGTTGACGTTGGAGGGGGACCGCCCGGGGCCGCTCTCGGCAAGGGACCTCCTGCGCCTGGAGAGCTTCGTCGAGACGCTCCTCTTGCGGAGAACCGGCGGACGGTGAGGGGTGCGACGGCCCCTTCCCCCCTTTGGGGGGAAGGTTGGGAAGGGGGGGGCGATGCCCCCTCTCCCATCCGGGGGGAAGCAGGCTTACGGGCTGGGGAGGGGGATGAAACGGCGGGGACTGAACACCCCGCCCTGCATTCCAGGCCAAACCGAAATTCGGGTCAGTCCATGTTGAAGATGGACCAGCCTTGATCGGTCCGCACCACCTCGAACCCGACTTCCTCCTCCACCCGTTCGTCGCCGAAGCCGAGGGTCAGGACGGCCCCGACCTCGGCGTACTCCAGGACGTCCACCCCCTCCTCGCTCACCTCTTCCTTCTCGCCGACCTTGGGGTCGGTCCAGCTCAACAGGACGACCTTGCCCGACTCGACGTCCCCCCAGATTTTGTCCAACTGCTCCGGGGCGTCGGACTCCTCGGAGCCGGAGTAGAGGGTCGCGAGGGCGGCTTCCCTGTCTGCGTCCTTGAGAGCCTCGAGAAGGCGAACCACGGTCCCCTCCGGGCTCCCGGTCTCGCCGCAGGCCAGGGTGAACAGAAGAACCGCGAAAACGGACAGGATAACCTTCTTCATCTCCACCTCCCGAGTCGTGGTTGACGTGTACGAACCCTGATCGCGCCCAATGTTAACCGACACCGCCGAACCGTGTCAAACAGCCGTCTCCGACGCTCCGGCCGCTCGGGGGCAACCCATTTTAAAAAAAAACCCGTGGGAAAGCCGGAAAAAACCCGCCGGTCGCCGGGGGGAGTTACCGCCCCCACAGCGCATCTTTAGCCCCCGGAGAGAAAAATTGTTGCCTTGGCTTCCCCGATTTGCTATCCTTTGCATGTCTCATTGATTTGACCCTGTTGCGCTTTTTTTCAACTCTTCCGTAGCGTATACCCGAACAACCGGAGGTCACGTATGTATTGGCTTTACTTCGTCATCCTGATCGTTGGCGGTATCCTCGGCGCGGCCGGCCTCATCATCAAGAACAAGCCCACCGCCGCCGAGCTCATCGGCAAGCTCACCCCCTGGCAGGGATGGATCGGCATCCTCTTGCTCCTCTGGGGCATCTGGGACCTCATCCAGTCCTTCGCCCTGCTGGGCCTCGGCCTGATCGGCATCTTCTACCTGGCCACCGCCTGCGTAGAGATCGTCCTCGGGTTCCTGCTGGGCTTCAGCCTGATTGCCAAGTACACCGGCGAGAAGGGCGAGAAGATCTTCAAAGCCGTCTCCCCCTTCCAGGGCATCTTCGGCATCATCGCCATCCTGCTCGGTCTCTTCTGGCTGCTTACCGGTTTCGGTATCTTTAATTTCCTCTTCTTCGTCTAAGCGCCGGAGAAACGGATGGAAGGGCGGTCCAACGGGGCCGCCCTTTTTTAGGGGGAAGGTCAGGGAGGGGGGTGCAGCAGTCCCCTCCCCCCTCTGGGGGGAAGCTCGCTTACGGGCCAGGGTGAGGGGTACAGCGGTCCCCTCTCCCTTCCA
>MFAF01000008.1:345-6709 GCA_001774505.1 Candidatus Coatesbacteria bacterium RBG_13_66_14 | reverse complement strand
GCGGTATCGAGCTGCAGGTGAACCTCGAAGGCGATGGTGGGACGGTAATCGGTCACGGGGGCCTCTTTAGGGAATAATCGCCAGCTTGCCCACGGCGTTGCCACGAGGACCTTGGGCATAGTAGATGTAAACGCCGCCCGCCAGGGGGACGCCGCCGGAATTGGTCGCGTCCCAGGTGTGGCGCCAGGTGGCCAGGCCGTCGGCGATGTAGGGCCCCTCGTTGGCGGTCCCCTCGTAGACCAGCGAGCCCGCGATGTCGTACACCCGAATCAGCCCCCCGGCCGGCATCCCGGCGAAGGTTACGCCCTCGTGCCCCCGGCCTGGCCGGAATGGGTTGGGGAAGACGTAGGGATCGCGCGGCACCAGGGCCACCTCGTCGGCGAAGAGCGCCTCGGCGGCGGCGAAGGCCGTGGCGAGCCGGGCGGCGTGGAGCATCTGACCCGGGCTAAGGGTGTCGCGGGTGTCGTGGACGGTGCCGATGTTGAAGTTCCGCTCGTCCTCCTCGGGGTAGTACTCTTCGAGGAGGACGGCCAGGAAGCCGGCGTCCCAAAAGGCGCCGTGGTCGTGCCCGAAATCGAAGCCGTTGGTCGTCCGGTAGAGGGGAAGGTCGGGGACGTAATCGCTCGCGTAGCCGTACACGGCGTCCGTCAGCTCCTCCCCGGGGACGTTGCCGGTCAGGAGCAGGTCCAGGTTCGCGTCGTTGGCGTAACCCACCGCCTCCAGGTCGAGGATGGCCCGGAAGTCCAGGCTGGGGTTTTCAGCCAGGAAGCGGCGGGCACCCGACTGGCCAAGGTCTCCCCCCGAGTAGCGGGTGGCGGTGAAGAGGAAGGAAAGGTTGCGCTCGGTCTCCAGCGCGCCCAACGCCTTCGCGGCGACGAGCGCGGCGGCGACCCCCGAGCCGTTGGCGTCGGCCCCCGGGGCGTCGCGCCAGGGGTTCTCCGAGGTGCAGTCGTAGGGCGCGATGACGAGGGGACCGGGCTCCCCCAAGGCGCCGGCCTTGAAGGCGTAAAGGTTCACCGCCGGCGGCAGGCCCAGGTCGGCGATTGCGTTGTACCAACCGATACCGCCGTCGTCGGTGAGCTCGAAGGCGCCGTAACCCGTGGCGAACCAGCGTTCGGAATCCACGGCTACGAGGGAGGTCCGATGCCCCTCATCGGGGTCGTCGGACGCCTCGCGCAGATACACCCACGTATCGCCCCCGTCGTCGGTCGCGAGCACGCAGCCGCCGTAGCCCACCGCCACGGCGTCCGTCGCCGACAGCACCTCGACGTCGCCCAGGTACTCGTAGTCCGGCCCATCGAAGCTGTGAACCGTTTCCCAAGCGGCCCCGCCGTCGGTCGTTCTGAAAATCGTCTCGTAGTCGTTCCCCACGGCGAACCCGGTTTCGGCGTCGGCGAAGGACAGGTTGACGGCGAGCGGGCCGGAGGCCGACCAGAGCTCCCAGGTTTCCCCGCCGTCCGCGGTCCGGGAGATGCAGGTTTGATAAGGGGAGCCGGTCGTCCCGCCGCAGAGCCAGCCCGTGTCCTCGTCGAGGAAGAACATCCCGAAGCAGACGGCTCCGGCCGGGAAGCCGTGGCTCAGGTAATTCCAGCTCGCGCCGCCGTCCACGCTTTTCAGGGCCGCCATCCCGTCGGGGGTGTAACCGGCGATGTAGATAACGTCGGTCGTCGGCCGCGCCAACGCGGTAACGGTGAGGCCTTCTTCCCCGGGGAGATCGAAGGCCGTCCAGGTCTCCCCGCCGTCGTCGCTCTGGAGCAGCACCCCCGAGGAGCCGGCCGCGGAGACCTTTGCCGGGTCGTCGGCGGCGTAGGCCGTCTCGTAGAGGCTCGCGGGAACGGAGCCGTCGTCCCGTCGCGTCCAGGTAAAACCGCCGTCGGAGGAGGTGTAGATGAGCCCGGCCTGCCCCACGGCGCACAGGTCCCCCCCGGCCGAGTCCGCGTCGGAGAAGACCAGCGTGGTGTAGAAGGGGTCCCTGACCACCTCGTAGCCCCAGGCGAGCAGGGAGGCGTACAGCGAGGCGCCAGTGTCGAAGCAGCCGGCGGTGGGGGTGAAGCGGGTGTCCTCGACGAGGACGAGGTCGAGGGCGTCCTCGACATCCCCGGCGTTGACGAGGTCCACCAGCGCCGCCACCTCGTCGGAGTAGGGCGCCGGCGAGTAATCCTGGGCGGCGGGTGACGGGGAGCCTGAAATCGGCGGAATAAGCTCGCCGTGAGGCGAGACGGCCGTCTGGCCGGCGGCTAGATTGGCGAGGGCGATGGATAGAAGCGTCAATCCACGCAAGACAGGCCCCTAGCCGACGGTACTGCAGACGTTCAACAGGAGTTTGAGGAGCTCGCGGCCCTCGAGCTCCATCTGCTGGCGGAAGAAGCGGCGCCCCTCGGCCCCGAAACGCACCAGGCGCTGGTAGGTGAAGCTCTTGGTGAGGTCCCGCCGGTCCTGCACCGACACCAGCTCGTAGCTGCCGTTCCGGCGGGTCAGGAGCCCCAGGTCCAGAAAGATGCTCAGCGCCAGCCGGGCCTCCCCCCGGGTCATCCACCGGCCGCTCAACTGGACGATGATGTCGTCGTTGAAGGGTCCGTCCTTGGGCAGGTCGCGGTATATCTCCGCCAGACGCACGCGGTCCAGCGCCTTGCGGTGCCACTCCTTGAGGTCTTGCCGCTCGTAGAGGAGGACCAGGTGCAGGTTCCCGGCGATCCGGCCCAGTTCCCGCAACAGAATCGCATCGTAAGGGTTATCGAAGGGATCGCAGACGCAGGCCCACGCCTCGGGGATGACCTTGAACCCGCCTATGGTCAGGGTCTCCCAGAAGAGGTAGTGCCGGTCATCGAGGTCGGCGGGGATGGTGGCGGGCAGATAGCCGCGCAGGGCGAGGAAACGCTGGATTTCCCTGCGGCGGTTCGAACCGGCGTAAATGACCGTCGGCCCCGCGGCCACTATTTCCAGGAGGTCGTCCATGGCCCCCGAATCGCGGCGGTCGTCCACGGATACGCTGGAGAGCCCGCCCTCCACACGCTCCTCAAAGTCGAAATCCAGCACCCTGAGCTGGATGTTGGAGCCGGCGTGGAAGGTGTTGCGCTCCAGGTGGAAGGCGATATCGAAGGGGCGGTTGCGGGGCAGGTAACTGGTCAGATCGGCCCGCCCGAAGGCGATGGCCTCCAACGAGACGCCGTCCTGGGTGAGGACGAGCTTGAGGTGGTTCTTCCCCACGACCCGGGGCTCGTCGGCCAGCATGACCCCGCCCGTGTTGAACACCGGCTCGGGGTTGCCGATGCCGTACGGATCGAGCCTCTCTATCTCCCACAGGAGCTGCTCGTTGACGGCGGTCAGGCGGAGCTCGGCGTCAATCTCGAGGAGCGGATGGGGCGCGATGGGCTTGCGCCGGGCGATTTCGTTGATCTTTCGCCGGAGCTCCGGGAGGTTGGGGAACTTGATGCGGACGCCGGCCGCGTGAAGGTGGCCGCCGTAGTCCTCGAGGACGTCGGCGCACTCGTCCAGGGCGCCGATGACGTCGAAATCGCCGTACCCCCGGGCCGAGCCGCGGCCCATCTCGCCGAAGACCAGCGCCGGGCGGGCGAAACGGTCGGCCAGCCGGGCGGCTACTATCCCCACCACGCCCGGGTGCCAGTCGTTGCTCCCCACGACGATGACCGGCACCTCCTCGAAGGCGATGTCGTCCTCGGCCAGGGCCAGGGCCTCCCGGGTCGTCTCGGACTCGATCAACCGCCGCTGACGGTTGAGCGACTCCACGCGCATCGCCAGCCGGTAGGCCTCGTCGGCGTCCTCGCAGAGCAGGAGATCCACCCCGACCTCGGCGGTGGCGATGCGGCCGGCGGCGTTGAGCCGGGGGGCCAGAACGTAGGAGAGCTGCTTCGCCCCGATCCGCCTCCCCCCCAGCCCGGCCGAGTCTATGAGCGCGGCCAGCCCCAGGCGGGGGATGTTGTTCATCCTGGCCAGACCGGCCACCACCAGGGCGCGGTTCTCGTCCACCAGGGGCGAGACGTCGGCCACCGTCCCCAGCGCGACGAGGTCCAGGTATTCCTCGGGGTCCGGCCCCCGACCGAGCGCCCTGGACAGGGCGCTGATGACCTTGAACACGGTCCCCACCCCGGCCAGACCGGAGAAGGGGTAACCGGAGCCGCCGACGTTCCCGTTGATGATGGCCAGGGCCTCGGGCAGCTTCTCGTCGGGGAGGTGGTGATCTGTAATGATGAGGTCCAGCCCCAGCTCCCCGGCGTGCCGGGCGGCCTCGTGGGCGGTGACCCCGCAGTCGTTGGTCACGAGGAGACCGTACCCGGCGGCCTTCGTCTCGGCCACGACCTTGGGGGAGAGGTCGTACCCCTGGGTCAGCCGGTTGGGGACCATGTGGCCGACGCGGGCGCCGATGCGTCGGAGGAAGTCCACCAGCGCCACCGTGCCCGTGATGCCGTCCACGTCGTAGTCCCCGAAAACGAAGATGCCCTCGCCGTCCGCCACCGCCCGGGTGATTCTGTCCACCACGGTCCCCATCTGGAGGAACCTGAAAGGATCGTGGTGGACGGCGCCGTAGAGGAAACTGAAAGCCTCGGCGGGGTTGCTCATCCCGCGGTTGAGGAGCGCCTGGGCCGTGACCGGGTGGATGAGGAGCTCGCGGCAGATGCGGTGCCGGCCCCGCCAGTCGGGGGGCGACTCCCGCCATTCGAAACGCTTCACTCCACCCATGCCCATCATGTACGACTATCTCCGGTCCCGTTCCGCCGGGGAACGGGGGAAATCAACCCAGAACGTCCCGGTGGTCCACCGGGGGACGGTAGGGCTTCACGTGCCGCTTGATGAAGGCGAGCACTCGGTCGCGGTTCGTGCCCTTCGGGCCTTTTTCACCATCGGTCGGCCCGAACCACAGGTTCATGCCGCGCCAGGGGTCCAGCCGGCTCGGCCGGTGGCTCGGGGTCAGCATCACCCCGAACCTGTCGGCGTAGTAGCACTGGAAGTGGCTCCAGGGCCGCCTGAAGCGGAAAAATAGCCGCCGCCAGACCAGGCCCTCGCCGTCGAGGGAGTAGCTCGAGGGCAGGAAGAACCCGTTGAGGACGAAGAAGATGACGCCCCCGCCGATGATGCCCACCGCCGGGCCGCCGGCGTAGTAGATGAGAAAAATCACCACCAGGCTAAGGACCACGACCCCGGCCAGGGCCCGCCAGGGATACAACGCCGGGGGGTACACCCACCAGGACAGCTCGTCATCCACTTCGGGCATCTTCTATCCTTGCAAAACCTTGCGCTGGAACTCCACCAGCTCGTTTATCCCCTTGGTGGCCAGATCGAGCAAGCGATCTAGGCAGGCGCGGTCGTAGAGCTTGCCCTCGGCGGTGGCCTGAACCTCGATTAAATTGCCGGCGCCGGTCATCACCACGTTGGCGTCCACGTCGGCGGCCACGTCCTCGCGGTAGCACAGGTCCAGCAGCTCGTCTCCGGCCACGACCCCCACGCTCACCGCGGCCACGTGGTCGGTGATGGGCAGGGCACCCGTTTCCTCACCGCCGCCCAGCCAGACCAGCGCGTCGTGCAGGGCCAGCCAGCCGCCGGTGACCGCCGCGGTGCGGGTGCCGCCATCGGCGGTGAGCACGTCGCAATCAATGGTGACGGTGCGCTCGCCGAGCTTTTCGAGCTTGGTCACCGACCGGAGGCTGCGCCCGATCAGGCGGCCGATTTCCAGGGAGCGCCCGCTGGGGCGGCCGTAGCTCTCCCGCTTACTCCGCTGGCCGGTGGAGCGGGGGAGCATGGCGTACTCGGCGGTTATCCAGCCCTTGCCCGCCCCTTTGAGCCAGGCCGGGACGCCCTGCTCCACCGTGGCCGTGCAGACCACCCGGGTGCCGCCGAACTCGACGAGGACGGAGCCCTCGGCGTGCTCGATGTAGTTGCGGGTGAGCTTGACGGGCCGGAGCTCGTCGGGGGCTCGGTTGTCGTACCGTTGTGCCACGTGAACTCCTTTACCGTGAAAACCTTATCCATCCTCAAAGATGGTTAAATCATCACTCGTTTCAATCCGTCACCCGCTGCCAGGCGGTGATGCGCGCGCCGGTGAGCGGGAACGGCAACCTTTGCGACTCCAGCCGCCGGTCGTAGGAAAGCCGGATCACCGGCGGGGTGTAGGCCTCGGCGGTGAGCCAGGCGATTTGCCCCTCGCCGGGCGGCGAGCCGAGCGGGGCCAGGACGGCCGTGCGCAGGTGGATCCAGGATCCTTCTATTGTAACTTCCGCCGTCGGACCCCAGGCTTCAAGGAGCGGCAGGGCCGCCGGAGGTGCCGTCCCCTCGCCGCCGGCGAAACCGGCCTCGGAAACCACCGGCTGGCCGTCCACCAGAACCGCCACCACCCGCAGGGCCGTCGGCA
>MFAF01000008.1:0-332 GCA_001774505.1 Candidatus Coatesbacteria bacterium RBG_13_66_14 | reverse complement strand
GGGGAGCGCCGCGTCGGCGTCCTCCCAGTTTTCCGACAGGAGCCAGATTCTGCCCCGGGGGGCGACGAGCTCCAGGAGGCGGGGCGCGACGATGTTGACGTCGCCCTGGAGGTAGATGTCGCCGGAGCTGAGGATGGCCAGGTCGCCGGGCAGACTCCGCGCGCCCTTCAGGCGGCAGTCGCCGCCCACGTAGAGGATGCCGTTGACGGGCCAGATGGAATCCTTAAGGTCCCCGTCGCCGTTGGGGTCGGCCAACTTGGCGAGGTCCAGCTCCAGAAGGTCCGCGTTCTGCCCCGTGGCGGGGTTGAGGAAGGTCTTCCGCTCCACCGCGG
>MFAF01000007.1:16598-16699 GCA_001774505.1 Candidatus Coatesbacteria bacterium RBG_13_66_14 | reverse complement strand
GCGCCTGGTGGTCCTGGCCCGGGGGCACCCGGGAAATTGAAAACCGCCGCTACGGCCCCCCTCTCCCTTGGGGGGAGGAGCACCTTCTAAACGACCCCTTC
>MFAF01000007.1:15699-16544 GCA_001774505.1 Candidatus Coatesbacteria bacterium RBG_13_66_14 | reverse complement strand
AGGGAGCGGCGCGCCGACGGGCTGGGGGTGAGGGCTACCGCATGTCCCCTCTCCCCTTTGGGGAGCGGCGCGCCGACGGGCTGGGGTGAGGGGTAATGCGGCGGGGACTAAAGTCCCCGCCCTACATTCGAACGCACGACGGTTAATAATCCAACGGGCGGGTGTGGACACCCGCCCCTACGTACATGCCTCTCGAATCTCACCGTAGGGGCGACCGTCTACGGTCGCCCGCATCATCGCAACATGCCACGGATCGGGGCCTACATCGAGTCCTCGAGGTCGGGCACGGACTCCTGGGTCGGCGCGGTCGCCTTCTTCCGCTTCAGGAGAATCCGCCGGAGAACGATGTAAAGCGCCACGATGCCGATCGCCACCAGGGCCAGCGTCACGAGGACGCTGACCAGGCGCCCCTCGAAAATCGGCCCCTCGGGCTGCCAGGCCGCGGGGAAGACCGACGCCCGGAACTTGCCAAGGTAATGACTGGAGTCCTCGTCCAGGGACCCGACGACGGCGTTGTAGAGGCCCTCCCGCAGCGGCTCCACGGCGAGGAACCGGTTGCCCCGCGGGGATAACAGCGGAAGGGAGCCGCTCCGGGACAGCATCCTGCGCGGCATGCCCTCCAGGTCGTAGAGGTAGACGGCTGTGTCCGCCACCATGGGCGGGACGGCCTCGGGCACGGCCTCGACTGGCGCGGGCTCCTCCACGACGACCGGCTCGGGCTCCGGCGGGACGGTCTCCTCCACGGCGGGTTTTACCGACACGGCCTCGACGGGCTCAACTTCGACGGCCTCCACCGCGGCCGTCTCCTCCGTTTCGGGAGCGGCCTCCGGCTCCCCGGCACCCTC
>MFAF01000007.1:8942-15666 GCA_001774505.1 Candidatus Coatesbacteria bacterium RBG_13_66_14 | reverse complement strand
GACGGCGTCCGCCTCGCCGTCGTCATTCGGGGCCGTCCCGACACGCGAGGCCTCACCGTCGCCGCCGGCGCGCGGCATGAGGACCACCAACTGGCGCCGGTAGGGGACCCAGGCGAAACCGTACACGCCCTTGGCCACCAGCGTCTGCGCCCCGTCGAGGTCCACGACGTAGAGGGCGCCCTCGTCGTCCACGTAGGCCAGCTCGTCGGAACCGGAGCTCCAGGCGAGGGTCTCGGCGGCCGCCGGGTCCCAGGGGTCCTTCACCTCCAGGAGCTTCTCGCCGGAGGCGGAGAAGACGGCGGTGTGCATCCGCCCCTCGTCCTGTTCGACGAGGAAGTACCGGGAGCCGGTCGAGTCCCAGGCCATGCGGTAAAAATCGGTGCCGGTGCGGGTCTGGCCGGAGCCGTCGAAATCCATCAGGTAGGCGTCCCGGTCCCGGTCCACGCAGACCAGCCGCGTGCCGCGCACCCACCCAGAGAAGTCCCGGGCCACGTAGTAGTCGCCCACCTCCTCCACCAGACGGTAAACGGCGCCGCCGTCGGCCCGGGCCGCCGTCAGGGTCCCCGAGTCGGAGACGAAAAGCACCAGGTCGTCGGTCACGAAATCGGGGCCCACGGCCACCTCCCCAGCCAGGTAGCGGCTCGTGCCCCCGTCCAGCTCGAAGACCTTGAGGTCGCCCTCCTCCACGTAGGCCAGCATGGTCCCCGAGGGGTTCCACTGGGCCGCCCAGACCCACTCGGCGATGAGCTTCTGCTCCCCGCCGGCCTCGTCCAGGAGGATGAGCTGCCGGTCGCGCTCCTTGATGTAGGCCACGGTCCGGCCCACCGCCGAGAACAGCGGCTCCGTCCGCGTCTTTACCTCCACCCCCGTGTCCACCCCGGTGAAGCACCAGAAGCTGTCGCCGAGGGGCTTGGCGACGCGGTAGGCGACGTGGCGCCCCGAGGGGGACCAGAAGAACGCGTCCACATCGTCCCGGTGGGCCAGCGGCCTCGGCTGGTCGGCGCCGGGCTGCCACAGGTAAACCTCGCCCTCGTCCAGGTAGGCCAGCGACGGGTCCTGATCGCAGCCGGCCGCGAGGGCGGCCAGGACCGGCAACAGAACGAGGAGCCGCTTACCGAACCAACCCGTGTTCATTCAGCTTATCCTTTTTACCACCGCCCAGACGGCGTAGAAGGGGAGGAAGACCAAGAGCAGGGGCCAGGTGAAAACCTGCCAGGCCGAGAGGCGTTCGAGCTCCGGTCGGCGGCTGGCGTAGGGCACCTTGTCGGCGAAGCATCCCAGCCAGAGGTAGGCGCGGAAGAGGTAGCGCCCGACCACTAGGTAGAGGAAGAGTCCGGCCAGGACGGCGAGTATGCGCAGGAGCATGGGTTAATACAAAGTTCCTTTATAAACATCTCTCCATTCTATAAAAACACTAAAAGGATTCCACATAAGGGGGTCCGAAGAAAAAGGAAAAAAGCAACCTTCCCAATACAACGATTTATTATAAAGCTTTTCTGCAATATTTAACTCAAATTCATTAGCATTTGTTTTGTAAATTGGTCTTATATTAGAATAGGGTATAAAACCATAAGAATAAAAATATGCAATATCACCAGTTGAAGTTATTATTTCTTCATCAGAACGGTTATACTTATCACCTGTAAACTGAGATGAACTGGGAGATGTTAGGATTTTTGGTACACCATCTACAATACCAAGAATAATAATACGTAATGAATCCCTTACCATTCTTTTAGACCACCAATCAGATTTTAATTGCATATAGACATCATCGTCATACATGTCACTTTCAACTTCAAACTCATCTTTGAAAGTTTGGTAAATGTTATAAGCTTCGAACTCAACCTTACAAAGGTTTTTTAGATTATCTAAGGAAGGAGTAATAGTGGGATCAATAGAGACAATGAACGCAATTAATTTATAATGGTTATAATCAGGTATAAAATACAATGGAACAGCTTCACCAACAACGATGGTTTCATCAGGATACAAGTAATTAAAGTAATCTTGAACTACATTTACGCTTCTATCAACTGCGTCATCAGGAAGAGGATCTAACAGTAAAACCGGCAATCCTTCTTTCTCAGTGGCACATGAATAATCAGTCGCCTGTTCGACCGATTCGGGAACGGCAAGGGTAACAATCGGCACCATTAAAAATATTAATATCATCTTCCTGCTCAAGATTCATCTCCCAGGATCAATCAATCCATCACGTCGGCGGTGCGGCCGCGGATGAAGAAATTGCGCATCCGCCGCGCCAGCGGCAGCCCGACCCTCCAGCCCCAGCCCCCCAAGGCCGAGAGTGACAGGTCGTGCGCCCCGACGAAGACCGTGTGCTCCCCGCCGAAGCCCTTCTTGAACTGGTACACGCCCCACAGGGGGTGTTTTTCGGTGGGCTCCACCGGCGCCCCCCAGAAGTCGTAGACGAGCGCCCCCCGCTCTTTGGCCTTGAGAATCGCCCGCCACTGGAGGAGCTGCGACCCCTTGTGCTGGGAATGGCGCCGGGAGGTCGCCCCGTAAACGTAGTACGCGGTCCGCCCGGCGTAAACCAGCCACGCGCCGGCGACGTCCCCGCCCTCGAAGGTCGCCAGGAGGAGGTCGCAGGCGTCCGCTTTTACGAACGCCTCCCACACGCGGCGGTAGTAGGCCCGGTCGTGGGCCAGGAACCGCTTCCGCTCCTCGGTCTCCTCCAGCAGGTCCACGAAGCGCTCGACGCCCGCGGGGGAGTTCTCCAGTTTAATTTCCACCCCGCGCCGCTCGGCCAGGCCGACGTTGTAGCGCGTGTGCCCCTCGAGACCGGCGAAAAGCGTCGCCTCTTCGAGGGAAAGGTCCAGCAGGAGCGTCCCCCTGGGCTGCACGTCCTGGACGCCGCGGCGGAAACCCAGGCCGGTCAGCAGCTTTCGAGAATCCTCGTCGTCGGGGACTCGCGGCTCGATGGTCAGGACGGCCGCGCGCCGGGCGATTTCGTGCCCCCTCACCGCGTCCAGCCAGAGCTTCAGGGCCTCCGGCGCATCGGGATTCCACAAGGGACCATAGGGGCAGTAGAGCCAGTCCCGGCCCAGAAGCGGCAGCCGGCGCGCCAGTACCTGCCCCAGGGCGGCCGGCGAGCCGTCGGCGGAGATTACCGCGACGCGCAGGGCGCGGTAACCGTAAGCCGCCTTGACCTCGGCCCAGGCGGAGGTCTGGGTGGGCGGCGCCTCGGGGAACAAGGGGCTTAAGCCCCTTGTCTCGACCAGGGTGTCCCACCCCGGGGGGTCGAAGAGTGTTTCACTCGACTCCAAGGCTCGCCCCTAAGTCGCGCCTTACAGGTCTTCGTGATCCCGCTTGGGCAGACGCACGGTGAAGGCGGTCCCCTCGCCGAGGCGGCTGGAGAAGGAGATTTTCCCCTCGTGGGCGTCCACGATGCTCTTCGAGATGAAGAGGCCCAGGCCGGTCCCCTCGGCGGCGCTGGAGCCCCGCTTGTACTTCTCGAAGATGTGCTTCTGCTGCTCGGGGGAGATGCCCGGGCCGTTGTCGGCGACGGAGAAAGAAACGTAATCGGCGTCCTGCCCCGTGCTGACGGTTATCTCGCCGCCCCGCTGGATGAACTTCACCGCGTTCGACAACAGGTTGTTTATCACCCGCTCTATCTGGATCGGGTCCAGCATGATCGGGGCCAGCGTCTCGTCCAGGACGAGGCGCAGGTTGAGCTTCTTCATCTCCAACTGGGCCGCCACGTTCTTCGCCAGGTGCGAGATGAGGCTATTGAGCTGCAGGCGCTGCATGTCCAGCCGCACGCCCTCCGAGGAAAACTTGTTCATCGCCAGGAAGTCGTTGATGAGGGCCAGCATCCGGTCCGAGTTGGTGGCGATGCTCTGCATGGGCTCCACCATGCGCTCCGGGGGCTCGCCGTACGCCCCCGACAACAGGAGCGAGCAGTAGCCCATCACGCTCGTGAGCGGGTTCTTCAGGTCGTGGGTGATCATGGAGATGAAGTCGTCGCCCAGGCGCTGGAGCCGGATCTTGTCCATCGCCTTCTCGACGGCCAGCTTCAAGACGTCGAAATCGAAGGGCTTGACCAGGTAGTTGTAGGCCCCGCGCCGCAGCGCCTCGATGGACGACCGCATGGAGGAGTAGCCCGTGATGACGATGACCAGCGTGTGCGGCAGGTTCTCGCCAACGTAGTCCAGCACGGTGAAGCCGTCCACCTTGGGCATCATCAGGTCGGCGATGACCAGGTCGTAGTTCGACTCGCGCAGCATCGAGATGCCCTCGCTCCCGTCGGAGGCTGTGTCCACGCGGTATCCGGTCTGCTCCAAAAGGATGCGGATGGAATCGCACATGCGGCGTTCGTCGTCTATGACGAGTATTCGCTCGGAGCGCAGCTCGGTTTGCCGGGGGGATAGCTCGCTGCGCTCGGTTTTCTCGCGTCCGGACTCTGCCACGGCTATCCCTCCCGCGCCGGAAGGCTGATGGTGAACGTGGTCCCCTCGCCGGGGGCGCTTTGTGCCTCCATCATACCATCGAAACTCTGGACGATGCCATAGGAGACCGAGAGACCCAGGCCGGTGCCCTTCTTACCTTTGGTGGTGAAGAAGGGATCGAAGATGTAGGGCAGGTTCTCCGGGGGGATGCCGAGCCCAGAGTCGGAGAAGGAGATGACCACCCGGCCCTCCGAAAGATGGGTGCGGACCGAGAGGGTGCCGCCGGTGGGCATGGCGTCCTGGGCGTTGGTCACCAGGTTGAGAAGCACCTGGCGCAACTGGTCCGGCGAAACCAGAACGTCGGGCAGGTCGTCGGCGAGGTCCTTCTCCACCGCGATGCCCATCTTCTCGAGCTGAATGCCCACCAGCATCAACAGGTCCTCCACGAGCCGGTTGACGCCGGTATGCTCGAGGTAGGAGCTCTCGGGGCGGTAGAAGTCCAGAAGGCCGGAGATGATGCGGGCGATGCGCTGGACCTCCTCCTCGATGACGCCGAGGGTCTTGTAGGGCTCGCCGGAGGGTTCGAGGTCCCCCCGGGCTATCTGGAGGTAGTTCGTGATTATCCCCAGGGGGTTGTTGACCTCGTGGGCGATGTCGGCGGCGAGCTTGCCGGTGGCGGCCAGCTTCTCCGACCGCGTGAGGGCGCGGCGCAGGTCCTCGAGCTCGCGGATGTCGCGGCCCACGGCCACGCTGCCGGTGAATCGGCCCTCCCCGTCCACCAACGGGGACACCGACAGCTCCACCGTGAGGGGCGAGCCGTCCTTCGTGCGCAGGTCAACCTGGCGGATGGTGGAAGGCCGGCCGTCTTCCAGGCGCCTCGTCATCTCGGCCACCGAGTCCCGGTCGCGGTCGAAGTAGAAGGTCCCGATGGGCTTTCCCCGGACCTCCTCCTCGGCGTAGCCCATGGCCAGAGAGGCGGCGCGGTTGAGAATCTCCAGCCGGCCCTCGGCGTCCACCACGGTCACGAGGTCCGGCGAGGCGTCAATGACCTCGCGCAGATACCGCCGGGCCGCCTGAAGCTCTCCCGTCTTGGCGTCAACCTCGCGCTCCAGGTCGGCCGAGTAGTTCGCCAGCGCCACCTCGGCCTTCTTGCGCTCCGTGATGTCGGTGATGAGCGAAATCATGTACTGGATGGACTTGTCACGGGTGATGAAGTCTATGTTCATCTCCACGGGTGGGCTTTCCCCGGACCTCCTCCTCGGCGTAGCCCATGGCCAGAGAGGCGGCGCGGTTGAGAATCTCCAGCCGGCCCTCGGCGTCCACCACGGTCACGAGGTCCGGCGAGGCGTCAATGACCTCGCGCAGATACCGCCGGGCCGCCTGAAGCTCTCCCGTCTTGGCGTCAACCTCGCGCTCCAGGTCGGCCGAGTAGTTCGCCAGCGCCACCTCGGCCTTCTTGCGCTCCGTGATGTCGGTGATGAGCGAAATCATGTACTGGATGGACTTGTCACGGGTGATGAAGTCTATGTTCATCTCCACGGGTATCTTTTCCCCGGACCTCCTCAACATGGTCAGCTCGGTGGGCTTACCGGAAAAGATGGACAGCTTGTCCTGGTACACCTGCGTGTCCAGCGTCTCCCCTAAGATCTCGCCCATCTCCCCCGGCTCCTCGGGAACGATGAGGTCGTAGAACCTCTTACCGATGAGCCCCTCCTCCGAAAAGCCCAACATCTGCAGGAGGGCCGGGTTCGCCATGGTCACCTCGCCCATGCGGTCGGAGAGGCAGATGCCGATGGGGGATTTGGTCCAGATGGAGCGGTAGCGCTCCTCGCTCTCGCGCAGCAACTCCTCGGCCCGCTTGCGCTCCCTGACGTCGCGGACGATGACCAGGTCGGCCAACGCCCCCGAGTACTGGATGAGCCCCACGTTCAGTTCCAGCGGGATGCGGTCTCCATCCTTGTGTAACCCGGTGACCTCGTAGATGGAGGGCACCTCCTCGCCCCGCATCCGCCTTTCGTAGAAGTCGGCGAGCCGGGGCCTGTCCTCGGGGACGATGAAATCGCTGAAGCCCTTCCCCAGCATCTCGGCGGAATCGTACCCGGACATGGCCAGCATGGCCGTGTTCACGAAGACGAAACGCAAACCCTGGACGATGACGACCCCGTCCGTGGCCTGCTCCACCAGGCTGCGGTACTTCTCCTCGGACTCCTCCAGGGCCTCCAGGTACTGGGAGCGCTTGAGCGCCACCGAGGTCAGCCGGGCGAAGACCCGCACCTTGGACAGGTCGTCGTCGGTGAATACCCGGTCCAGTGCGT
>MFAF01000007.1:1122-8917 GCA_001774505.1 Candidatus Coatesbacteria bacterium RBG_13_66_14 | reverse complement strand
CTCGCCGTCCATGATGGGCTCGCCCAGGACGCTCTCGCGGTGCTCTTGGGAGTCGTCGGTGCCCTCGATGTGCACCACCGGGCGGTCGGGGTCGCAGTAGTTGGAGTATGCGCCTGAGCCGCGCTGGGCCACCTTCCCGCAAAGCCCCGACCCCAGGGGGACCCGGAACGCCATTATCTCGTCCCGCGAGGTGGGGGCGTTCGTGTAGATGGGCGCGAGCACCCCCTCTTCGGTGTTGAGCTGCAGGATGTTGCAGAAGTGGGCGTTTAAAAGCATCCGGGCGTTGTCGGCGATCTTGCCCAGCACCTTCTGGAGGTCGCTCTCGTCGGCCAGCGTCATCGTGGTTTCATAGAGGGTCCGGTAGGTGTCCTCGGAACGCTCGAGCGCCTGACGGTTCTCCGCCCGCTTGATGGCGATGGAGGCCAGACGGGCGAAGACGGAGAGCTTGTCCAGGTCGCCGGAGTCGTAGAGCTTTCCCTCGGCGCCGATGGTGATGACGCCTAAAAGGGTCTCGGAGTCCATCACCGGCTCGGAGATGACCGACTCGATCGAGTCCACCTGGGCGTCGGTGCCCTCTACGTGCACCACGGGGCGGTCGGCGTCGGTGTAGTTGGAGTAAACGCCGGCGCGGTCGAGGGCCACCTTGCCGGAGAGCCCGACACCCAGGGGGACCTTGAAATCCAGGATGGCGTCCCGCTCCCGGGGCGCGTTGGAGTAGAAGGGCACGAGCACGCCCTCGGACGCGTCGAAGGTGAAGTACGTGCAGTAGATGGAATCCAGGAGCCGGGTGGCCTGGTCGCATATCTGGGAGATGATTTTTACCAGGTCGGTCTCGTCAGCCAGGGTGAGGGTCGTTTCGTAGAGCCGGTGGTAGGTGTCCTCGGACTCGGCCAGGGCCTCCAGGTTCTCGGCGCGCAGGACGGCTATCTCCGCCTGCCGGGCGAAGATGGAGAGCTTCTGGGCGTCCTCCTCGGTGAAGAGGTCATCCTCCTTGTTGATGCTGATGACGCCGATGACCCGCCCGGAGTCGAACATGGGCACGGAGAGGACGGACTCCCGCAGGTCCACCTCCTCGCTGGTGCCCGGCACGTGGACGGAGATATCGTCACAATCCCCCAGGTTGAGGCAGAGCCTCTCCCCGGTCTGGGCCACCCGGCCGGAGACGCCCTCCCCCAGTGGGATTTCGAAGTTCATTATCTCCTCGGTCGCCGTGGGGTCGTTGCAGTAGATGGGGCGGAGGACGCCGCGCCGGTCGTCGAGACGGTACACGGTGCAGTCGGACGCCCTGGCCAGCGCCGACGCCTGGTCGGCGATGACCTTGATCACCTTCAGGGGGTCGGTCTTGTCGGCCAGGGCCAGGGTGGTCTCGTACAGGCTGCGGTAAGTCTCCTCGGAGCGGGCCAGGTCCTCGGATTTCCGGGTCCTCTTCACCGCGATCTCCGCCTGGCGGGCGAAGACGGTCAGCTTATCCAGGTCCTCCTCGGAGAAGACGGCGTCGAACTTGCCGATGGTGATGACGCCCAAAACGCGCTCGTCGTCGAACATGGGCACGGAGATGAGCGACTCCCGCTCGTCGGCCTGGGTGTCGGTGCCCGGGATGTGGACCGAGATGGCCTTCTCCGGCTCGCCGGCGTTGACGAACATGCCCACGCCGGAGAGGGCCACGTGGCCCGAGAGCCCCTCGCCGACGGGTATCTCGAAGTCCCTGAATATCTCCTGGTAATCCTGGCGGGTGGAGTAGATGGGCCGGAGCACCGCCCGCCCCGGATCCACCAGGAAGAAGATGCACTTGCGGCTCCCGAGCATGATCGAGGCCTGGTTCGCGATGACCTCGATCACGTGGAGGAGGTCGGTGGAGTCGGCCAGGGCCAGGGTGGTCTCGTAGAGGCTGTGGTAGGTGCGCTCGCTGGCGGCCAGCTCCTCGATGTTCTTGGTGCGCTTGACGGCTATCTCCGACTGGCGGGCGAAGATGGAGAGCCTCGCCAGGTCCGCGTCGGTGAACCCCCCGGTGAACTTGCCCAGGGTTATCACGCCCAGGACCTTCCCGGCGTCGAACATGGGCACCGAGATCAGCGATTCTCTCGAATCCTCCCCCTCGTCGGTGCCTTCGACGTGGACCGAGACCTCGTCCACCTCGCCGGCGTTCAGGTACCGACCGACGCCCGATTCGGCCACTTTGCCCGAGAACCCCACCCCCAGGGGCACCTCGAAGCCCATGATGATGTCGCGGTAGTCGGGCCGCGTCGAGTAGATGGGGGTGAGCACCCGCCTGGCGGGGTCCAGGAGCAGGAACAGGCACTGCTGGGCGCCCAGGAGGCCGGTGGCCTGGGTCGCGATGACGCCGATGACGTCGGTGAGCTCGCTGGAGTCGGCCAGGGCCAGGGTGGTCTCGTAGAGGCTCTTGTAGGTCTCCTCGGAGCGGGCCAGCGCCGTCTGCGTATTCTTGCGGTCGGTGATGTCCTCGGTGATGATGACCACCCGGCCAACCTGAGCCGTCTCGTCCTTGAGGGCGTAGAAGTGCTGGGAAACCCACCGGGCGCCACCGGGCCGCGGGTGGGCTATCTCGGCCTCGGGGATGTGGAGGTAGCCGCCGTCGGTGTACACGTGCCCCACCTCCGGGAGCCACTCGCCCAGGTACTCATCCTCCTCGTCGAACCGGAGCTCGGTCCGCTCCCTCTCGAAATCGCGGGCGATATCCCCCTCCGTGGCGGCCCAGATGCGCCTCCACGCCTCGTTGCACGAGAGCAGCCTGCCGCGGCTGTCCCGCACCGACACGCCCAGGGGCGAGCGCTCGATCAGCGCCCGGCTGAACTCCTCCGATTCGCTCAAGCGCTCCTGGGCCAGCCTGCGCTCGGTCACGTTCTCGAGGATGCCGTCTATGTGCAGGCCCCTCCCCCGCTTGTCCCGGACAAGCGTGGCGTTGAGCGAGGCCCAGAAGGTGGAGCCGTCCTTCCTCTTCATCGGGGCCTCGAAGTCGGTGATGAAGCCCCCCGATTTGAGCGAATCCACGAACTCCCGGCGCAGCTCGGGTTGCACGTAGTGGTCCCCCACCTTGTACGCCTTCAGCTCATCCTCGGAGGAGTACCCCAGCATGCCGTAGAGGGCGGGGTTGGCCGTGAGCAGGTCCCCGTCGGGGGTGGTGCGGAAGATGCCCACGGGGATGTTCTCCTGGAGGGAGCGGTAGCGCTCCTCGCTCTCGCGCAGGGCGACCTCGTTCAGCTTCTGCCGGGTGACGTCCCGGACGACGGTGACCACCCGGTCCACCCGCTCGCCCTTGAGGATCGGTATCTTCCGCACCTCGGTGATGATCTCCCGCCCGCCGATGACGTTAGTCTCCGTGGTCAGGAGCGTCTCGCCGCTCGAAAAAACCTTCCTGTACTCGGCCCGGACGCTTTTGGGGAGGAACCCGAAGGCCTCGAAGACGGTCCTGCCCACAACCGTTGGGGTCATGCCCAGCTCCTGAGTCCAGCGGGAGAGCGTGGAGTTCACGAGGGTGATGCGGAGCTCGGAGTCCACCACGTGGATGGCGTCCCCCATGGAGTCCAGGGTGGTGCGGTACCGATCCTCGGATTCGCGCAGGCGCTCCAGGGCGGCCTTTCGCTCGCTCTGGTCCACCAGGATGCCGTCGTGGAATACGATCTCCCCGGTGGCGTCCCGCATAGCCCGCACGTTGATCTGCACCCAGAACCAGGAGCCGTCCCGGCGGAGCATCCGGGCCTCGAAGTCGCTCACCACGTCCTTTTCGCTCAGGGCGTCGAGGAGCTCGAGGCGCCGCGAAGGCTCGGCGTAGAGGTCCACCACGCTCACCTCGAGCAGCTCCTCGGGTGAACAGTAGCCGAACATCCTGGAAAAAGCGGGGTTGACGGAGATGAGCTCGCCCGAGTGCGTCACCCGGAACACCCCCACCGGGATGTTGTCCTGGAGGGAGCGATACCGCACCTCGGATTCCTCGAGCGCCTCCGACGCCCGGACGCTCTGCGTGATGTCGAAGCAGTTACCCAGGTAGGCGGTCCGATCGCCGTAGGGGATCGGTCGCGCGCCGACCAGGAGGACCGCCGTTTCGCCGCCCTTGGTCCGGATCTTCATCGTGTACCGGCTGGGGACCTCCTCGCCCGATTTGCGGGCCGCGTCGCGCCGGGCGAGGAAATCGGCGGTCTCTTTGTGGACCAGCTCGCCGGTGTCCATGGCCAGCAGCTCACCGACGGTGTAGCCGGTGATTTCGGCCATCTCGTCGTTGGCGTAGAGGAATCGCGCGTCGGAGTAGATGTAGACCCCGACGATGGCCTCCTCGGAGAGGACGCGGTAGCGCTCCTCACTCTCGCGCAGCGCCTCCTCGGCCAGCTTGCGCTCGGTGATGTCGCGGGACACGCCGATGATGGCGGTGGCCTTCTTCCCCGTCTCGTCGTACACCACGGTACGGGCGTCGGAGAGCCAGCGGTACCCGCCGTCGGCGTGGCGCAGGCGGTACTCGATGAGCGGATTTTCCACCGCCCCGCGGGCGTTGTCCCGCAGCGCCTCCGCGTCCGCCACCACCCCGGCCAAGTCGTCGGGGTGGATCCGTTTCGCCAGCTCGCCCGACTTCGCCATCTCGACGAACTGCTCGATCCCGTAGCCGAGGATCTTCACCAGCGCCGGGGAGAGGTACGCGTAGCTCTCGTCGGCAAGGTTCACCCGGTAGAAGAGGTCGTTGGTGTTTTCCACCAGGAAGCGGTATCTCTTCTCGGATTCGCGCAGCGCCACCTCGGCCCGCTTGCGCTCCGAGACGTCCCGGACGATGCCGATGAAGCCCTTGGGGGTCCCCCGGGCGTCCCGGTAGAGGGAGGCGCTGAGCTCGACGGGGTATGTCGTCTGGTCCTTTCTCAGAAGGTCGTACTCGACGCCGGTCACCCTGAACTCCGACCGGGCCTTCTTGAGGTTCGCCGCCGCCCGCTCGCGGTCCTTGGGCGCGATAAGCTCGACACTCGAAAGCCCGGCCATCTCCTCGGGGGAATCGGCGCCGTACATCCTCGCGGCCTGCCGGTTGCAGGCTACGATGCGCCCCTCGAGATCGGTGACGGTGATGGCGTCCGGCGAGGTCTCCACCAGGCTGCGGTAATACTCCTCCGACTCCCTCAGGCGCTCCTCGGCCCGCTTGCGCTCGGTGATGTCCGAGCCCGCTCCGATGAAACGCCGAATCCAGCCGTCCGGGTCCACCAGGGGGATGAGGCGGATTTCGAAGGATTTTCTGCCGGCCCCCTCGCCGAAGCTGATCTCGTTGGTGTGCACCTTTCCCAGCTTGGCCCACTCGAAGGAATTCCTGATTCTCGCGCATTCGTCCGGCGGATGCAGGGCGGATACGGGCCTCCCGTTGTAATGCTCGGGGGTGTGCCCCTCCACCGCGGCGAAGGCGTCGTTGACCTGCTCGTAGTAGAGCTCCCCGTCCTCGGCCTCCCTCACCGACCAGAGCAGGACGTCCACCCCCTCGAAGAGCGCCTGTATCTCCCGCAGGTGCCTGTCCCGGTCCTCCTCGGCCCGCACCTCTCCGGTGATGTCCACGCAGTTGCCCAGGCTGGCGACGCCCGAGTCGCCAAAGGCCGGGAGCCGCTGCGCCCGGAGCTCCAGCACCCGCACCTCGCCGTCCTTCTTCCTGATGTGCATCCGGTAGGTCGAGGGCACCTCCTCGCCCCGGGCCCGGGCCTGGGCCCGCTCCCGCAGGTGACCGTCGCGGTCCTCCTGCAGCACGATCTCCATGGGGTCCATGGCGCACAGCTCGGAGCGCGAGTAACCGGTTATCTCCTCCATCCGGGGGTTGGCGAAGACGAAACGGCCCTTCTCGAAGATGTAAACGCCGACGAGCGCCTCCTCGGTGAAGGTGCGGTAGAGCTCCTCGGACTCCCTCAGGCGCTCCTCGGCCAGCTTGCGCTCGGTGACGTCGCGGGTCACCCCGACGAGGGCAATGGCCTTGCGCCCCGCCTCGTCGTAAACGACGGTCCGCGAATCCGACAGCCAGCGGTACGCGCCGTCGGCGTGGCGCAGGCGGTACTCGATGACGGGTTTTTCCAGCGCGCCCCGCGCGTTGTCCCGCAGGGCTAGGGCGTCCTCCCTGAGCCACCCCAGATCGTCGGGGTGGATCCGCTCCGCCACCTCGCCGGTCTTCGCCATCCGGACGAACTCCTCGGCCGTGTAGCCGAGGACGTTTTTCATCGCCGGGGAGAGGTAGGCGTAGCTCTCGTCCTCCAGGTTCACCCGGTAGAAGACGTCGTAGCTGTTCTCCACCAGGAAGCGGTACCTGTGCTCCGATTCGCGGAGCGCCCCCTCGACCTCGACCCGCTCGGTGACGTCCTCGACGGTGCCCTCGTAGTAGAGGGTTCTGCCCTTGGAGTCGCGCACGGCGCGAGCGTTCTCGCGCACGTGGAGGCTCGTGCCGTCGAGCCGCTTCCAGACCGATTCCTGGCCGCGAAGCTCCCCCGACTTCTCCACCGCCCGCTTGAAATCCGCCCGGGAGTGGCCCGGCTGATACCCCTTTTCCAGGTCCCGCCGGGAGAGCTCCTCGAAGGAACCGTATCCCAGCATCCGCACCAGGGCGGGGTTGGCCATGAGCACCCGCCCGTCGGGGGTGGTGCGGTACATGCCGATGACGGTGTTCTCGAAAACGCCCCGGAAGCGCTCCTCGGACGCCCGGAGCTCGTCGGCGAGGAGCCGCTGCTCGACCGCCTTCCCGACGATGTCGGAGCAGGCCTTTATCAGGTTGAAGTCTTCCCGGTTGAACCTGAACGGGGCGATGACGGTTATGGAGCCGGTGACCCGTCCCGCCGAATCGGTGAAGGGGATGCCCAGGAAGGCTGCGTCGCCGAATTTATCCGCTATCGGGGCCGCGAAGCGCCGCAGGGGGCTTTTTTTCTCGACCAGCGCCTCGACCAGGGTGCGCAGGTCCGTCTCGTTGACGGGTGAGTCGGGCTCGAAGTCGAGGCCGCAGACCGTGGGGTGGCCGGTGCGGATGGTCCGGGCGACCACGCTGTCGCAGTCGAGGGGGATTTTCAGGTCGCGGAGGCGGCGGCCGGTCAGCTTCTCGCCGAAGCGCAGGATGGCCGACGCCACCCGGTGCGCCCGGACGACGAGGCACCGCCCCTCGTCCTCGACGAGGTTCGCGCTGGAGAAAGTCGGGAAAATTTCCGCGAGCCGCCCGACGGCGGCGTCGAGGACCTCCTGCACCGACCCCACGGTGAATAGCTCCCGGGAGAGGGCGGCCAGGACGGCGCTCTGCCTCTCTCGGCGCTCCAGGGCCTCGGCGCCCGAGAGGTCCTGGGCCACCCCGTCGAAGACCGTCCGGCCATCGGCGGACGGCCGGGGCTCCAGGGTGACCGACGCCCGCAGGATCCCGCCGTCGGCCCGCTTCAGCTCGGTCCCGCACCCCACGACACTCAGGCCCGACTTCAGGGAATCGAGGAGGCCCTTCGCGGCCCGGGGATGGGCCAGGAGGCTGCGCAGCTTGACCCCGACGAGGTCCGCGGGGTCGTCCCGGCCGAGCATCCGGGCCAGGGACCGGTTGGCCCACGCGATCCCGCCTTCGGCGTCGCACCGGAAGACGCCCTGGGGGATCATCTCGCAGAGGGAGGCGAGGTCGTCCCGGGCGCCGGGCCCGGCTCGGAGCCCCCCCAGCTCGGCGATGAGTTGAGCCTTGGTCTTCTTCTCGTCCAGCATCTGTTCACCTTGGGTTCCGAGGGGGCGTTCGCCCCGAAAAGGCCTTACGGCCCGGACCGATCTTTTCTCACGCACGAAGCGGATTTTACCAGTTTGCGGCGGGGGGGACAAGGCG
>MFAF01000007.1:0-1080 GCA_001774505.1 Candidatus Coatesbacteria bacterium RBG_13_66_14 | reverse complement strand
GGTCGGCCCCTACAAGGACGACGCATGGCTCACATTAAACGTAGGGGCGGGTGTCCACACCCGCCCGCATTTTACCCTCACCCCGGCCCTCTCCCTTAAAGGGAGAGGGGGGCGGCCCTACTGCGACGTGATGGTTATCACCTGCTCGGCGGAGTTGGCGCGGATGTCCGTGGCGTACATGCCGTAGAGCTGGGTGGGCATCACATGGTAGACGCCGGGCCGCTCGGCGCGCACGCGGTAGCGGATCTCCCGCTCGCCTAGGCGTAGTTGGTCGTAGAAGAAGGCGGTGAGCTGCTCCTTGAGCTCGCGGTAGGTCCCGGTCTGCCAATCCCACCCCGAACGGTCCTTGGGCAGGAACTCGCAGCCGGCGACACGCGGGTCCTCGACCGCCACGTAGTCGAAGTCGTTGGGGCTCTCGATGGTGAGCACCACCTCGATGTAGTCGCCCACCTTCACCGTCCAGTCTTTGTCCACCAGGGAGGTCAGGGTCGTCCCGTCGGACCCGACGAGGTAGAAGTCGCGCTCGCAGCGGACGGTGTCCCAGCGGGCCGGGATCATCTCCTCCTTGGAGTAGAACTCCAGGGCGGCGGTGAAGTAGAGCCGGCCCGGACCCGAATCCTTCTCTATGACGAAGGGCAGCTCGCCCGGCTGGACTTCCTCGCCGTAGCGGTCGGTGGACACCCCTTCGCCCCAGACGTCGCCGGGCTTGAACGGGGTCTGTATGAGCACCTCGCTGCCCAGCGACGCCGTGGCCAGGTAGTCGGTGGAAAGCTCGCCGGTGTAGGCCATGTAGTCGGTGAGGGCCCAGACCGAGAGCGCCGTGTCTATGGTGGACTTCCAGTGGTTGGAGCGGCGGTTGACCAGGAGCCAGTGAGCCGCCTTCTCCATCAGCTCGTTGTCCGGCTCGATCTCCAGAATGGCCTTCAGGGAGAGCGCCGTGGTCTCCACGTGGTCCTGCCACCAGTACCAACACCAGTCGTACTCGTGGCCCCAGTAGGCGTCGTCGCGGGTCACGTCGGCGTAGCCCCCCATGTTCTCGATCACCAGGCGGGCCTCCCGGTCGTCGCCGTTCTCGTGGAG
>MFAF01000006.1:36462-40469 GCA_001774505.1 Candidatus Coatesbacteria bacterium RBG_13_66_14 | reverse complement strand
ATGAAAAAAGGGGCCCCATCGGGACCCCTTTCGTTCAGGTGGAGACGGTGCTACTGGGTGACGGGCTTCTCCGTGGTCTCCGTGGCGGGCTCGGCGACCGTTCCGGCCTCTCCCTCGACGGTCCCTTCGGTGACGGGCGCCTCTTCGACGACCTCTTCCTCGACGACCGGGGTCTCTTCCTCGGTGGTGCCCTCTTCGGCGGCGGCGTCGGCCTCGGCCTCATCCTTGCCCTCGTCGCAGCCGATGAGAATCAGGGGGACGATCGAGAAGGCGCAGATCAGCAGGGCGATGAGTAGTTTCTTCATGTCACTCCCTTTTTTGTGGGCGGGTGTACCCCGCCGATAGATTTACTCGGGCGATGCGGCGCCCGACTTTTTTCTTTCTCCCTGCATCCTCACGATACAGTTATCGTAGAATAACACAGCGAAGAGGCTCTTGTCAAGGGTTTACTGATTCTGGCATACTTGCCTAAGGTTTTTTTAGTCAAAGAGATGGCATGACCGGCGTAAAAAAAGCGTTCAATCTCACCGGCGTGGTCCTCCACACGGGCCTGGGCCGCGCCCCCCTGGCGGACGAGGTCGTGGCCGCCATGGTCGCGGCATCCCGGGCGGCCGAGGTGGAAGTGGACGTCCCGACGGGTGGGCGGGGAGAGCGGCAGGACGCCGTCCGGGGCCGCTGCGAAAGGCTGTTTGGCCTTCCCGGCTGCGCCTTCAACAACAACGCCGCGGCCACGCTCCTGACCCTGGCCGCCACGGCCGCGGGGCGCGAGGTCGTCGTGGGCGTGTCCAGGCTGGTCGCCATCGGCGGGTCCTTCGCCATGCCTGCGGTGATGCGCCAATCGGGCTGCACCTTGCGGGAGGTGGGGAGCGTAAATCGGACCACCGTCTCCGACTACGCCGAGGCGATCGGGGAGAACACGGGCGCGCTCTTCTCGGCCCACCGTTCCAACTTCCGCCTCGAGGGTCGCTTCACCGAACCGTCGCTCGCCGAACTCGTGGAGCTGGCGCATTCCCGCGGGCTCCCCTTCGTTTACGACCAGGGGTCCGGCCTGGTTCGGGAGGTCCCCTGGGCCCCGGGGGCGGACGACGTGACTTCGGCTCTGAGGGCGGGTGCGGATCTGGTGTGCTTCTCCGGCGATAAAGTCTTCGGCGGTCCCCAGGCCGGGATAGTCGTCGGTCGGGCAGACTTAATCGAAGGCTGCGCCCGTCACCCCCTCGCCCGGGCGGCGCGGTTGGACAAGGTGACGCTCGCCGGCCTGGCCGCGACACTCGACATCTACCTCGAGGGGCGGGAGGCCGAACTGCCCGCGCACCGGCTCCTTTCCGCCACCGGCGACGAGCTTCTGAAGCGCGCGGAGGCGCTGCTGCCAGAAATCGAGCGCATCGGGGACGGGCGCTGGGGGGTGCGTGTGGAGGAAACGGTGGGGCGGGCCGGCTCCGGGGCGCTGCCGCTGGTGGATTTCCCCTCCGCCGCGCTGGCGCTCACCTCCAATGTCGCGGGTTGCCGGGAGCTGGCGGGGGAGTTACGCGCCCGCGGAATCTTCGGGCGGGTGGAGGGCGAGCGCCTGCTGCTGGACCTGCGCGCCCTGTTGCCGGAGGAAGAGGAGGGGTTCCAGGCGGCCGTATCCGCCGCGGCTTCCGAGTTCTAAAAAAACGAGGGGTCAGAACCCCTGTTTTCAGGCGGCGATCCGGTGGGATCGCCCTTTTTTCGTGACCGTGAAGCGAGCGAACCGAGCTTTACCCCCGGAGAATACTCACACCTTCCGGGTCAGCACGGACTCGGCCAGCTCCACCAGCACGGGTCCGACCTCGGGGTGGGGATGCTTTAGGGCGATTTCCCGGGCGCGCCGGGCGTAGCCCCGGGCGACCTGGGTGGCGTAGCCCAGCGAGCCGGTGCGGTCCAGGAGATCGGCGACCCGCTTCCTCAGGCCCCCGCCGGAGAGGCTCAAGAGGCCGAGGAGCTCGCGGCCGTGCTCGTCGTGGTGCAGGGCGTGGATGAGGGGCAGGGTCAGCCTCCCCGCGGCGAGGTCGTTCCCCTCGTCCTTGCCGGTGAGCTCCCGCGCGCCGGCATAGTCCATCAGGTCGTCGGTTATCTGGAAGGCCATGCCGAGGTTGAAGCCGTACCCGCGCATCCCGGCAACGACCTCCCCCTCTCCGACCAGGAGGGCGCCCATCTCCCCGCAGGCGCCGAAGAAGCCCGCCGTCTTGCGGGCGATTATCTCCAGGTACTCCCGCTCCATGGGTTCGAAGCGCACCGCGAAGCCCCCGCCGGCGTCGGGCCGGACGACGCGGCCCAGCCAGCGCGTCTCGTTGAGCTGCCTAATTTCCCCCTCGCAAAGGTCCGCCACCGTGCTCGCCAGGATCCGGACCAGGTCGGCCCGCCCCGTGGCGGTTATCAGGTGGCGGATGGCCCGGGCGTACAGGTGGTCCCCCATCAGCACCGTGATCTGGTTTCCGAGGTCGGTGTGGATGGTGGGCACGCCGCGGCGCGTCGCGGCCTGGTCTATGACGTCGTCGTGGATCAGGGTGGCCAGGTGGACCAGCTCGCAGACCGCCGCCACCTCCACCGCCTTCTCCCTCGGGCCGCCGTCCTCGCCTCCGCCCCGGGCGGCCAGGAGGACGAGAATGGCCCGCAGTCGCTTTCCACCGGCGGCGACGAGGCGGGACGCCATGGTGTTCACCAGCTCGAACTCGCCGGCGATGATATCCAGCAGCCGCTCCTCCAAAAGGAAGAGCTCGTCGTTCAGGAGGTCCTTGGCGGTGGCGAGTTTCACGTGTTCGACCTTACAGGGGAATCAACACGGCCAGGGCGAAACCCAGGGACAGGGCCAGGTTGCCGGCCAGTTGGAGCTGCACCGTTTTCCCCTCGGCGGGCACGAGGGCCCGCGGCTGTTCGTAATTCGAGAATACGCCCCGGACGGCGCCGACGGCCAGCGGCAGCGTGAGAAAAACGATGAGCGTCCAGTAGGGCAGGACGCCCAGCAATGCCAGGACGAGCGAGGAGACGTACACCGCCGCGACGATGGCGGCGAAGGCGGTCCGCGAGCGGCGGGCGCCCAGGCGGACGACCAGGGTGCGTTTCCCCACCGCGGCGTCGGCCTCGATGTCGGGGATCTGGTTCACCCAGATGACGCCCACGATGAGAAACGCCGCGGCGATGCCGGCGTAGAGGGCGCTGTAATCGAAGGTCCCGGCCTGCACGTAGTAGCCGCCCAGGACCGGCAGGAGGGCCACGTCCAGCGCCACGACGAACTCACCCAGTCCGCGGTAGCCCAGCTTGAACGGCGGCGCCGAGTAGAAGAACCCCGTGACAAGGCCGAAGAGGCCCAGGTAGAGGATCCAGTTCCCCGGCGTCAGGAGCCAGAGGGTGACGCCGATGCCCCCCGCGATCAGGAAGCTCACCAGGGAGATGAGCCCCACGGTCCGCCGGCTGACCAGGCCGTCCTGGATGACCCGGGAGCCGCCGTTGAAGGGGGAGAAATTCCGGTTGGCCTCGTCGTTGCCCGACACCGAGTCGAAGAAATCGTTGGCGGTGTTCACGCCGGCGTTCAGGGCGGCGATGCCCGCCAGGGATAAAAGGAGCATCCAGGGATTGAGCTCCCCCGTCCGCCAGAGGGCCACCAGGTTGCCCAGGAGGGCGGCCGAGGTGGTGGCGGTGAAGAAGGGCGCCCTCAGGGTGCGGATGAACAGTTTGAACGTCACGGGTCCCGATCCTCATGGTGACTGTCAAACGACAACGCAGGATAGCATCCCCGCCTGGGGCTGTCAATGCAAGCCTTGCCTACGCAGCCGTCCGCCCTTATAATATGCACGTGATGTTCGAAATGCCAAGCCCCCCGGATCGGCTGCTCGAAAAAATCGCCGGACGCGAGGTCCTGGTCGTCGGCGACCCGTGCCTGGATGAGTACCGCTACGGGCCGGTCGGCGCCATCGCCCGGGAGGCCCCGGTGGCCTGCCTCGACGAGAGGGAGCGGGTCTATGCCCCGGGCCAGGCGACCAACGTGGCGG
>MFAF01000006.1:35641-36432 GCA_001774505.1 Candidatus Coatesbacteria bacterium RBG_13_66_14 | reverse complement strand
CCGTGGTCGGCGTCCTGGGGGATGATTCCGCCGGCGAGCGCCTGTCGGGCCTGCTCCGGGAGCGGGGCGTCGCCTTCGCCGGGGTGGTTTCCCCCGATCGCCCCACCACGGACCGGCTCAAGCTGGTCGCCACCGAGCCCGACGCCCAACACCTCTTCCACTCGTACCGTGAACGGAGGTCGCCCCTCGACCGCGGGACCGCGGGGCGGTTGCTGGAGGCGGTGCGCGGGCGTCTGCCGCAAAGCGACGCTGTCATCGTCTCCGATTACTCCAACGGCGCCGTTTTTCCGGAGATGGTATCCCTGGTGCGGGAGTCGGGGCGGCCCTGGGCGGGCGACACCCGGAACCCCCTGCAAAACATGGCCGGGGCGGACTGCCTGAAGCCCAACGCGCGGGAGGTGCGCCTCTGGGCGGCGGGTTCGGAGGAATCCGACTGGGGGGCTCTGTGCGAAAGATGCCGGCGGAAGCTCGAGTTGCGCTGGCTCTGCCTGACCCTCGGCGACGACGGCCTCGAGCTCTACCACGACGCGGGCGTGGAGAAAACAGCCGCCCTCTGCCCGCGCCACCTGGTCCTTGACCACACCGGGGCCGGCGACACGGTGACCGCGGTGCTGGGGCTGGCCCTGGCGGCGGGCCTGACGCCCGCGGAGACGACGGCGCTCGCCTCCTGGGCGGCGGCCGACGTGGTGGCTCAGCCGGGGACCAGCGTGCCTCGGTTACCCCGATGAGCCGCCTTCTCGTTCTGGATTACGGCTCCAACTCCCTGCGCTGGCTCGTGGTGGACCGTCGGA
>MFAF01000006.1:35046-35307 GCA_001774505.1 Candidatus Coatesbacteria bacterium RBG_13_66_14 | reverse complement strand
GCGTTACCTCGGCACCGACCCTCCCGAACCCGGGGAGATGGAAGAGCTCAGGGTCGGTGTCCGGACCGTTTTCTCTCAGTTGCCGGAGGATACTCGCGGATTGCCCGTCGTTGCTTCCGGCGGCACGGCGACCGCCCTGGCGGCGCTCTTCCTGGGCCTGAACGAGTACCTGCCCCTGGTCATCCAGGGCACACCGTTGACCCGCGGCGACCTGACGGAGCTCATCGGGCGCCTGGCGGGAGTCCCCCTCGCCGGGCGCAA
>MFAF01000006.1:34668-35028 GCA_001774505.1 Candidatus Coatesbacteria bacterium RBG_13_66_14 | reverse complement strand
CGAAAGCCGGGCGGAGATCATCGTCGCCGGGGCCCTCGTCCTCGAGACGCTCATCGCGCACCTCGGAGCCGACGGCCTGTTGGTCTCGGATTACGACCTGAAGCACGGGGCGGCCATCGCCCTTGGCGGCGGCAAGCCGGCCACCTTACCCTCGTCCGGGGGGCAAGGGATATGACCGTGTAGGGGCGACCCCCTGCGGTCGCCCGCGGGCGCGGGACTTAAGCCCCGCCCCTACGGCTCGGTTAAACCCCGTGTTCCAATCGAAGGGTTTCGGATATGGCGCTAAAGACACTGGCGGTGATTCTGGCGGGCGGAAGGGGCAACCGGCTGGGAGTGCTCACCGCCAAGCGCACCAAGCCG
>MFAF01000006.1:29722-34647 GCA_001774505.1 Candidatus Coatesbacteria bacterium RBG_13_66_14 | reverse complement strand
TACCGCATCATTGACTTCACCCTCTCCAACTGCGTCAACTCGTTCATCTACAACGTCTGCGTCCTGACCCAGTACCGCCCCCACTCCCTGCAGTCACACCTGGGGCGCGGGGAGCCCTGGGACCTGAAACGGCTGGAAGGCGGGCTCGTGATGCTGCACCCGCACCCCGGCGGGAGTGTCGGAGGATGGTATCGCGGAACGGCGGACGCCGTATACACGAACCTGCCCTACATTCGTTCCGTCAAGCCGGAACTGGTGCTGATCCTTTCCGGCGACCACGTGTACCGGATGGATTACTCACAGATGATAAGGTCGCACGTGGAGTCCGGCGCGGCGGCGCGCCGAGGGGTGACGGTGGCGGCCATGGAGGTCCCCTGGGAGGACGCCCCGCGGTACGGCGTCATCGAGACCGACACGGATGGAGCGGTCACCAGGTTTCTGGAGAAGGTGCCCGACCCGCCGTCCAACCTTGCCAACATGGGTATCTACGTCTTTAACACCGCCCTCCTGGAGGAACTGCTCGTGGAGGACGCGGCCAGGAAAGACTCGGAGCACGATTTCGGCCGCGACCTGCTGCCGCGCTGCGTCGAACGGGGCCTGCCCTTCCGCGCGTACAGGTTCAAGGAAAAATACTGGCGCGACGTGGGGACGATAGAGAGCTACTGGCGGGCCAACATGGACCTCATCGCGCCCGTCCCCGAGTTCGACCTCTACGACGAGAAATCGAGGGTGCACACCCGCTCGGCGGAGGCCCCGGCGGTGAAGTTGGGCCGTGGGGCCCAGGTCACCGAGAGCCTGGTGTCCAACGGGTGCGTGGTGGACGGGCTGGTCGCCCGGAGCGTCCTCTCACCCTACGTCGAGATAGGCTCCGGAGCCGTTGTGCGCGACTCGATAATTTTCTCCGGGACCGTCATCGAGGAGGGGGTCCAGGTGGACCACGCCATCCTCGACAAGGAGGTCATCGTGGGGGCCGAGAGCCTGGTGGGCACCGGTGACGACTTCACCTACAACCAGCGCTTCCCCTCGATCTACAACTCCGGGATGACGGTCATCGGCAAGAACGCCGTGATTCCGCGCGGCACCTCCATCGGGCGCAACGCCTGCGTCTTCCCCGACGTCACCGACCCCCGGGCCTTCCACGACCGCGAGATCGCCTCCGGGGAGACGGTGGACGGGTAGCTCAGAGACCGTTGCCTGGTCCGGAGGATATCGGATTTGAACGGCCAGACACCCGAGAAGCCCCGGAAGGAATCCACAGACCGCCTTTTTAACCGTCTGGGTCGCGCGCTCGGAGCCGCGTCCCGACGCGTGGGCCGCTTCCTGACCGCCGAGTGGAGGCGGGAGCGGACCGAGTTCAAGGTGGACGCGGGCTTCCTCGCCCTCGGTCTCTTCGTGGCGGTCGTCCTCTTCCTCATCCCCGTCCCCTCTTACGACGCCTTCGAGCTCGCCATCCCGTCCTCGGGCGAGGTCGTCCAAACCTCCATGCCGCTTGCCCAGGGCCGGCTCTTCAAAATTACGGTGAGCGGGGTTTACCGCTACCGTTTCGGCGGCCTGGCCGACGCCCAGTTCGCCAGTGTGTCCGGCGAGTTCGACACCCTGCGGCCCTCGGTGGTCCTGGGCGGGCGTCTGCTGCGCGCCCAACAGCTCGACCGCCAGAACCACCGATACACCTTCTACGTGGCCGGTGAGGGAAAGCCGCTCACGGCCAGCATCTACGACACCTGGAACCGGGGGTTCGCCGAAAACACGATTCCGTACTGGGACAACTCCGGCTACATGGTGGCCAACGTGCGCGAGGCCGACTTCCGCTGCTTCGGCGTCCCTTCGGACGGCCCCGGCTACCTCATCCGCTACAACCTGGACCCCATCCCCGAGCCCAGTGACCGCGTCACGCTGAACGTCTGGCGTCTGGACCTTGACCGCGACCGGGAGCGTAGGCCGAGCCTGGTCTTCTCCGCCGACACGGACCAGCCTGTTGGCGATTACGGCGACCGTCACCACCTCGGCCGCCTCGCCGTAAACACCTTCCGCTGGAACGGCCTGGCCAACCAGGGTCGCCTCCGGGGGCTGCCGGTCCCCTTTGGGGATTACGTGGTCGAACTGGTGGTGGAATCGCCCGACGGCCGTTTCAGCACCTGCGACTGGAATGATGAGATGCGCCTGGCGCACCTGGCGGTCCTGCCCGGTTCCGATTCACCCGACGGCCCCTTCGCGCTGGTCCCCCTCACCGACGCCGATGGCCGTCCCCTCTTCGGTCACAAGACCCCGCGCGCCTTGACACCCACGCTGGGCCCGGCGCGGGTCGAGCTCCGGACTTACCCCTCGTTCCCCTGCCTCTACTACCAGCCCGGCGTGAGCGACGTCGAGGATTACTCGAGCCCCGTGCTGGCCTACCTGAAGCGTCAGTTGAATCTGGCGCTCACCACCGCCGCCGAGTGCGATGGCACTCAATTCGAATCCTGCCGGGACCCCGCCGGCCGCTTCGACGCCGAGCTGGTCCGCCTGCTCGCCGCCTTCCGGGAGCGATTCCCCTATCCCGCGCCCACGGAGTCGGGCTTTCTCGCCCGGTACACGAACCTCGGGGGAGGCGTTCCCGGCGCGCCGGCCGCTGGGGGAGGGGCGTTGCCCCTGCCCCGGGCGTACCTCGCCCGTGTCGTCGGCCCGGAGACCTTCGCCCGTCTGGAGAGCATCCGGTTCGAGCTGCCCGGCCTCCCCGGAAAGTGGACCCTCGCCGACTTCGACAACATCCCGACCTACGACGTGGACAACCCGTCCCGCAGCCTCTGGCACCGGTTCGTGGACATCTGCGCCCGGATCAACGCCGAGCGTCCCGACGGCCGGCCCCACCCCGGCTTCCTCGCACCCGAAGAGCGCGCGTCCGGGTTGGATTACTCGAAGCGTTACGACATCTCCGACGACGCCTTCCGTGCCTTCTGCCTGGCGGTGAGCTATCAGGAGTGCGGCCTGATGCACGTGCTGGGATCGGGGCGCAGCTACCGCGCCGCCTACGGCCACGGCTCGGCCACGGGGTACATGCAGCTCACTGGCGCCGTGGTCCGGGGGGGGAATTACCTCCTGGAGTACGACGACGCCGGGGTCAGGCGAAGGGTGCCCTTCGGCACGCTGCCCCAGGAGACGCGTTACGACCTGCGCTACATCGCCGACCTGAACCTCCAGGTGGGCATCAGCTACCTGAAGGGTCTGTTATCCGAGCAGAGCCGCTGGAACTTTGACTCCCGATTCCAGGGCAACCTCTACCCCGGCGGCTGCTTCGATTTCACCACCGAGTGGGCCACCCTCCTGCGGCTGAAACTGGCCGGGGCGATGTACAACGCGGGCCCCTACGGCGTCAAGGTCATCCTGCGCGACGTTTACTCCACGATTCCACCGCCGCCCTCGGGCGTGAACGAGGCGGCGTATTACCGGCAGCAGCTCGCCACGGCCCAAGCGGTCGGGCGCATCGAGGAGGAGCTCGCGGCGGAGGGGGTGACCGAGGAGGGCGAGATCATTCTGGAGCCCGTGGAAAAGAGCGAACCGAGCGATGTTCCCGGCAAAACGACGACGCCCTCCGATTTCCCGTGGAGCGGTCCCCCGGAGTACGACATGGACTACCCGGGGATGCCGGGGCTGGACTACTTCTTCGGCCCCTGCGGCGGGGACATCGAGCCGTTCCTCATCCGCTTCGCCTACGACCTCCGCCGGTACATCGCCGGGGAATACCACTTCCCCTGCGAGAGCTACCCGGGCGGCGAGGAGCGGCTGTACCAGATATTCCGGATGCTGGGCCCGTTCTGGATAAACCGGGGCGCGGGCGGCGACTGGGCGCGGGCGGCGCTCATGAAGCTCGAGAAAGAGGTCATCGGCTACGTCGGCGGCATGGAGCGCAACGTACCCCTCTTCTGGAAGTCCGGCGAACACATTTTCCGCGAGCGGGCGTTCGACATGCTGGCCTCCCGGGGCGTAACGCGGGCCGAGCTGGCCGAGGAGACGGGGGAGTCGGAGGAGACCGAGGAGTTGGAGGAGGAGGCCTTCGTGGGTGAGGGTGCCGCCATCGAGGGAGGAACGGCCCGTGAGTGACCGCTCGGTGATTTCGCTCTTCCGTGAGGAGGAGCTGCCGCGGTACGACCTGTCCCGGACGCCGGCCCTCGTCCGCCTGCTGGACGACCGGCTGCCCGACGCGGACGACGACCTGTGGCGGCGTTGGGGCTCCTTTCAGAGCGAGTTCCTCGACTGGACCCGGGATCGGGCCGGGGTGAGCCCGGAGTACGTCGCCGAGAGTATCGCCCGCCTGGCCGAGCTCTTCGAATACCGAGGACCCCTTGAGGGGGACGTGCTGGACGTGGGCGGCGGCTGGGGGCTCCTGCGGAGGTGGTGGCAAGCGGGCGGCGATTCCTTTTTCGTCGTCCACGACCCCGCCCTGGAGCGTTTCCTCTCCGGCCCCCCACCCCTCTACCGGGAACTGTACAGCGGGGCGCTGGAGCGCCCGATGACCTTCGTGGCCGGTTTCGGCGAGGAGCTGCCCTACCGGGACGCGGCCTTCGACGAGTTCGTCTGCGCCGCGACGCTGGACCACGCCCTGGACCCCCAGCGGGTGCTCGTCGAGGGGCGCCGCTGCCTGAAGCCGGGCGGGCGGGCGCTGGTGATCCTGCACTGCGCGGGGTTTTCGGGGGAGGAAAGAACCCTTCGACGGCCCTTCGGAGTCCGCCTGGGCTCCGCGCTCCGGCATCCCCTGCGGTCGTTAAAACGGTTGCTGCGCGGGTCGAAGGACCCCCACCTGCACCACTTCACCGTGGAGGGGCTGGTCGCCCTCATGGAGGAGGCGGGCTTCACCGGGGTCGAGGTCCGCCCGTACGGCGAGGGGTCCGGCGCCCGGGCCTTCATCGCGCTCAAAGCGTAGTGAGCATGTCTTTGCCGCCGCACAGCGC
>MFAF01000006.1:29420-29710 GCA_001774505.1 Candidatus Coatesbacteria bacterium RBG_13_66_14 | reverse complement strand
CCGTTCCGAGGTCGGTCCCCTGGCCTACGTCGCGGAAACCTTCTTCGCCGACCCCTACGACGCCCGGCCGCTGCACCTCGTCGGCCTCTATTTCCACGCCGAGATGGAAGGCGAGCCGAGGCTGGGCTTCGCCTCCCCCGACGCCCCCGAGGCGCGGATCATGACCGAGGTCCGGTTCCGCGACCGGCATACCTTGGGCGACATCGCCTTCTACCCCGAGGGCTTGGGCGATATTTTAAACACGGATTGGGGCAGGGACGACCACGGCCGCTACCTGCGCCTGCCGGCCA
>MFAF01000006.1:28492-29320 GCA_001774505.1 Candidatus Coatesbacteria bacterium RBG_13_66_14 | reverse complement strand
CCTCACCACCTTTTACGGCCGCGATTGGTCCCTGCCCGGCGGCGCCGTGGAGCCCGACGAACTGATCCCGGAGGCGGTGGCCCGCGAGCTTTTCGAGGAGACGGGCCTCGCGGTGGAGCCGGAGCGCCTCCTCTTTGTCAACGACAACTTTTTCACCGACCCGGTCTGGGCGCCGGAGATGCAATCTACGGGGCTTCACGAGCTCGGCTTTTACTGGCTCTGCCGCGTCGTGGGCGGGAAATTCGATCCCGGTCCGCACATCGAACGTACCGGTGAGGTCGAGGAGAGCATTTGGCATTATTGGCGGACCCCGGAGGAGCTGCGCGGGCTGCCCTTCTACCCGGAGTGGCTGGCGGGCGAGCTCCAGCGCGGCGTTCGTGACGGCTGGCCGCCGGACGCGCGCCACCTCGTCTCCGGGACGGCGACCTAGCCCCTCCACGGAAGGAAGGGCAAGGGGTAAGACAAGGGGTAAGACAAGGGGGTTAAACCCCTTGTTCCGCCCCTTGTTCACCAGGGCAGCCCGCGTGGTATACTCACATCCGTATTTTTTTACCGCCCTTTTCGTCTCATTTCGACCGGAGGCCGTGATGCCGCTCTTTACGAACGACCAGTTGATGCGCGTGGGCTACGAGAAGGGTTTCGCCGTCGGGGCCTTCAACATCAACAACATGGAGATTCTCCAGGGGATAGTGGAGGCGGCCAAGGCTGAAAGCTCCCCGGCCATCATCGCCGTGAGCTCCGGGGCGTTGAAGTACGCCGGGACCGCCTACCTGGTGGAGATGGTCAAGCTGGCCGCCTTCGAGACCGGCCTTCCATTGAGCCTGCACT
>MFAF01000006.1:24104-28330 GCA_001774505.1 Candidatus Coatesbacteria bacterium RBG_13_66_14 | reverse complement strand
TGGGCCGCCTCCAGGGCATCGAGGAGCACGTCCAGGTCAAGGAGGGCGAGGCGATTTTCACCGACCCCGACGAGGCCAAGGATTTCGTGGAGCGCACCGGCGTGGATTCCCTGGCCGTGGCCATCGGCACCAGCCATGGGGCGTACAAGTTCAAGGGCGAGCCGAGGCTGGATTTCGACCGCCTGGCCGCCATCAAAAAGCGCGTGTCCGTGCCCCTGGTCCTCCACGGCGCCAGCGCGGTGCCCGACTGGGTGCGGGAGCGGGCCGAGAAGTTCGGCGCCCAGCTCGGCGGCTCAAAGGGCGTCCCCGACGAGGCCGTATCCAAGGCCGTCACCATGGGCGTGGCCAAGGTCAACATAGACACCGACATCCGCCTGGCCATGCTCGGGGCCATCCGCGAGGTGTTCGCCACCGACCCTAAGGAGTTCGACCCGCGCAAGTACCTTGGCCCGGCCCGCGAGGCCGTCACCAAGGTCGTGCGGCACAAGATGCAGCTCCTGGGCTCGGCGGGCAAGGCCGGCCTCTACCGGTAGTGGTGAAATGATGCGAATCGCCTTCGTTCTGCTCGTCGTTATGACCCCTCTGGCCTGGGCTAATTCGATGCCCGAGATAACCGGGCACGGATTCGCCTACCCCACGCCCTGGGTCTGCGGCGACGGCGAGCTGACCTTCCGTCTGGAAACGATATGGGAGCTTCCTTCCCCGATCGTTTTCGTCGTTATAGATACGGCGGGGGACGAGGTGATACGCGTCGAAGGCGGCCCGGCTGGCGCACAGTCCATATACGGATATTCATTTTTCTTTGAAGCCGTCTGGGACGGGCGCAACGCCGACGGGCGGCTGGTGGCTCCGGGGACGTACATCTGTTACGTGGAAGGCGTTTCGGATTCGGCCTTCCGCTTCATCGTGACGCGATGAAAATAGGATTGCTGACAGCGTTGTTGGCCGTACTGTGCGTCTCTACCCCGGCGGCGGAGACGTACGAAATCGAGAAGTGGGCCGTGGGGGCGGTGGGTCTCGGCTGGGCGGGCTTCGGCGCGGCCCTGGCCGGCCCGACGGAATTCATGATAAACCCGGCGGGACTCGCGGACGCTGAATGGTCGAATATCGATGTAGGTTTTTTTAGCAAGAGAGTAAGACATTACGATGAAGATGAAGAAAAAGATATATATCTTGATACTATTGAAGGTTATTTTTTCTCCTTTATAAAACCTATGAGAATGGAATCGGTTTCATTGGGAAAAGAAAGTACATTTGGAACATTAGCGATATCCATTAATTTCTTGAATTATTTAGATAATTATTATTCATATGAAGATTTTATTAATTATAATAATGAAGCATCAGAATCTTTAGCAACTATTTCATTTGGAAGTCAGGTGAGTGACTTCTTTTCTTATGGTATTAACTTTAAAGTGTTGGGTATAGAGACAAACGATAACTCGGATAACGGTTTTGGTTTAGATTTAGGCGTAAAATTTAATGTAGGCATCTTTAAAGCGGGGCTATCCATTACTAACTCGATACCTCCAGGGGTTTCACTAACCGATAATCGCTCGTATCTCGATCGAACCTTACGTCTAGGAGTTGGTCTTTCGTATACCGTTGATTTAAGTAGAAATGAAAAGTCCTTTACTTGCACACCATCGCTTGGGCTTGATATCGAATATAACCTGAATGCTAATGACTATAACATAGGGATATACGGTAATTTATTTAAAATAGAAGAGAAGCCATGGGGTTTGACATTTAGTTGTGGGTATAATTTTAATAAGTCATTTGGAGTTTATATAGACATGCAATTATTCTTTTTATTGATCAAATTAGGTGTAACTGAAATTCCTGCTTCAACAAATAGTGAGTTGGTAGATAATATGTTGTTTTCTTTTTCTTTATGTCCTGATATTTAATACAGAGGGACGGTAAACCGATGGTCGAAGAGAAAGCCGTGCGACACGGGCCGACGGTCCCCACGGGGCTGATGCTCAAGTGCGAGAGCTGCGGCGAAACCCTCTACTCCAAGCAGCTCGAGGAGAACCTCTACGTCTGCCCAAAGTGCGACTTCCACCACAAGGTACCCGGGCGGAAGCGCATCGGCCAGCTCGTGGACTCCGGCAGTTTCGAGGAGCACGACAAAGGGCTCAAAACGCTGGACCCCCTCGATTTCGTGGACCGCAAACCCTATTCCCAGCGCATCGCCGAGACGATGGCGAAGACCGGGGAGACCGAGGCGGTCATCTGCGGCCTGGCGACGATGGACGGGATAAAAATCTCGCTGGCGGTGATGGACTTCACATTCATCGGCGGCTCGATGGGCACGGTGGTGGGGGAGAAGGTGACGCGGTCGCTGGAGCGGGCGCTGAAGCTCAAAATACCCCAGTTGACGGTGTGCACCTCGGGCGGGGCGCGGATGCAGGAGGGCATCCTGTCGCTGATGCAGATGGCGAAAAGCTCGGCGGCCTGCGCCCGTCTGCGCGAGGCCCGGCTGCCCTATCTCGTCGTCCTCACCGACCCGACCACCGCCGGGGTTATGGCCTCCTACGCGCAGTTGGGTGACGTTCACATCGCGGAGCCCGGGGCGCTGATGGGCTTCGCCGGCCCCCGCGTCATCGAGCAGACCATCAAGCAGAAGCTGCCGCCGGGGTTCCAGCGGTCCGAGTTCCTCCAGGAGCACGGCTTTGTGGACGTGGTCATCGGGCGCCTGGAGCTCCGGGACTTGATAGTGAAACTGCTTCGGCTCTTCGGGGCCGGATAAAAAGCGGGGCGCTGCGGCGCCCTTTTTTCCCGTTCACCGGTTCGCCATGCGCAAGGTCCTCTCGCTCAGCCTCGTCCTTTTCACCCAGCTCGCGGCCCAGGGGCACGTCATCCACATCGCCCCGCGGACCGCGCCGCCCGTCCCCGTCGGCCCGGCGGTCCTCGACGAGGAGCCCTCCGCCTCGGCCCTGGCCTCCCAGCGTGAGGCGGACGAGCGCAACGACTTCTTCTTCGTGGATTCCCTTACCGCCGGGGAGCTGGGCTTCGCCGTGGACGCCGAGACCGGCTGGATCGAGTACCGCATCGCCGAGGAACGGCTGATACTCAACGTCAATGCTCGTGTGGCCTACGACGAGATGCGGCTCTCCGCGGATACGGTGGTCTACGAGGGGGCGACGGGTGAGGTGGAGGCCCTGGGCGCGCCGGTGCTGGTCGAGGGCGACGAGCGCGTGGACGGCGAGCGGATGCGCTACAACTTCGACACCGGCCGCGGCATCGTTTATCAGGGGCGGACCGGCCTGGAGACCGGCTTCGCCACAGGCAAGAAGCTCAAGCTCCAGGGGGAGGAGGTCATCCACATCTCGGACGCCACCTTCACCACCAGCGTCCGGCCCGAGGACCCGGAGTACCACTTCTGGTGCCCCCAGCTCAAGGTCTACGCCGGCGACAAGGTCGTGGCCCGGCCGGTGGTGCTCTTCATCGGCCACGTTCCGGTGATCCTGGCGCCTTTTTACTACTATCCCCTGGGTCACGACCGGCGCTCCGGCTTCCTGGCCCCCCGGTTGAGCTACCGCGCCCACCGCGAGTTCCGCGTCCGCAACGCCTACTTCTGGGCGATAAACGACTACGCCGACGGCACGTTCGCCCTGGACTACGACACCGCCCACGGCTGGCGCCAGGAGGTGGAGGGGCGCTACCTCTACGGTACCGAACGCGGGATGAACTGGCTCCGCGTCATCCACGACGAGGACCGGCTGCGAAGCAAGGAGCAGTGGAGCTTCACCGGCCAGCACCGCCAGGACCTGCCCTGGGAGATGGACGGCCTGTTGAAGCTGGCCCTCCGCAGCGACCGCTTTTACGATCAGTACTACTCGGAGTACTTTGAGGAACGGACCCAGCGAGACCTCGACAGTTTTCTCTCCCTCTCCCGTTCCTGGGAAAATTTTTCAGCCAACGCCAGCGTGGACTACACCTCCACTCTCGTTGACGAGGGGGGGGAGGAAATGGAGAGCCGCTTCGTCACCGAGGACGAGAGCGCGGCCGGCCCGGCGACCTGGACCGTACCCCGCCTGAACCTGGGCATGTCCCAGACCGAGCTTTTCGGCTCGGGGGCCTTTCTCTCCACACGCTTCAACTACTACAACCGCCTGCGCGAGGGGACCGTCCCCTTCCGCACCGCCGGCCTGGACGCGCACGTGTCGCGCCCGTTCAGCCTCTTCCGCTGGTTCAAGTTCACCCCGTACCTTGACGGG
>MFAF01000006.1:23352-24019 GCA_001774505.1 Candidatus Coatesbacteria bacterium RBG_13_66_14 | reverse complement strand
GCATCTACGGCCTGTTTTACCCCGGGGAGGACGAGCTCCGGCACGTCATCGAGCCGAGCGTAAACCTCACCTGGCGGCCCGGGATAGACACCGAGAACGTGCCCTCGGGCGGGAGTACACAATCCCCCTCCACCATCCTCACCCTGGGGCTGACCAACCGCCTGAAGCTGCGCCGGGGCGGCGGCCTCGAGCTGGACACCGGCGCCGCCGAGGATTACGGCACGTCCGATCAGGCGGTCGAGCTTCTGCGCTGGGACCTCTCCTCGGGGTACGTCGTGGATTCCCCCGAGCCGGTGGAAGAGCCCTGGAGCAACCTCGTCAGCCGCGTGTACATCACGCCCGTCTTCGCCGACTGGTACGACTCCCAGGTCGTCGTCCAGACCCGGCACGACCCCTACACCTGGGACACGGAGAGCTTCGACCTCACGGCTACCTTCGCCGTTTCCGGCGGCGGCGCCATGCCGCGGTTGGAAGACAACGAGTACGAGGAGGCCACCGACGAGATTCCCGGCTACGAGCCCCTGGAGACCGATCCGCCCCGCGACGAGCTGGAGAAGCGCATCGAGAGCGGCTGGCGCATCGGGCTCACCTACGACTACACCATGGCCCGCTCCGGCAGCCAGGACATCCACTTCCTCGGGATACAGGCGATTTTAAATCTTACCGG
>MFAF01000006.1:23091-23218 GCA_001774505.1 Candidatus Coatesbacteria bacterium RBG_13_66_14 | reverse complement strand
GCCGTTTTCGCATAAAAACAAGGGGCTAAAGCCCCTTGTCTTTTACGTCGTTTACGGATTAGAAGTACGCCGGTGGCGGGGGGAGGCGCTTGAGCGGCCGGTGTAGGCCCTGTTCCAGCTCGTTGAG
>MFAF01000006.1:22686-22950 GCA_001774505.1 Candidatus Coatesbacteria bacterium RBG_13_66_14 | reverse complement strand
GCAGTCGGCGTAGAGGGTGAGCCACCGCGTGTCCAGCCCCCCGCCGCCCCGGACGGCGTGCATCTCCACCCGGGGGATGCGCCGGCGCACGGCGGCGAATTCTTCCGTGTCCGGGTGCGGGCACATGCCGCCCCAGGCAGCTACGGCGTAATCGAAGCGATAAGGTCTCCCCTCGAACTCGCCCTCCCGGCAGAGCATGTACTCACCGACCCCAAGCGGCACGGCGCCGAAGGGGTAGCTCAACCCCCAGAGATAACCCTCCCT
>MFAF01000006.1:17393-22644 GCA_001774505.1 Candidatus Coatesbacteria bacterium RBG_13_66_14 | reverse complement strand
GTCGAAGGTCAGCACGACGGGCCGTTTCCCCGTTGGGACGCGGGAAAAGTCGCCCCGGATAAGCTCGGACAGGTTTATCAGGAAGAACCCGGACCGGCGCATGTCCTCGAGCTGGCGCTCGAAGTCCTGCGGGGTCATCGAATACCGCCCCCCGCGGTTGCCCATCGCGTGGTACATGAGGACGGGCACCGGCTTGGGCGCGACCGGCTCCGGCGGCCCGCCGGGCGGCCCGAAGAGGAATATCCAGAGGGCCAGGAGTTTCAGAAGGGTGAACATCGTGATTCAGCCGCGTTATCCGCGTCCGACGGGCGATTATACACCAAGCCATTCGCGCCGGGGATGGACACCCCGCCCGGCGGTCTGGTACACTAAAAAATAACTTTAACGCCCGAGAGGTGCGGCTTGCGCGCTCTTGGATTGACCTTTTCCATTTTCGTCCTCCTCGTCTCCTGCGCCGAGCGCTTCGACGGCTGGGAGGCACTCTACCGCCCCACCGAGGCCCAGGTGCGCGACCTCGCGTCGGACGGTGAAAGCCTCTACCTCGCCACCCTCGGCGACGGCGTGTACTCCAGCTCCGACTGGGGTGTCACCTGGAACCGTCTGGCGGGAACCGAGGGGCTGGAGGTCCACTGCCTGGCCTGCGCGGCCGGCGGGCTTCTCATCGGCGCCGACTCGGGCGTGTACGTTTGGGGCGGCGGGAAGTTGAGCCCGGGCGGGCTCCAGGGGCGGCCGATCTGGTCCCTGACCTCCGGGGAGGACGGGGCTCTCGCCGGCGGCGTGGGGGCCGTCTTCGTCCAAACCGCTTCCGGTTGGGAGGAGCTGACCGGCCTGCCGGACACGGCGGTCACGGCGGTCCTCGAAGCTGCGGGCGTCCTGTACGCGGGCACTTTGGGCGAGGGGCTGTGGGCGCTGCGCGAGTCCGCCGGTGAGGAGGACGTTTCCCGGCGCTGGGTGCAGGTCACCGGGACGCCGGAGATGCCGCTGGACGCCGCGGAGGTCACCCTCCTGCGCTACGTCCCGGACACCGGTCGGCTTTACGTCGGAACGATGTGGGGCGGGCTCTTCGTCTCCGAGGACGGCGGGTTCTACAAGCTCTGCGGTCTGGACCCCGAGTTCAAGTACGTCTCCGGCCTGGTCTTCGCGGGGGAGCGGCTCTTCATCACCACCTGCGGCATCCGGGCCGACGGCCTCTACTCCGCCGACCCGGACGGGCGGAACTGGCGGCTGTGGCCCGATTCCCCCTATCCCGCGCGCGGGGCAGTCCTCATACCCGACGGGCGCATCCTCGTCGCCACCGAGCGCGAGGGTCTCTTCGCCGCCTACCCCCCGGAAACCGACCGCCTCAAGCCCGGCGAGGGTGACGAGTGATCCCGCTCAAGGACGACATCAAGCACCGCAGCTTCCCCTACGTCAACATCGCGCTCATCGCGATCAACATCGCCGTCTTCATCTTCGAGCTCGTCATCGGGGATCGGCTTTCGCGGGTCCTCCACGCCAACGCCTTCGTGCCCGCGGACTACACCGTGGGGTTCACCCAAGCCCTCGACCGCTACGGCTTCATCAAGCTCCTCTACAGCCCGTTCGTCTCGCTGTTTCTCCACGGCAGCGTGGTCCACGTCGCGGGGAACATGCTTTTCCTCTTCGTCTTCGGGGACAACGTGGAGGACCGGCTGGGCCACTTCCGCTACCTGGCGTTTTACGTCCTGTGCGGGCTGGCGGCCACGGCGGTCCACTTCATCGTCAACACGGTGAGCCCGTACCCCATCATCGGGGCCTCGGGGGCCATCGCCGGGGTGCTGGGGGCGTACCTCATCCTCTTCCCCAAGGCGCGCATCCTGACCCTGGTGCCGCTGGTGATAATCTTCTGGGCCATCCGTATACCGGCCTTCGTCGTGCTCCCCTTCTGGTTCATCACCCAGCTCTTCAGCGGCTGGCAGGCGATAACGTCGGAGATGGATTCGGGCGTGGCCTGGTTCGCCCACATCGGCGGCTTCGTGGCCGGGGGCCTGTACCTCTGGTTCAACCGCCGCCGCTTCCGGTCCATCGAGGAGCTGCCGGAGCCGATCGCCGTGTACGGCGACAACGACTAGGACGGGTCGCCCTCGCCTCGGAGATAAGCGGCGATGTCCGCCGGTGTGTGGAGCTTCCCCTGGCCGATACCCGGGCATTCCCGCCCTTCCCGTTCCCAGGTCGCCCGACTGGCGAGGGTGTTTCGCCAGAAGGGGTAGGTGCGGCACTGCCTAGGGCGCACCGCGTAGATGGAGCAGAGGTTCTCGGGGGTGATGAAGACGCAATCGCCGTTGGGATGCTCCAGGAGGGACCAGGCGCCGACGCCGATCCGACGGCAGTAGCGGCGACGGAACTCCTCCTCCTCGAGGCCCAGGTGGGCGGCGATTCTCGCCCTCTCCCGCTTTTCGACATTGACGACGCCGGGCTCGCCCCGGCAGCAGAACGCGCAACCTTCCTGACAACCGAAGCGCACACCGTCGGGGGAGTACCAGCGTTTCATACCGGAGACCGCCTGTGAAAAAGTTGATACCTATCGCGTTGCTCTGTTCTCTCCCCTTCACCGGTTGTCGGGACGGGGACGACGGGGGATTCGCCCTCGAGGTGAGCTACGAGGGCGGCTACTCGAGCGTGGTTCTCGGGTGGTACTCCCTGACGCCCTCGTCCGACGGGGAATCGGTGGAGTTCCGGCACGGCGAGACGGATATCCACGGCATCACGGTGGAGTACGTAAAAATTCTGGCCCGTGCCGACCTGGAGGATGTGTACCGTGTATTCACGGACAACGACGTCTGGGACCTGCCTTCGAGCGATCTCGCGACCGCCACCGACCAGCACACATACACCGTCACCATCCGCTCGGGAGACCGGGAGCACACGTTCAGCGTTTACGGTCCCCAACTGCACCCCGACGCGCGCTACGGTCGCGTCATCTCGCCGCTGGTGGAGCTTGGCGACGAGCTGGGGCCGCCCGAGGAGTACGGACTGACCATGCGCGTGGAGGGCGGCCTGAGCAGGCTCGACTATTCCCTCTACACGGTCCGCCTGGAGCCCGACCGGGCCGGCCTGGTCGTCGAGGAGAAAGAGCGCCTGGGCGGATTGACGACCCGGGAGCTGGATATTCCCCGCTCCGCCGCGTTGCGGCTGTATCTCGCCCTTGCGGAAAACGATTTCTGGGAGCTGGGCGACTCCCGCGCCGCGGAGAAGACCGTCACCGACATCCCGACCTACACTCTAACCCTCGATGCAGACGGCCGTTCGCACTTTTTCAGCGTCTATGCGCCGGCCTTCGATCCCGACCCGCGCTACGGCTCGGTGACCGGCGCCGTATACGACCTCGCCTCGCAGGCGTTCGCCTCGTGGGCGGAATAAATTTCAACGTTACCATTGAGGGAGGACCATGCGCAAGGCACTATTATATATCCTGATGACGCTCCTCGTCCTGGTCGCCGTGGGCTGCCGTAAGGGTGGGCCCGGCCCGGAGGCGTACTCCGACCGCGAGCCGCTCCCGCAGTTCAAGGTCCACATGCGGGCCTCCGGCGGTTGGGATTTTCAGAAGATGAAATACGTGGAGTGGACCATCGAGTACTCCGCCCGTGGCGAAATCTCCTACGAGTACCTGTCGGAGAACGAGCTGGGGCACATGGACCAGACCCAGGCCGAGCTCCCGGCCTGGATGGGCTACGACCTGTGGGACGAGTTGGAAAAAAACGACGTCTGGGAGCTCGTCTCCGACGAGAGCGTCACGATGACGGGCCACTCGACGTACGTCATCGAGCTGAGCCTGGGCGACCGCCGGAACGAATTCACGATCTACGCCCCGGATTTCCACCGGGACGATCGCTACCAGCGCGTCGTCGAGACCATCCAGGATTTCTATTGATCGGCCGTAGCGTGAAGGAACAAGGGGTTTCGCCGGAGGCGTAGCTCGCTTCGCTCGGTTCGCCGGTGGCGTAGCTCGGTTCGCTCGGTTAAACCGCTTGTATCTCCCCTTTGTATGAATAAAGAGGGTGCCGGGCACCCTCTTTTTTTATGGGGTTGAGCGGCCCTACTCGGGGGCGATCCAGCCCACGTTGCCGTCGGCCCGGCGATAGACGACGTTGAGCTTGTCGGTGCCGGCGTTGGTGAAGACGTAGAAATCCGCGTTCATGAGGTCCATCTGCATCACGGCCTCATCGAGGTTCATCGGCTTGACCATGTGCCGCTCTGTCTGGATGACGCGGCGCTCGTGCTCCTCGAGCTCGCCGGCGTCGGGTCCCAGTAGCTCGTGGGTCACGGTGGGGAGCTCTTCTTCCTTCACGGGGGCGTGCCGGTGCTTGCGGCTCGCCAGCTTGTCCTTGTACCGCCTGAGCTGCCGATCAATCTTGTCCACGGCCATGTCTATGGAGGTGTACATGTCGCCCGTCTCCCCCTCGCCACGCATGTTGACGTTGTTGACGTTGATGTTGATCTCGGCGCGGTGGCGGTACTTCTCGGCGGCCAGGACGACGTTCGCGTCCATGACGCGGTCGAAGTGGCGGCGGATTCGCCCCAGCCGCTCTTCCAGGTAGTGGTGGACGGCGTCCGAGACCTCATAGTTCCGACCGACGACGGAGATTCTCATCGCTGCCTCCAGCGGTTGGATTGGAAGTGGTGTTCGGCCAGGTAGGAGCTGCGGACGAGGGGGCCGGCCACGACGGTGGGAATCCCGACCCGCCGCGCCTTCTCCCCCTCGGCGTCGAACTCCTCCGGCCGCCAGTAACGCGCCACGGGAAGCTGGTCCCGTGTCGGGCGGAGGTACTGGCCGAGGGTTAGGATGCCGACCCCGGCCCGGACGACGTCCTGGTAGACCCGCTCCAGCTCCGGTTCGTCCTCGCCCAGTCCAAGCATCAGTCCGGTCTTGGTGGTGAGCCCGGCGTCGGCCGCCCGGCGCAGGAGATCGAGCGACCTCGCATAATCGGCCCCGGGGCGCACCCGGGGGTACAGGCGGGGGACGGTCTCCAGGTTGTGCCCCAGCACGTCGGGGCGCGCGCGGAGCGCGGTTTCGATGGACGCCTCGTCGCCCCGGAAATCGGGGACCAGGAGCTCCACCCGTGGGGCCGGTGCCAGGGCGCGCAGGGCCGCGACCGTTTCAGCGAATTGCTCCGCCCCGCCGTCGGGGAGGTCGTCCCGGGTTACCGAGGTCACCACGACGTACCGCAGGTCCAATCTCCGGGCGGCCTCGGCCACCCGCGCCGGCTCGTCCGGTTCCGGTTTTTCCCGTATT
>MFAF01000006.1:8635-17257 GCA_001774505.1 Candidatus Coatesbacteria bacterium RBG_13_66_14 | reverse complement strand
CGGAAAGGGTGCGCCTGACCTCGCCCAGGCTTCCCGGTTTTCTCCGGGGAAGCCTCAGCCAGGTCGGGAGACGCTGGGTGTCGGAGCGGATCAAGCTTGGAGTCAAAGCGGCTTGCGCTTGGATGCCGGAGGGATTCTCATCTGATTGCGGTACTTGGCCACCGTCCGCCGGGCCAGGACGAAGCCGTCCTCCTTCTTCAGCCGGTCCACTATCTCGGCGTCGGAGAGGGGGCGCTCCTCCTCGGCGATCATCTTGCGGATCCTCTCCTTGATGTAGGTGGTGGAGATGGATTTGCCCGAGGTGTCGGGCAGCCCGCCGGAGAAGAAGAACTTCAGCTCGAAGATGCCCCGGGGCGTCTGCACGTACTTCCCCGAGGTGGCCCGGGAGACGGTCGAGGGGTTGACCCCGATTTCGTCGGCCACTATCTCCAGGGTCAGCGGTTTCAGGCCCTCGACCCCGCCGTCCAGAAATAGATGCTGGTGCTCGAAGATGGAGCGCGTCACGCGGAGGATGGTCCGACGGCGCTCATCTATATTCTTGATGAACCAGACCGCCGAGTTCACCTTGTCGCGGATGAAGGCCCGGGTCTCCCGGTCCGCCTCGCCGGAGTTCAACACGTCCCGGTAGTACTTGGAGATGCGCAGGCGGGGGATGCCCCACTCGTTCAGGTAAACGCGGAAGTCGTCGCCCTGTTTCTCGACGAAGACGTCGGGCCGGACGTAGGTCGCCCGCTGGCCGGAGTAGTTGCGCGCCGGCTTGGGGTCCAGGGAGGCGATGAGGTGCACCGCTTCGCGCACGTCCTCCTCGTTCGAGCCCAGGGCGCCGGCGATGCGCCGGTAATCCCGCCGGGCGACCAGGGGGAGGTGCTCGGCGGCGATCCGCTCCGCCAGGGTGACGAGCTCGTCGCCCGAACCCGCCGCGGGATCGGCTCCCCGGAGCTGGATGGTCAGGCACTCCTTCAAGGTGCGCGCCCCGACGCCCAGGGGGTCGAGACCGTGGACCCGCTCGGTGAGCACCTTCTCCATCTCCGCGGCCGTGACCTCGGGCTTGAGCTTCAACCCACCGGCCAGGGCCGTCAGGTCCACGTCGCGCAGGTAGCCTTCGGAGTCCAGGCAGCCCACTATCTCCTGGGCGATGGCCAGCTCGCGCTCGTCGGTGCAGTTCAACGAGAGCTGCCAGTACAGGTAGTCGTTGAGGGTGGTGGAGTCGGCCACGACCCGATCTATGTACGAGTCCTCCTCCCGGACCTCCACGGGGCGGACCGCGCGGTAGACCATGGGGTCGTACCGGACGTGGGCCTCCCAACCTTCCATGCCTCCCTCGCCGTCCCTGTCGGTCTGGCCCCCCTCCTCCTGGGAGCTGACTTGCCGGGGGTTCTCCCCGGGCAGGAAATCCCGCTGGGCTTCCCAGGCCTCGTCGCCTCGGTCTTTCGAATTCAGGTCGGTGTCGGTCTGGGCCGCGCGCTCCAGGGGGTCCAGCGCCTCAAGGACCGGGTTGGCCACGAGCTCCTCCTCCACCCGCTCCTGTAACAGGAGCATCGGCAGGGCGAGGAGCTTGATGGCCTGCTGCAGCTTGGGCGAAAGCTTGAGCTGCAGCTTGAGGGAGTTTTCCAGGGTCAGGCGCGGCTCTCTGTTGTCCATGTCGTCATCCCTCGGGCAGGGTTACACCGCCCGATTGCGGCTGCGCCGTCGCAGTGACGCCGGGGCGCAACTTCGTGTCACGCCTCGACCATTTTTTGGATGTATTTCTGGAGCTGGTTCTCCACGTCTGGGGTGAGGTTGACGAAACGCAGCCCGAGGCCGAAGACCATGTCCCGGACCCCCCTGCCCGGATCGGTCCGGGGGTCGTAGCCCTCGGAAAGCTGGACCACGCCGCCCTCGGAGACCTGCCGGTAGGTCCTGACGACCTCGGCCTCCACGCAGGCTATCTGGGCCATCTGGGGGAGGATGAAGGAGAGGGTGATGAGTTTTCCCAACTTTACACCGAAGGGAAGCTGATCCTCGATGTTGACCTCGATGGCTATGCCGGTGCTGGAGATGGAGCGGACCCGGACCTCGCGGTGGGGGTGCGACCCATGGCCGGCAAGACCGGCGAGGACGACGGCGTCCAGGTCAACCGGCTTGTGCCGGGGGGATTTGCGGCGTTCGACTGCGGAGGCCATGGGGCGGCTCCTGGAGTTGTGCCGGGGCGTTACTCGCTTCCCTTCGGGCGCGGTTCCACGCTTCCTCTTGCGGCGGGGACGGTAACATCTATCAATAGTATACCCTACTTTTCACTTCGGGGCAACGGGCGACGGGCGTTGGTAAAGGCCAGGCGGACCGCAGGTCGCACCTGGCCCTGACTTTTTGGCGCGGCGGACGGGACTCGAACCCGCAACTTCCGGCGTGACAGGCCGGTGCTCTAACCGAATTGAACTACCGCCGCTCGCTCACGCCCTTCGGTCTTGGTGGGCGGAACAGGGATCGAACCTGCGACCTCCGGTTTGTAAGACCGGCGCTCTCACCGGCTGAGCTAACCGCCCTTCTACCCTTCGGGCGCAGTCACCCGGAGTTCATTCACTCGCGCGCGGGTAGTCTATCCCCCCGTCCGCGTGCATGTCAAGGGCCGGGTGACCCGGACCCTGTGGAAATTCCCCGCGTCGCGCGATCAGATCCGTTGCTTTTCCCGGCGCTCCTTCCAGCGCATGAAGGTTGGCCGGTCCAGGTCTTCGTCCCGCAGGGTGGGGAAGTTTATCACGAGCCCACGGTCCGTGGTCCCGGTGGCCTCGAACTCGACTCCGACGAGCTCCCGTTCCTCCTCGGGCTCCGGCTCCTCCACCGTTTCGCGCATCTGCGGCACCCTGGTGGTGAAGCCGGTGGCGATGACGGTTACCGTCACCTGGTCCTGGAGCTCCGAATTGACGACGCCGAAGACTATCTCCGCGTTGTCGTCGGCCGCCTCGCGGATGGTGTCCATGGCCTCGTTCACGGCGAAGAGGGGCAGGTCCGCGGAGGCCGTGATGTTCACCAGCACCCCCATCGCCCCCTCGATGGACACGCCGTCCAGGAGGGGGGAGCTGACGGCGTTGCGCACCGCGTCATGGATGGCGGTTTCCCCGGTGCCGTATCCGGTGCCCATGAGGGCGTCGCCCATCCCCTTCATCACGGTGACCACGTCGGCGAAGTCCACGTTGATCATCCCCGGCATGGTGATGATGTCGGAGATTCCCTGCACCGCCTGGTGCAGGACGTCGTCGGCCATCTCGAAGGCCGAGGTCATGGTGGTCCTTTTCTCCACCACGGCCAGAAGACGCTGGTTGGGAATGACGATCAGGGTGTCCACGTACTTTCGCAGCTCCGCGAGGCCGTCCTCGGCCTTTCTGGACCGCGCCGGCCCCTCGAAGGTGAACGGCTTGGTGACCACGGCGACGGTGAGGATGTCCATGCCCCGGGCCTGCTCGGCGATGATAGGCGCCGCGCCGGTCCCCGTCCCGCCTCCCAGGCCGGCGGTGATGAAGAGCATGTCGGCGCCTTCCAGGTACTGGCGGATCTCGCCCAGGCTCTCCTCGGCCGCCTCGCGACCGATCTCGGGCTGGGCCCCCGCTCCGAGGCCGTGGGTCAGCCTGGCGCCAAGTTGTATCTTGTTGTAGGCCGTGTTCTGCATCAGCGCCTGGGCGTCGGTGTTGGCCACGATGAAGTCCACACCGCGCAGGCCGGCCTCCACCATGCGGTTGACCGCGTTGCTTCCCCCGCCCCCCACGCCGAACACCTTGATGTTGGCGAAGGTTTGCTGCTCGGTGTCCAAGAGCTCGAGCATGGTCTCTCCTTTTTTATCTCGCCGCGACAGCGAACCTTGACGTTTCGCCGGGGGCGTAACCCGTTTCGCCTCGTTTATGACTAGAAAAAGTCCTTGAGCCAGTTTTTCATCCGGGTGATGATGTTGTCGAAGAGCGAGCCGTCCTCGAGGTCCCGTCCGCCGAACTGCCTGCCCTCGGCGGCGTAGAGCACCAGGCCCACCCCGGTGGAGAAGGCCGGGTCGTTAACCGAATCGTAGAGGCCGCCGATGGGGAGCGGGCTGCCGGTCCTCACCGGCCCGCCGAGAGTGCGCTCGGCCAGTTCCACGATGCCCGGCAGCTTGCTGGCCCCGCCGGTCAGGACGTAGCCGGCGCGGTTCGTCTCGGCGTATTTGCTCTTGGCGATCTCCCCCCGGGCGAGCTCGAAAATCTCCGCCATCCTCGGCTCGATGATGTCCGTCAGGTGGCGGCGGGGCACCAGGCGCGGCGGACGGCCGCCCACGCTGGGCACCTCGATCATCTCGTCGGGCCCGACGAGCTCGTAACCGGCGGCGCCGTGATCTATCTTGAGCTGCTCGGCCTGCTTCGTGGGCGTCCGCAGGCCCACGGAGACGTCGTTGGTCACGTTGTTACCGCCCAGGGCGATGATGGAGCTGAAGCGCAGCGCGCCGTCAATGATCATGGCGATGTCGGTGGTCCCGCCACCGATGTCTATGAGCGCCACCCCCAGCTCTTCCTCGTCGTCGGTGAGCACCGCCCGGCAACTGGCCAGCGGCTCCAGGACGATGTCGGCCACTTTCAGTCCGGCGCGCTGTACGCTCTTGACGATATTCTGCACGCTGGTGACCGCCCCGGTGACGATGTGGACCTCGGACTCGAGCCGGACCCCGCTCATCCCCACGGGATTCTTTATCCCGTCCTGGTCGTCCACGATGTACTCCTGGGGCAGTACGTGGATCACCTCGCGGTCCAGGGGGATGGCGATGGCCTGGGCCGCGTCTATGACCCGCTTCACGTCCTGCTCGCGGATCTCGTGGTTCTGTCCCGAGACGGCGATGACGCCCCGAGAGTTGAAGCTCTTGACATGACCGCCGGCGACCCCGGCGTACACGCTGGTGACCTTGACGTCGGCCATCAGCTCGGCCTTCTCGATGGCCCCCGCGATGCTCTGAACGCAGTCGTCTATGTGGACGACGACCCCGCGCCGCAGTCCCTGGGCCGGAGAGGTGCCCACACCGATTATCTCGAGCCCGGACGGGGCCAGCTCGGCGATGATCGCGCAGATTTTTGTCGTGCCGATGTCCAGCCCGACGACGGTCTTGCCACTCTGCCCTTTTCCCACAATCCCTCCCTTGTGCTTGGGAGATATCCGCGCTGGGATCTGGTAAACGGTTCCTTCTCTCACCCGGTCCGGTGCCGGGAGATTATCTGGTTTTCGTATCGGGCGTCCAGCTCGGTGAAGCCCACCTGGCGCTCGCGGGTGTACACCGCCTGCAGGGCGGCCAGCGTGGACGGCGCGCATTCCAGGGGGAAGAGGATACGGGTGCCGTCGGCCAGGAGGCCCTCGAGGTGGTCCGCGTGCGGACGCACCTCCACCAGCTCGTCGAGGAGAGGGAGGGCCTGGCGTTGCATCTCGGCGCACAGGCCGCAGACGGCCAGGATGGCCCCGTCGGAGTATGACTCCAGCTCGCCCTTCCGCTCGATCTCGTAACCGGTCAACACCGGCAGGTCGAACACCGTCCCCTCCTCGCGCCTGGCGTCGTCCACCCCATACATCGGCAGCACGGTGCCGTTGCCGGCCAGGAGCTGCAGCGGGCCCTCGGCCAGGTAGCAGGCCGGGGTGCGCTCGGTCACGCGGACGACCACCTTGTCGGGGTAGGCCTTCTCGATTCGAACCTCCGCCAGGTACGGGTGCCGGGAGAGGCGTTGCTCGACCTCATCGGTGTCCAGGGAGAACAGGTTCTCACCCATGGGCAGGAGGCTTTGGATTTCGGTGTCCGACACGACGGCGTTCCCCTCCACCGCCACGCGTTTCAGGGCATAGGCGTCGGAGCGGAGGTAGAGGAACAGCGCCACGCCTGCAAGTGCGAGGACCGCCACCCAGGTGAAAATTTTCGCCCGGCGGCTCATGCGGGGGTGGAAGCCGTCCGTTTTATCCGGGTCCTGGATGAAGGTGGAGTGCCGCATTATAAAAATTCCCCGCACCGGCGGACCTCTGTCCGGAGCCGGAAGCCGAAGGTCTCCTCGATGGTCTTCTCCACGAGCTCGATGAGCGCGGCAAAGTCCGCCGCCCGAGCGCCGCCGAGGTTCACCATGAAATTCGAGTGCTTGTCGGATATCTGGGCCCCGCCGATTTGCCTTCCGGTAAGCCCGCAGGCGTCCACGAGCCGCCAGGCCGGCAACTGGGCGGCGCCTTTCGCCTCCAGGGTCCGGCGGGAGAACCCAGCGCCCAGGGCGGACTCCAGCTTGTCGTAATCGAGGTCCATCCCCGGCTCCCAGGCGAAGTTCTTGAAGACGCTGCCGCAGTTGGGCCATTCCAGGGGGTGCTTCGCCTCCCGGTCGGCCATGCGCTCCATGTTGCGCCTTCGAATCTCGCGGGGATCCCCCTCGTCCAGGACAAACTCCGCCCGTACGACCACCGCGCCCGGCGGCAGGTCGGCCCGACGGTACCCGTACCCGATCTCCCCCCCCAGGTAGCGGTGGAGCTCGCCCGATCCGAGCACCGCCTCGACCCAGTCCACCCGGGGCCAGACCTCGGTCCCGTAGGCCCCGGCGTTCATGGCCAGCGCCCCGCCCAGGCTTCCCGGAATGCCGTACAGGTCTTCGAGCCCCGCCAGTCCCACGTCGCCGAGACGGTCGAGGAAGGACTGGAGCCGGACGCCGGCCGCGACCGTGCAGCGCGCGCCGTGGACCTGCACACCGTCATCCTCGAACCCCTCGCCGACGAGGAGCACCAGGCCCCGGATGCCGCCGTCACCGACCAGGAGGTTCGTCCCCCGGCCCATGACCATGACCGGGATCCCCTCCTCCCCGGCGGCGAGGAGGGCGCGGGAGACCTCGTCAGCGGTGCGGGGCCTGGCGAATAAATCCGCCGGACCGCCCACCTGGAGCCCCGTGTGCCCGGCGAGCGGCTCGTCGGCCAGCACCGGCATCCCCATTTCCGTAAGGCTGACAGGGAGCGGGCTCAACCTTTCTCCTCGGAGAGTTTTTTGGCTATATCCCGGGCGGTCTCCCAGATGTTGCCGGCCCCGAGGACCAGCACGAGGTCGTCGTCTGACACCATGCCGGCCACGGCCTCGGGAATCTTCCGGCGGTCGCGGATGAAGGTGACCTCATGGTGGCCGTGCTCGGCCACCCCCCTGGCCAGCGCCTCGGCGCTGACGCCGGGAATCTCGGGCTCGCCGGCGGGGTAAATGTCGGTGATTATCAGCCGGTCGGCCTGGTAGAAGCAGCGCAGGAAACGGTCGAAGAGCGCCTTGGTCCTCGTGTAGCGGTGGGGTTGGAACACCGCCACTATCCGGCGGTCCCATCCGGTCCGCATGGCGTCCAGGGTGGCGGCGATCTCCGCCGGGTGGTGGGCGTAGTCGTGGATGACGGTGATGTCGCCTATGTGACCCACAACTTCCAGACGCATCTCGATCCCCTTGAAGGAGCGCAGGCTTTTGATGATCGTCTCGGGGGCGACGCCGAGCTCGAGAGCCAGCGCCGCCGCTCCCAGGCTGTTCAGCACGTTGTGCCGTCCCGGCAGGTTCAGGTCCACGTCGCCCAGCAGCTCCCCCCCCCGGTAGAGCTTGTACCCGGCGCTCATGGGCAACAGGCGCACCTCCCGTCCGACGACGTCGCACTGGGCGGTGAAGCCGTAGGTGATATAGCGCCTTTTGAGCTCCGGCATGATGCCCTGCACCACGGGGTCGTCCAGGCACACGATGGTGGCGCCGTAGAACGGCACGGAGTTGGCGAACCGGATGAAACAGGCGCGGATGTCGTCCAGGTCGGAGTAGTAGTTGAGGTGGTCGCTGTCAATGTTGGTCACGAGGGCGTAGGCCGGCGATATGGCGAGGAACGTGCCGTCGCTCTCGTCGGCCTCGACGATGAAGTAGTCTCCGGCGCCCAGGCTCGCGCCGGTACCGGTGGCCCTCCCGTTCGGGTCGGCCTCGGTCTTTGAGCGCAGGGCGTTGAGCTTGCCCCCGATGACCGCCGTTGGGTCCAGCCCGCCGTCGGAGAGGATGGAGTAGATGAAGCTGGCTGTGGTCGTCTTCCCGTGGGTGCCGGCGACGGCGATGGGGTATTTGAGCCGCATGATCTCGACCAGAATCTCGGAGCGGGCGATGACCGGGATGTTGTACTTCCTCCCGGCGACCACTTCGGGGTTATCGGGGGGGATGGCGGTGGAGACCGCGATGACCCCGGCGCCGACGACGTTCTTCTCCGAGTGGCCGATGGTCACCCGGGCCCCCAGTTCCGCGAGGCGCTCCGTGGCCTTGCCGGCTCTTAAATCTGACCCGGACACCTCGAAGCCGAGGCTCAGGAGAATCTCGGCGATGCCGCTCATCCCCGCGCCGCCGATACCCACCAGGTGCACCCGGGTTATCCTGCCCAGCATGAGGGTCATCGGAACCTCCGTGCGGTATCGAGGGCCAACTCCGCCGCCCGCCGCGCCGCGTCCGGCCGCGCGAGCCTCTTGGCGGCCGCTGACATCCTCCGTCGCAGCTCGTCGTCGGCGACCAGACGCACGATCTCCCGCGCCAGGCGTTCCGCGGTCAGCTCCCGGTCCCCGATGACGACCGCCGCGCCGGCCCGCTCGAAGGCTCGGGCGTTGACGGTCTGGTGGTCCGCCGCGGCGTAGGGG
>MFAF01000006.1:5384-8610 GCA_001774505.1 Candidatus Coatesbacteria bacterium RBG_13_66_14 | reverse complement strand
CGAACAAAGCCAGCTCGAAGACGCTCCCCCCGGCGCGGGCGACAACGAAATCGGCCGTGGCCAGGGCGGGACCGATGGGGTCCAGATAGGCGGTCACGAAGGCCCGCAGCCCGGATTCCTCCGCCGCCCGCCGCACCGCGTCGAGGTCGTCCCCGCCGGTCTGGATTATCATCTGCAGCCCCTCGACGGCCGCCAGCCTCCCGGCCGCCTCCGCGACCGCTCGGTTGACGGACCGGGCTCCGGCGCTCCCGCCGAGGACCAGGCCCGTCACGCGGCCCGGATCGAGGCCGAAGGCGGCGTGGTCGGGTGAGAACGAGGCGAGATCGGCCCGCACCGGGTTTCCCGTAACCCGCACCCGGGGCGAGGCCGGTCTGGCCCGCCTTCCGGGGAAGGCCACCGCTGCAGCCGCGGCGAGGGGTCCCAGCACGCGGTTGGTGAGCCCGCAGACGGCGTTCTGTTCCAGGAGCATGACCGGGACGCTGTACCGGCGCGCCGCCAGGGCGACGGGAAATCCCTCGTAGCCGCCGCAGCAGACGACGAGCCCGGGTCTCATCCCGCGCATCAACTCCGCCGCCCTCGCCGTCCCGTTAAGATTCACGAATACACCAGCGATAAGTTGCAGGGGGTTCGCCTGGTAGATGGGAGCGGCAGGCACCTCGTGGTAGGGCCACCCCCGTTTGTCGCACTCCCGTTTCGGCAGGTCGAAACCGGCGCCGCAGAAGGCTATCTCCGCATCCGGTTCCAGCTCCCGCAATTGTTCGGCCACCGCGAGCCCGGGGTAGAGATGGCCGCCGGTCTTTCCCCCGGCGAAGAGGAACGGTTTCATCCTCCACCCCCATCAGGACCACCTCCGCCAGCGGTAGGTCGAAGACCTCCGGCTGCGGTCGGCGGGGCTGTACACTCCGATCCCCTTGAACGCCGCGGCGCGGCTCGCCCGGTGCTCTCCCACCGAGTAGGCCGGACCGCGCGCCGGGGCCGGGGCGGGCGGCCGGTTGAAATACGCCTTCCTCCGGGCGACCGGCGCTTCCTCCCCCGCCTGGACGGTGACCGTTTCGGCGCTCTGCCTCGCCACCCCGGCCAGCATGCCCATCGCCGCCAGGGAGACGATGAGCGAGGTGCCGCCGTAGCTCACGAAGGGCAGCGGAAGGCCCGTCGTCGGGAGAAGCGCCGTCACCACGCCGATGTTCACGATGGCCTGCACCCCGAAGAGCGCGGTGATTCCCGTGGCCAGGAGCCTCCCGAAGGGATCCGAGCACCGCATGGCGGTTCGTATCCCCAGGGCGACCAGGAGCCCGAAGAGCGAGACGACCAGGAGCGACCCGAAGAGGCCGAGCTCCTCGGCCAGAATCGAAAAGATGAAGTCGGTGTGGGCTTCGGGCAGGTAGAAGAGCTTCTGCTGGCTCGCGCCGAGGCCCACGCCGGTGAGCCTGCCCGAGCCGATGGCCAACAGGCTCTGCACCGACTGGTAGCCACTCCCGTCGGCGACCTTCCACGGGTCCACGAAGGCCGTGATCCGCGCCCAGCGGTAGGGCTCTAAATAGACGGCCAATACCGCCAGGGGGATCAGGACGGCCAGGGTCGCCAGGATGTGACGGGTTGGCACCCCCGCCACCCAGAAAATAACGTACCCGGTGATGAAAAGCATCACCGCCGTCGAGAGGTCGGGCTGGAGCAGCACCAGACCCATGGCCAGCACGAGGACCGCCAGCGACGGCAGGAGGCCCTGCTTGAACCCGCTGAGCCGGTCGCGTTTCCGGGTGAGGGTCTGCGCCAGATACAGGATCAGGAACAGCTTGGCCAGCTCGCTGGGTTGGAACGAGATGAAGCCCAGGGACAGCCAGCGCCTGGCCGAGTTGGCCTCCGCGCCGAGGTTCTGCGTGAACACGAGCCCCAGCATCACGAAACTGAGGACCAGGAGCGGTTTGGTCCACTTCGCGATTTTCTGGTAGGGCAGACGCCAAAACAAAAACATGAGGGCCAGCCCGGGGAGGAGCTTCCACAGTTGGTTGGTCAGGTAGTAGCTCGGGTCGCCCTGGGCCGCCCCCAGGACCTGGCTGGCGCTGCCCACCATCAAAAGTCCGACCAGGACCAGCGCGGCGGTGACCCCGATCAACTGCAAATCTGTGCGGCGAAGGTTCATCTCACCCGGTTCGCCAGGGGCGCAGCTCGCGACGGCAAGCCGTTCGCTCGGTTCTCGGCGCTGGGGCCGTGACTGGTATCAACCCCCGGGGCTTCACGACCGATCGTCTGCCCCAGGATCGGCTTTCAGAACGGCCGGACTGAGACGCAGGACGTGCTCGGCGACCTCCGGTCGGGGCGAGGACCGCCGGGGTAGCGGTGAATCCATCAGGAAGGTCAGCTGATACTCGTCGTCCTGCAGGAGCTGGTTAACCTTTTGGGGGTTCATACCGACCTCGCTTGTGCCGGAACTTGCATCTGTGCAGGGGGGTCGTCCCCCTGTCGGATTAGCGCAGCTTTAGGGTCGAAATCGCCAGCAGGGCGAACAGGGCGGCGATTATCCAGAACCGGACGATGACCTTCGACTCCGGCCAGCCCTTGAGCTCGAAGTGGTGGTGGAGGGGGGCCATCTGGAACAGGCGCTTCCCCTCGGCGCGCCGCTCGCCGCCGGGTCCCTTGCCCTTGGTCAGCTTGAAGTACCCGACCTGGAGCATTACGCTCACGCCCTCGATGACGAAGACGCCGCCCACGATGAGAAGGAGCAGTTCCTGCTTGCAGAAGATGGCCACGGTGCCGATGGCCCCGCCCAGGGCCAGCGAGCCGGTGTCCCCCATGAAGACTTCCGCGGGGTGGGAGTTGAACCACAGAAAGCCCAGCGCCGCCCCCACCAGGGAGGTCATGAAGATGGTCAGCTCGCCGATGTCGGCCAAGTGGGTCACGTCGAGGTATTTCGCGAACACGGCATGACCCGCGACGTAGACGAAGACCACGTAGGCCAGGCCGGCGAAGAGCGTCGTGCCTATCGCCAGACCGTCGAGCCCGTCGGTGAGGTTGACAGTGTTGGAGGTTCCCACGATGACGACGGCCACGAAGGGGATGTACCCCCAGCCCAGGTCTATCTGGGCGTCCTTGAAGAAGGGGATGGTCAGTATCGTCGAGTGCGCCGGGTCCAGCGGCCAGAAGTAGAGGATGCACCCCACCGCCAGACCGAGAAGGGCCTGCCCGGCGAGCTTGTACCGCGCGATGAGCCCCAGGGGGCGCTTTTTGA
>MFAF01000006.1:3895-5143 GCA_001774505.1 Candidatus Coatesbacteria bacterium RBG_13_66_14 | reverse complement strand
GCGGAGCGGAGTGACGCCCCCCGGTCGCATCACTTGGTTGGGAAAAGCCCTTCGAGCTCGCTTTCCTCGAGCAACAGGTCCAGACGCAGGGCCCGGCTGGCCTTGACCAGGAGCGCGTCGCCGGGCCGGAGTATGCGCTTCAAAATTTCCCAGGCCTCATGGCGGTCGCTCGCCACATGTATATTTCCCAGTCCGTACTCCCGCGCGCCGCGGGCGATGTCCTGGGCGAACTCGCCCACGGCCACGAGCACCTCGATGCCGCGCTGTGCTGCCTCGGCCCCCACGCTCTCGTGGAGGCGGGGCGCCGTGGGCCCGAGCTCCAGCATGTCCCCCAGCACCGCCACCCGGCGTTCGGCGAGGCGCGGCCTACGCCTTTCGTCAAAGTGTCCCGGTAGTCCGGCCAGTGTCTCCAGGGCGGCGCTCATTGAGAGCGGGTTGGCGTTGTACGCGTCGGCCAGGATTGTAATCGAGCCCCGTCGGTACACCTCTCCCCGCAGGGGTGTTATCCGCGCCCCGGCGAGCTCACCGGCGATCATTTCCGGCCCGACACCCAGGACCAGCGCCACCGCCGCCGCCCGCAGCGCCGAGAGCACGTGGTGTGTGCCCGGTGTCGGCAGTATGACCTCGAATCGCTCGGGCCCGCCCGGTATTCCCTCCGGCGGGTCCCATACCGCCTCGAACCGGTTCCCGCCGGGGTAGGGCCTTACGTCGTCGGCCCTCAAGTTGCCGGTCGTCAGTCCGAAACTGACCACGGGGCATGGTGTGCGCTCCGCCAGGAGCGGGAAGTACTCGCAGTCCCTCGGTAGCACGGCCGCGCCGTCCGCCGGGAGCTGGAGCAGGAGCTCGGCCTTGGCCAGGGCGATGGCCCTCACGTCGGAGAAGAATTCCAGGTGCGCCGGGCCGACGGCGGTCACGACGCCGATTTTGGGTTGGGCGACCTTCGCCAGCGAGGCGATTTCCCCCGCCCACTGCATCCCCATCTCCACCACCGCCAGGGTCGTGTTGGAGCGCAGGCGTGCGAGGGTGAGCGGGACGCCGTAAACCGTGTTTAAGTTCCCCGGGCTCACGACGGTCGGCGCGAAGGCGTCCAGGACCGCGCCCAGGTAGTCCTTCGTCGTCGTCTTCCCCACGGAGCCGGTGATGCCGACGACGGTGAGGCCGGGGAAGCGCCTCCGGAATCCTTCGGCGATGTGCAGCAGGGCTTTGGGCACGTTTTTAACCACGAGCTGGGTCAGCGTCAAATCGTCC
>MFAF01000006.1:3554-3859 GCA_001774505.1 Candidatus Coatesbacteria bacterium RBG_13_66_14 | reverse complement strand
CCACGTCGGCTCTGAGCTGTCCGTACTCCTCCGGCACCGTCTCTCCTCTTACCGGTGTGAGTGTCAACAGGGCTTCGAGAGCGGTCGTCACCGTAGGTTGCACCTCGAGCCCGCCAGCCGGACCGACAGTGCGTCCCCGTCGGTGGAGACCGCGACCGCCCGGCCGCTTCCGTACATTTCCACGGGCACACCCCTGGCGGCAAGCGCCGCGGCGACCTTCCGGGCGTTCAATCCCAACAGGTTCAAGGGGCTTTCGTTGAGCGACGGCGTGGAGCACTTCACCTCGGGCCGGTCCGCCCGCACCA
>MFAF01000006.1:0-3533 GCA_001774505.1 Candidatus Coatesbacteria bacterium RBG_13_66_14 | reverse complement strand
GCGCCGACACACCCTCGAGGGCCAGCACCTGTTTGACGATTCTGGCGAAGGCCGGCCCGCAGATCGGTCCGCCCCCGTAGATGGGCTTGGGTTCGTCCACGATTATCAAAAGGACCAGTACGGGATCCTCCGCCGGGGCGAAGCCTATGAAGCTGGCTATGTAGCGCTTGCCCGCCAGATATCCCCCCTCGCCGACCTTTTGGGCGGTGCCAGTCTTGCCACCCACGGTGTAGCCCGACCCTTGGGCGTCCTTGCCCAGCCCGCGCTCAACCGCTCCGACGAGAATCTCGCGGAGGGCGGCCGCGGTTTCGGGGCTGATGACCCGCCTGGGGCGAGGTAGTCGTGAATCCTCGCCCGACACGATGCTCGGCACAACCAGCCACCCACCGTTGGCGATGACCGCGTAGGCCCGGACGAGCTGGATCGCCGTAACGGCCACACCCTGGCCGAAGCTGGCGCAGGCGGTGTCCAGGGGGTACCACTCCGAGGCCGGTCGGAGGATTCCCCGGACCTCTCCGGGTATCTCCAGGCCGGTCAAAGCGCCGAAGCCGAATCGGCCCAGGTAATCGCGCAGCTTCTCCCGCCCCACCTTCAGGCCGATCTGGAGGATGCCCACGTTGGAGGACCGCTCGATGATCTGGGCCGCGGTCAGGCGGGGGTCGTGGGGCAGGCTGTCCCTGATCCGACGGCCGTTCACGTAGGTTTCCCCGGGTGTGTCGAAGACGGTCTGGGGCGTGACGATACCCTCCTCGAGGGCGGCGGCCAGGGTGAAAACCTTGAACGTGCTCCCCGGTTCGTACATGTCGGTCACGATGCGGTTGCGCCGGACCCAGGACGGGTACTCGCCGAAGCGGTTCGGATCGAAGAACGGGTAGTTGGAAAGGGCCAGCACCTCGCCGGTGTCGGGGTCCAGCATCACGGCCATGCCCCCCCGACCGTTCGAACGCTCCACGGCGTAAGCCAGCTCGCGGTCCACGATGTGCTGGAACCGGGAATCTATGGTCAGACGCAGGTCTTCGCCGCGCTGCGGCGTCTGCTGAGTTTTACCAGGGGCATAGCTCGCTGCGCTCGGTTCGTCCAGAGGGTACAGAGGGCGTCCGAGGGCGTCCCGGACCTTGAGTGTCCACCCCGGCTCCCCCGAGAGGAGGTCGTCGTAGGCGAGTTCCATCCCCTCCAGTCCCTGGTGGTCAATCCCCACGAAGCCCAGCACGTGAGCCGCGGTGCGCCCGAGCGGGTAGAGCCGGGAAGGCTCCCGCCTCACGTACACCCCGGGGAGGGCCGCCTGGCGCAGGTTTTCCGCGGTTTCGGCGTCGAGGTGCCGGGAGAGCCATACGAAATATGAGTCCCGTTCGAGCAGGCGGCGCATGTCATCCGCACAGAGCCCTAAAATCCCCGCCAGCTCCTCGGCCACGCGCCCCTTCTGTTCGGGCTCGATTTCGTTGGGTGCGGCGAAGGCGGTGGGCGATTCCCGGTCCAGGGCCATCGGGATTCCGTTACGGTCGCAAATTGTTCCCCGGAGCCCCACCAGGGGCACCCGTATCACCTGCTGGCCGCGGGCCTGCTGGGCGAGCTCGGCGCCGAGGACGAGCTGGAGCTGGACGAGGCGCCCACTGATGACGACCAGCGCCACGCCCATCAGTATGAAAATGACGCGTAGCCGCCTGCGCGCGGAACCATCGTTATCCTGGGCTGGGTGGAATCGGTTCATCGTTGCCTAGTAAACGGTTACGGTTTCGAGCTCGGCTGGAACGTCGAGCTCCAGTCTCTCGGCGGCCATGGACTGCAGGCTCTCGGGCGCGGTGGAGAGCATCCAGTCCTCCTGTAGCTGTCGGGCGACCTCCTCCTGGGCGACCGCCTCTTCGGAGAGGTCGTCCACCTCCATCCGCAGGACGTAGAGGCGGTTGTTCATGAAGAGGAAGATCCCTCCCAGGACGCTGGCGACCAGGATGACCGTGAACCAGAATTTTAGACGCTCGTTCTTCATCGTTTCCTGGGGTCGCCGCCCCGTTTGACGGGAACATGATTTCGGATTTCCGCCGCCCGGAGCTTGGCGGAGCGGGCCCTGGGGTTGTGCTTGACCTCGTCTATCGAGGGCTGGAGCGGTTTTTTGGTGATGACGACGAGGGCGTTCGCCGGGTCGCACCGGCAGGCCGGCGTCCCGGGGGGGCAGACGCAGTGACCGCTCATCCGCTGGAAGAACAGTTTCACGATCCGGTCCTCGCCGGAGTGGTAGGAGATGGTGACGAGCCTGCCGCCCGGCTTTATAAGTGAAACGGCCGACTCCAGCCCCCGCTCCAGCTCGCCGGGCTCGTCGTTCACCGCCATGCGGAGGGCCTGGAAGGTCCGCGTGGCGGGGTCTATGCCGCCCGAGGGGCCCACGGCGCGGCGGACGACCTCGGCCAGCTCCAGGGTGGTGTTCAGCGGCCGGGCCTCCACGATGGCGCGGGCCACCCGGCGCGCCCTCCGCTCGTCGCCGTAGCGATGGATTATCCCGGCCAGCTCCTCCTCGGGGAGGTTTACCAGGTCCGACGCCCGGGACCCCTGGGTCCGGTCCATCCGCATGTCCAGGGGTCCGTCCAGATTGAAGCTGAACCCCCGCTCGGGGTCTGACAGCTGCTCCGTGGACAGCCCGAGATCGAACAGAGCCCCGGCGAAGCCGCCGGGGAGAAGGTGCAGACTGCTGAACGGGAGGAGCTCGAGGCCGAGCCGGTTTCCGAAGCGGGGGAGGAGCTCGTTTTTCACCCGGGCCAGGGCGTCGGGGTCGCGGTCGCAGCCCAGGACGGTCGCCCCGGGGTGGGAGTCCAGAATGGCCCCGGCGTGCCCCCCGCGGCCGAGCGTGGCGTCGAGGTAGCGTCCCTCCGGGTCGGTGACCAGGAACGCGAGCGCCTCGGCCACCATCACCGGGGTGTGGCGTTGGGGTTTCGTCTCGGGGCTGAGGATTGTTGACGACACCGGTCCCTAAAACTCCAAATCGGCCAGTTTCTCCGCGGCCTCCTCATAATCGGCGGTGGCGGTGTAATCCTGCCAGCTCTTCGAGTCCCAAATCTCGATCCGGCGTCCCACGCCGATGACGACGGCCTCGCGCTCCAGGGACGCCCACTGGCGGAGGTGGGCCGGGATGTTAACCCGTCCCTGTCGGTCAAGGGCGACCTCGACCGCGCCGGCGAAGAGGATGCGGGCGAAGCGGCGCGCGGCCGAGCGGTTCGCGGCCAGGGCCTGTATCCGGGCCGAGACCTCGCCCCACTCGCTCCGGGGGTAGAGGAAAAGGCAATGGTCGAGCCCCTGGGCCAGGACCCACTCCTCCTCCTCGCCGCCGGAGCGCAGTTTGGCCGGGATCGCAAGGCGGCCCTTGTCGTCCAGGTTGTAGGAGTATCGGCCGAGGTACATGGCGAACCGCCGAGAGGGGGGTGGTTCAGTTGCTTCTCCGGGGGATTAGACGGGAAGGGTTCCGGTAATATTCACCCATTTCTCCCCACTTATCCCCACAGTCGGATGGTAGTGGTTTGTAAAATTCATGTCAATAAAAAAATGCA
>MFAF01000005.1:18250-21007 GCA_001774505.1 Candidatus Coatesbacteria bacterium RBG_13_66_14 | reverse complement strand
ACGGGGTTGCCTCGAACACGACGACCTGCGACTGGACGCGCTCGTAGGCGGCCAGGAAGGATCGGAACGCCGGGTAATCCTCCACCGACACCTCCTCGGCGTCAATGCGGAGCTCGTCGGTGACGGTGAGTTCTGTGTCCACATAGTCGTACGTCACGAACATGCTGGCCAGGGGCGCGCCTTGGGCCGTGGTCAGGGTCAGCGATTGCGGCTCGGGGAGGGAGATGGCCCGGTATCCGGGGGGGAGCGCGTATACCGTGCGGGTGTTCTGCAGCCAGCGGTAGTCGAAGCGCAGCGGCAGCGTCCGCTCCGTGAGCGACCCGTAGCGCTGAGCCAGGAGGTCCTGGTGGACGTGGGTGGCGAATATCAGGGTGTCGCCCGTTGGCCGCTCTTCGCGGCGCGCGAGGCCCGGAACCCGCAGGTCATAGGAGTAGTGGACGTTATCGTCGGTGTCGGTGACGTCGGAGATGTCCACCGCGTAAACGTCGGCCCCCGGGTAGCGCCGGTTCCAGTAGACCTCGAGGTCCGTCTCCTGCATCTCGATCTGCTGGTTGTCCGCGCGCCGCTCGGGGCTCAACTTCGCGCCGTAGTCCAGCTCCCGATGGCCGACCGCGTTCCCCGAGGGCGCAAGGACGAAACGGGTGCGGCTGAAGATGAAGTTGTCGTCGGCGGAGTAGAGGGGCGTTTTGGCGAAGTGTCCCCCGTCGGGGGTGCAGATGTAAGCTTCAACTCCCTGATCACCGGAGGGCAACTCCCACCAAGTGTTGAAGTCCGTCGTGCCGTCCAGGAACAGGATGTCCCCGAACTCCTCCCCGGAGATGGTGAGCTTGGTGTGCACGTCGGAGATGTCGAAGCCTTCCTGGAACGGAACGGCGCATATCATGTGGTTGAATAGCCCCAGGGCGGCCTGGTCCCATTTTATCGCGCCCCGATCCCGGGTGCGGACGAGCACCGGGTACGCCTCGATACCCAGGGCGCGGTAGAGGCTGACCATGAGCGCCGCCGAGGCTTTGCAGTCGCCGTAGCCCGTGTGCACCGTGCTCTCCGGCTCGATGGGCCTCCAGCCGCCGATGCCCAGCAGGATGGCGACGTAGCGCAGGTGGATTGTCACGTAGTCGTAGACGGCGGATATCTTCTCGAAGGTCGTCCCGGCGCCGGCCTCGACGATGATGCTGTCGGCCAGCTCGCGGATCCGGGGGCTTGCATCCAGGGTGTCCTTGGATAGCTGCCACCACCAGCGGCCCAGGGCGCGCCAACCGTCGAAGCTCGAAACGACGGTGAAGGGGAGGACTTCGATCAGCGGCACGGAAGACGGTTCCTCGATTATACGGGGGATGTCTTCCATCCTCCAGCGCCAGACGCACTCCTGGCCCTCCGTCTCCACTTCGGGCTCTGGGGCCGAGTTGGCGCCGTGGTATTGCAAAAGGCCCTTCGGGGCAATGACCACACAAAGGGCTATGTGCGTCGGTTGGTAATTCCCGAAGACGAAGGTTTCCGAGAAGTGTCCCTGGAAGATGTTCTCCCCCACGTCGTCAATCTGGTACTCGATGTCCACCACCGCTCCCGGCTCGATGCCGGGCAGGGGCGCGTATCTCGTCACGGAGCCGGAGTACATGCGCGCCTCGGGGTCCGATGCCGAGTACTCCTGCCAGTCCGACGCCTCCACCTCGGTCCCGTCCCGTCGGATGACCCTGACGTGTCGGACCTCGTAGGTCTCTTCGTTGGGGACGTAGCTGAAGTACCCCCATCCGAAATCATCCAGGGCGTCCTCGGTCTTGAGCTTTATAACCCGGTGCACGACCCGGCTGGCGGTTCCGTCGCTTTGGACCTTTACGATTTCACAGTCCAGGAGTACCTCGGCGTTGGCGTCCGGGTCGGACGATTCGAATGCTTCGGCGAGCGCGTAGGCGTCGTAGCGGTATGGCTCGTCGAAGTTCTCGGAGTGCGCCCCCTTTAGGGCGTTGGCGGCCAACGTCCTGCGGTACTCGGTGACCCATGTGAGGTTGGGCTGTATCTTTTGGGCCCTGTCCCACTCTTCGTCGGCCAGCGATGCATTTCCGATTTCGTAATCGGCGCATGCCTTGAGCGCCAGGAGCTCGGCCTCCTCGGGGCAAATGGAAAGGGCCTCTCTCAGTATTCGCGCCGCGGACGCGTAGTCCGCGCCGTCGTAGAGCAGCCGGGCCTCGTTTTGCAGGAGCCAGAGCGAATATGGCAGTAGCGGTCGCGTGGCTTCGAGTATCTCCCGGGCCTGGGATGTGCGCCCGGCGGTAGCGCACAGGTCCGTCAGATGCCCGAGGGCGGATTCATCCGCCGCGTCACGTTCGAGGGCGCCCCGGAAAATCGCGACCCTGGAGTCCACGCCGAGGCGGTTCTGGCCGTACGCTGCCAACTCCTCCATGAGCGGTTCGTAACCGGGATGGAGCTCGGCCATGCGGTCCAGCGTCCGCTTGAGCTCGAGCTGGTATTCCAGGATTCCGAGCTGGAGCGCCTCGAGGTGGAGGAGCTGGAGGCATTCGGGGTTTTCGGCCAGCCCGCGCTCGGCGTACTCCATGACCTCGTTGGGGCGCCCCAGGCCGGAGTAGGCGTCGGCGAGGCCGATGCAGCTCTCGACGTGGTGGGGGTCGGCGTCGAGCGCCCCGAGCCAGGCGAGCTTGGCCGGGTTGAAGTTCTCCTCGGCGAGGGCGTAGGAGCACGCGACGGGCGCCCAGGGGAGATCGTCTCTGGGGAATGACCGGGAGAGGGCCGTCGCCCGGCTGA
>MFAF01000005.1:18038-18238 GCA_001774505.1 Candidatus Coatesbacteria bacterium RBG_13_66_14 | reverse complement strand
GGAGGCGCGTGTCCTCGTCGGCCCTGCGCTCCTGGGCCTCCAGATGGCCGAGGTAGTAGAGTGCGAGGACGTTCCCGGAGTCGGCGAGCGGTTGCAGGCGGTCGTAGGGATCGGGCGCGGGCGCGAAAGTATCCGGACCGCGCGCGGGGCGTAGCCAGCCCGAGGGCGGCGCGGCGCGGTGCTCCAGGGGGAGCGGCCCG
>MFAF01000005.1:17683-17926 GCA_001774505.1 Candidatus Coatesbacteria bacterium RBG_13_66_14 | reverse complement strand
CGGGATGGGCCAGGCTCCGGTAGCCCTCGAAGGACAGAACCTCGGCCCCGTCCACCCACAGCCTGAACGCACCCACGGCCCCCAGGGAGAGGACGACCTCGGCGTGCGCCTCGACCCGGACCCAGGTCGCCAGATAGCCGCAGACCTGGCTGTTGGGGCGGGTGACCGCGGAGAGCTGGAGCGGCCCGTAGAAGGGGGAGAAGGAGCCGACATCGCCCCAGCCCGCCGGGAGCCCCGGGTCGG
>MFAF01000005.1:11198-17590 GCA_001774505.1 Candidatus Coatesbacteria bacterium RBG_13_66_14 | reverse complement strand
CCTCGGGCCCGTAGGGGGTGTCGAGGCCAGCCTCGCCGGTGTTGTCGAAGGAGCCCAGGTAGCTGACGAAGCGGAGGAAGCCCAGGTCATGCGTCAGCCGTGTCGCCTCCACCGCGCCGTCGGGGCAGCCCGCGGCCCGGTTAACGTCTATCAGGATGATCCGGGCCTCGGTGCGCAGGGCGGGGTCGGCCGATCCGTCATCCGCCAGGGCGCGGCAGAGCGCCTCCAGTTCCGACTCCCCCCCCGGAAACTCCCCGGCCGTTTCGATGAGCCGCCGGAGGTAGACCAGGCTCTCCGGCCGGTCGGGCTGCAGCTCGATCAGGCGTGCCAGATCGCGGAAGGCTTCCGCGTACTCCGCCAGCCCCTGGTGGAGCAGGCCCCGGAGCTCGAAAAGGGCACAGGCGGCCGGACCGTCGGCGGGGGACGGATCCCCGTCCAGACTTGCCAGAAGCTCCCGGGTGTCCGTTCCGCCCAGGTAGTCGCACCAGGCGGCGAGGGCGTACGCATCGGCGGAAAGGGAGGCGTCGAGGGGCGGCGGGCCGTCCAGGGTGGGGTAGACGCGGGCGGCCTCGAGGGCTACGGCGCTCGCCCCGGCCAGGGTCGGGACGACGGTCAGTACGAAGAGGGCGCGCCCGAGGTTTCTCATCACCCCTATCCCTGTAAAGACGCAGGTGATGATAGCGGTCCGGGGCCGTATAAGTCAACTCCGCCGCTCCGCCGAAAGGGCCGTGACCCGGTTATTCCGAACCTTCCCTTGACCCCGGGCCGCCGCTATCGTATGATACCGCTCCCACGGCGCGGGTGACGCGCCGGTGAGTGAAATCGCCCTGTCGCGAGCCGGAGAAGGAGAACCATTGGCCCTTACGATTCGACTCAAACGCTACGGAGCCACCAACCGACCCACGTACCGCGTCGTCGTCGCCGAGAAAAGCGCCAAGCGGGACGGCAAGGTCGTCGAGGAGATCGGGCACTACAACCCCCGCACCGAGCCGAGCACGATGGAGGTCAACCCCGAGGCCGCCCGTCGGTGGATGGAGAAGGGCGCCCTGCCCTCCGGGACGGTGCGCAACATCTTCAAGAAGCTGGGAATAATCTGAATCGGCGACGCTGGGCGCCCGAGCGTGGCGGGGCGGCAATCCGCAAGCGCATTGGGCGGCTCGACCCGAGACGCGGGGGGATGCATCCACGGGGGATTCGTAGCGGGACCGGCGCCGGATTGAACGGCGACGTGAGGGGCGCCCACCGCCCCGACTCCGACCGCGCGTCCCGTCACCCGCGCAGCAGCGCGGACTCCCATCCAACGATTTCCGGGGCCCACTCGAGGCCCCGTTTATTTTAATATTCGCAGGGGCGTCACTCGGTTCGCCGGGGGCGTAGCTCGCTACGCTCGGTTTGCTTCGTATCACCGAGACGGGAGATTGTGCCGGAGGACGAACTGATCCTGCTCGGTCGCCTGGGCCGTCCGCGGGGCCTGCGAGGCGAGCTGGCGTTCCGACCGGAAAATTCCGGCGGCCTGCCCTTTCACCGGCGAATCACCCGCGTCCTTATGGGCGGCGAGCCCTTCACCGTGGAATCCTGGAGGGCCGACGGCTCCGGCAGGCTGTTCCTGCGCCTCGCCGGGGTAGAGACCCCCGAGGGGGCCGGAGTCTTCGCCGGCAGGTCGGTGTACGTCCCCCCCGACGAGCTCCCGGTCCTCGGGTCCCCCGGGGAGAACGGCGCGGGCGTCTGGTACGTATACCAGTTGGTGGGTCAGGCCGCGCGTTACGCCGACGGGGGGGAGGCGGGGCGGATCGTGGGCGTCGAGCCCGGCGCGGGGGGAGCCGCCGACGTGCTGGTCATCGAGACGCCGGAAGGCGGGGAGCTGCTGGTGCCCTTCGTCCGGGCGATCGTCCTGGCGGTGGAACCCGACGCCGGAAGGGTCGTGCTCCGGCGCATGGAGGAGGAAGAGGTTCCGTGATCGGTAGGCGATACGCGGTGGTTTTGATGCTTTGCGCGCTGGCGGCGAGCAGCCTCGCCGACCCGGCCGCCGATTTCTACGCCGAGAAGGCCCGCCAGCTCATCTACGCCGACGCCTCCCTGGGCACCCCGTCGGAGTACGAGGCCCTGGTGTCGGCTCTGCGGACCTCCCGGTTCTCCGACGCCGCCGCGCAGCTCCAGGCCATCCTCGACCACGGCTTCCCTACCCTGCGCCAGCGCGTGGCCCTGGCCTTCTGCCTGGCCGCCGCCGGGAACCACTCCGCCGCCCTGGATCGCTTCACCGCCGAGACGGCCGTCCCGCCGGACCTCCAGCTCGGCCTGGCCGAGGCCTTCTGTCTGCACATGCTGGGTCGCACCGCGGAGGCGGCCGCGGTCTTCATCGAGGTCGCCGAGGAGAGCCCCTACCCCCAGGAGAGGTTCCAGGCGGCCTGGAACGGCCTGGTGGACTATCACGACGCCGCCATGTCCCTGGTGCTGTCCCACTCCGACCCCCCCGTCCCCGACCTGGTCTACGAATACCGCGACGCCTACGACGCCGTATCCGATAACTTCCCTTTCGCTGACCCCGTCACCCCCCGTGAGAGGGCGCTGGCCGACCTGGCCGAGGTTCTGGTCCTTTACGGCCTCTACGAGCCGGCGAAGGACCTCTGGCTGGAGGCCTACAAGAGCGACGCCCTGCCCTTTTACGGCGGCGAGGGGGTCATCAGCCGGGCCTACGCGGCGGTAAAGCTGGCCGATCTGGAGCGCATCCGGGGGCGCTATTCCGACGCGAGCGCCTGGTACGACCGCGCCCTGGAAATCGCCCACCCCGAGGGGGCGATCAAGCCCTACGCCGAGGCCCAGCTCGAGGCCCTTCAGCTCATCCAGAGCGGCGAGATCGCCGAGGCCGTATACCGCGGGTCGCCCGCCTCCGAGGAGGAGAGCCAGGATGGCCGCCGGCTGATCAACGAGCTCCTCGCCTCCGGCGAAACCGGCCCCAACCTCCTTGCCGCCGCCGAGACGGCCTTCATCGAGATGGTGGACGTGGAGCTCGGTCTGGAGCTTCTGGAGCAGGCCAGGGAGGCCGGGGCCAACCAGTCGCGGGTGTCGGCCATGGCCGGCGCCGTGGGCACCGCCCTGGAGAGGGCGGATCGGCTCGAGCCCGCCGTGCGCGCCTACGAGCTGGCCTGGAGGGCGGAGCTCGACTCCGACCGTTTCGTGATTTACCTTCAGGCCCGGATGAACCTGGCCAAACAGAAGGGCGAGCTCGAGGAGGCGGTCTGGGACGCCATAGACCTGCTGAACATGGGACTGGGTGAGGACCACCTCCTGGCTTTCGGGGTGGTGCTCTGCGACCTCGGGCGCGAGCTGGCCAACGCGGACTACCTCTGGCGGGCGGTGGAGCTGGGGCACCGGATGACTGGCCCGGAGCGGCTCCCCCTCCTCCTGGCCGCCGCCGACGCCTTCGGCCTCTACACCCGGAACCCCGTGGACTACGAGCACCTCATGCACGTGCGCAACCGGGCCGTGGTGGCCATGGCCGAGGCCTACAACATCGCCGACGATCTCCAGCGGATCGAGGTCCGCGTACTCTCGGGTCGGGTTTACGCCGACTACTTCCGGGCGGCCTACGCCGACGACCCCGCGGGCGCCGAGGTCAGCCGCGAGAACGCCCGGAAGGTCTGGTCCATCGCCCGCGAGGACGCCCTGGAGATCGGGGACGTGGACACCGTGGAGCGCATAGACGCCCTCGTGGCGGAGCTGGCCGGCGTTTCCCCCTGACCGGCGCACCCTTGACAACGCCGGTTTCGGCCGATAAGATACACGAGCCCGCCGCGGGAAAGACCTAAGCCCAAAAAAGTGAAGGAATTCCCTTTTTTCAGCCCCGTGGCGGAGCGGATAGCGGGAACCCGAGACGGCCGGGCGGCGTAATTTACCAACGGTCGGGGGATATTTTCCCGTTGCAGCCCCCGCGGCAGTTTGCGGCCCGACGACGGGGAGGGCGTCATCCCCGGGAAGTTGCGTCCGAAATAATGCTTTCGACCGTCCGGCACGACTCCCAAGCCCGGGACGGTTCCTAGGAGGTTCAGATGGGGAAGTGGATAGTAATTCTCGCGGCCGCGCTCCTGCCGATCGCCGTATCCGCCCAGGAGACCGAAGGCCCGCTGGCCGTGTCCGTCGGGACCGACACCGCCGCCCCCCGGATGACCAAGTGGCTCGTCTTCGATCTCGACATGGCTTTCCACTCCAACTACGAGGACTACACGGGGCCGGACGGCATCCCCGCCAAGCGGCTCGTCAAGTGGATCGGCGCCGGCATCGCCATCGCCATCAACTACGACCTGATGCAGTGTTCCAACATCTGGATGGTGGAGCGGAGCGAGCTCTTGAAGAATTTCCAGGACCTGTACATGATCCGCTACAACCTCGACCCGGACAGCGCCCAGGGCGAGGCCAAGCTCGACCTGGTTTCCCTCGATCCCAACTACGCCAAGGACCTCAACCGGGCCTTCAACGCCGACTACATGGTCGTAGGCTCCTTCGACAAGCCGTCGGTGGAGGAGGTTTCCGTCAAGCTCCGGGTGCTCGACGCCGACGAGCCCTTCACCGAGGTGGCCGTCTTCGAGCGCACCGGCCTCTACGAACAACTGCCCACCCTGTGCCGCGAACTTTCCCACGACATCATGAAGGAGTTCGGCCTCTTCGAGCGCCCCGGCACCGAGAGCTACTGGGCCGCACCCATCACCGACAACCTGGAGGCCTTCCAGTGGCTGGGACGGGCCATTTCCGCAGGGCACTCGGGCAAGATGATCTCCTTCTTCGACCAGGCGATGTCCATAGACCCCAACTTCTACATCACCCTGGTCGAGTACGCCAAGGTCCTCTATTTCGAGAAGAACTTCGAGACGGCCTTCGAGCTTCTGGACAAGGCGACCGGCCTCAAGCCCGGCGTGCAGCTCGGCTGGCTCCGACGCGGCAACGCCTACTTCTTCGCCGCCAGCCAGATAGACCAGAACATCGAGTACCTGAACGACCCGGACCTGGCCCCCGAGGGCTGGACCCTGGGCGCCGAGGATTACGTCAAGTACTCCATTGACCCCGCCCTCGTCCTGGAGTACTTCGACAAGGCCCTGGAGTATTACGACAGAGCCGTGGAGGTTGACCCGGGCTTCGTCTCCGGCTGGGTGAGCGTGGCCGAGACAAACGAGCGGCTCTCCAGCCTCTACGCCGGGCGGGCCGAGATGTCGGTGGACCCCGCCGAGATCGGCGATTTCACGGCGCTCTCCCAGGCGTACACCGACCGGGCACTTGAGACCTGGAAGGGCATCCTGACGGTCACCGACCTCTCCGACCGGGCGTACCAGAAAGTGGCGCTCTCGCTGTGGGAGGTGGACAACGCCACGGCCCTGGAGTACTTCCTCCGGTCGGTTCAGATCAACCCCCGCAGCCAGGTGTCGGTGATAAACGGCGCCATCCTGGCCGACGGCCTGAAGGACCTCGCGGCGCTCAAGGTATTCGTGGACGCCTACTTCAGCTGGGCCGACGAGACCAACAAGTACTGGGACCGCTTCGTGGATTACTCCATGGAGGTGAACTGACTCCTCCGGGGTTGCGGGGGTATACCTCCGCTTCATTTGGTTTAAAAAAGGGGGCTCTCCGGAGAGCCTCTTTTTTAACGGTGATTCAACATGCCCCCTCCTTTTTCCCGGAGGCCCGTTTTCTGATATAATGCTTTCCTAATGAAGGCAAGTGGCCCGTTCCATCCGCGAAGCGGCCGGGTGGGCGCGTACGCCGCGGCAGGGGGATACCGCTGACATGATCGAGGCCGTCATCTTCGATCTGGATGGCGTTCTGGTGGACTCCGAACCGCTCCAGTTCGAGGCCTACGCCGAAATTCTGGCCGGCTACGGCAAGACCCTCACCCGCGAGGATTTCATCGAGAACTGGATCGGCCAGGGGAGGCTGCCGGACCACCTGAAAAGGTACGGCATCGAGGCCTCCGTCGAGGATGTCCGGCGGGCGAAGAACGAGCTCTACACGAAGTTCATCCAAGATCGGATGAAGCTGCGACCAGGCGTCGAGGGGCTGGTCCGCCGGCTGAGCCGGGAGATGCCGGTGGCACTCGCCTCCAGCGCCCATCCCGACTCGGTGAACGCCGTGCTGGACCGGTTCGGGCTCCGCCCCTACTTCACGGTCGTCCTCACCTCGGCCGACGTGTCCAACAACAAGCCCGACCCGGAGATATACCTGCGGGCGTCCGAGATGCTCGGGGTGCCCCCGGAGAACTGCCTGGTCTTCGAGGATTCCCGCCCCGGCGTCCTGGCGGCCAAGAAGGCCGGGATGATGGTCATCGCCCTGCCCCACGACTTGACCCTCCACCAGGACCTCTCGGCGGCCGACCTCGTCATCTGCGACCTGCGGAACCTCCGTCTTCG
>MFAF01000005.1:10215-11180 GCA_001774505.1 Candidatus Coatesbacteria bacterium RBG_13_66_14 | reverse complement strand
CCACCGGGACGACGAGCAGGAGTGAACGGATTAGGGGCGTCCCCTTTACCGCGTTGAGCGGTTTTTTTCCCGGGGATATAAGACAAGAGGTTTTACCGGAGGCATAGCTCGCTTCGCTCGGTTTAACCCCTTGGGTCAAAAAAAGGGAGCCCGGTGGCTCCCCTCGTCATTACCGCGGAGGTTCACCGCTAAGGCTTGACGCCCAGCAGGCGCAGGACGGTGGCGCCGGCGAAGCCCAGCACGCCCAGCAGGCCGGTGACGCTGGAGATGATCAAGAAGACGTTGGGCAGGTCCACCGACAGGGTGATCGAGCGCACCAGGATCCCCACCCCGGTCACGGCGGTGAAGACCGCGAAGACCATGAGGGAAACGGCCACCACGCGCCCGCAGACCGCCTCCACCTTGTTGTCGGTGAAACGGGCGGTGGTCCGCAGGAGGGTTATCCCGACCTGCGCCAGGATGACTCCGATCAGGAGCTCGAAGACGAACCAGCCGATTTCGCCCATGCTCAGGCTGGGAATCATCATCAGGACCGCCGACGCGGCCACGCCGCCGCCGATCAGCAGTATCTCCGTGTCCGTCAAGAGCTCCCCGAGCCTCTCCCGGAAGACGAACCCCGTCCCGATCATGCCGCCCCCGAAGAGGATCCCCAGGATGGGCAGGGCGGTCCCGTAACCGATGGCTCGGTTGATGAAGCTGCCCAGGCTCATCGCCGGGAAGGGTCCGGAAAACCGGGTGAAGGCGATGAAGAGCAACCCGAGCATCCCGAGCGAAAGCACTATTCGAGCCCATCCGCCCTCGTCCAGCCGCGAGATCGCAGGCTCGGGTTTGACCTCCGTCCGCGGCGGTTGCGCTATGGATTTATCGGGCGCCGGCGCCGTCGGCTGCGGTTGCCCGGCCCAATCCGTCGGGGCTGGCCCCTGGGCCACCTTGACGCCGCATTTCGGACAGAAATTCGCCCCCTC
>MFAF01000005.1:10022-10155 GCA_001774505.1 Candidatus Coatesbacteria bacterium RBG_13_66_14 | reverse complement strand
CTTAAAGCTCGACCTAGTTCCGCGACGAAGGTTTGTTACCGTTCGAGAGGTTATCGCCGCGAGCGACACCAGATTCCTCACCGATGTGTATTAGCTTGAAGCTCCACACTCAGTTGCTACGAGAGCACTAGTT
>MFAF01000005.1:1934-10000 GCA_001774505.1 Candidatus Coatesbacteria bacterium RBG_13_66_14 | reverse complement strand
ATCGCAGTAACATAATCGAGCCGGTTATCCATCCGATCACCCACCCTCGGCGAGGGCGCATTATAGCAGACGGTCGGTGTCCAGTCCAGACGCTACATCTTCGCCAGCGCCTGATCCAGGTCCGCGAGCAGGTCGTCGGCGTCCTCGATCCCCGCGGCGATGCGGACCAGCCCCGGCGTGATGCCGTACCGGGCCTGCGCCTCGGGGCTCATGGTGGAGTGCGTCATGCTTGCCGGGTGCTCGATGAGCGTGGCGCAGTCGCCCAGGGAGACGGCGACGGTCATCAGCCGTACCGAGTTGATGAGCCTGGCGCCCGCCTCCACGCCGCCGGCCACGTCGAAGCTCAGTATCCCGCCGGGGCCCTGCATCTGCTTTTTGCCGACCGCGTACTGCGGGTGCGATTCCAGGCCGGGGTAGCGCACCCTCTCGACCTTGGGGTGGCCTTCGAGGAAACGGGCCAGGGCCATCGCGTTGGCCTGGGACCGCTCGACGCGCAGGTGCAGCGTCTTCAGCCCGCGCAAAAGGAGCCAGCACTGTAACGGCGAGATGACCCCGCCGATGTCGGTGCGCCAGTCCCGCGACTCGTTCATGAACTCCCGGGGTCCGCAGTACGCCCCGGCCACCGCGTCCCCGTGGCCCCCGATGTACTTGGTGCAACTGTGGAGTGCGACGTCGGCGCCGTGTTCCAGCGGCCGCTGGAGGTACGGGGTCGAGAAGGTGTTGTCCACCGCGAGGAGGGCGCCCCGGGAGTGGGCCAGCTCCGCCGCGGCGGCGATGTCGGTGACGGCCAGGGTGGGGTTGGCCGGAGTCTCGACGAAGACCAGCCGCGTGTCCGGGCGCATCGCCCGCTCGATGTTCCCCGGGTCGGTGGTGTCCACGAAGCTGACGTCGATGCCGAGTTGGGGGGCGAGGTGCTCGAAGAGGGCGAAGGTGCCTCCGTACACCGCGTTCCCGGAAACGACGTGGCCGCCGTGGGCCGCGTGACAGATGAGGTTGTGGATGGCGGCCATGCCCGAGGCGAAGGCCAGCCCTTCGTCGGCGCCCTCAAGGTAGGCCAGCTTTTTCTCGAAAACCTTGATGGTGGGGTTGTCCAGCCGGCTGTAGATGTAGCCTTCCTCCTCGCCGGCGAAGCAGGCGGCGCCGTGCTCGGCCGACTTGAAGGCGAAGGTGGACACCTGGTAGATGGGGGTGCTCACGGCGCCGGTGTGGGGATCGTGCTCGTCGCCGCCGTGGACGAATCGGGTGCCCCTGCCGGGGCGCATTGGGGGGTCTGCCATTCGTTGCCTCCCGTGGCTCGCGGGTCCTTGCGTGAAGCCGTGGCCTGAAACCGGAACGGGGTGATTATAGGTTCTGCCCCCGGCGTTGTAAACGTCGGGCTTACCCTTTCGGCGGTTAATTGGTATAATACCCCCGAACCCCACCCCCGGTGACCGATGCACGAGGAAAAGCACCCCGGCGGCCTGGACGAGCAGTTGCGGAGCTGGTTCGCCTACCAGGACCGGCGCCGCGAACTGCGCGCCGCGGCCCGGCGGTTCCGGGCGGCCTACCTCGCCGGCCGGACCCGGGAGGAGGGGACCATCTCCCCCCACCTCGTGTACCTTCTCGGCTTCCTGAAGCGGAGCCGCGCTCTGGCCCGCCTGTCCTACGTCGGCGGGGACGGCCTGGTTCATCGGCAACGGCTGGTGGAGCTCTACGAGCTGGATTCGCCCCATTTCTGGGTTTACGACCTGGGCGGACCCGATGCCGACGCCGGGCGCAACCGCACCGGTCGCCTGGTGCGCGTGGCCGGGTGGCGGACCATTCTTCTCCGGCCGCTGGTCTTTCAGACCTTCCGCCCCCGCAAGGATGTCGTAGAGCGGATCGCCCGGCTCCGGGGCCGGGAGGCGAAGCGGAAAGTAAGGCGCCTGATGCACAGCCTGGACCGCCGCCGGCGGGGAATTTTCTGACCCGGCGCCCTTCGGGGTTCGCCCTCCGCCCGCGGGGTGTTTTACATGGGGTTAAAACCCCTTGTCTTTTCGACCCGGTATACTTCCACCCTTGGGGGATTTTTTTTATGTCGAAACGGGGCCGTCCTGGATAAGGGGCGCATCCACAATAACTTGTTGACTACGTGGAACGGATGTTGTTATACTCCGGCCAGAGTTGCACATTCGCCGTAGCCGACGGGGCTGACGGACGGGCACCTCGCTTTCGGAACCTCGATCCCTTTGCCGGGTTATCAGCTTCTTTTCGTGTCACCGACCGGGAAATCTAAAAGAGCCGTGAAAAACACAAAACGCGTCGAAGTAAAGCTCCGGACAACCCCCACGGTTCTCGAGCCATTCCCCGGATATCGCGACACGAGCAGGTGACCCCGCCCCGGCAGCCCGCCCAGACAGCCCCGTCTCAAATTTTCCGACCACGAGCGCCTCGGGCGCTTGAGACGGGGTGATCCCCAGTGGGCATCTTCTCTCCCCCCTACCTTTACATATCCCTGGCCGTGGTCCTGGTCCTCGGCGCGGGGCTGGGCTACTGGCTGCGCCGCATTTTCGCCAAGCGCAAGCTCGCCTCCGCCGAGGAGGCCGCCGAGAAGCTCCTGGCGGACTCCCGCAACGAGGCCAAGTCCATCGTCCGGGAAGCCAAGCTCGAGGCCCGGGACGAGGCCTCGGCCATCAAGCATCAGTTCGATAAGCAGGCCGACGAGCGCCGGGGCGAGCTCCAGCGCATCGAGAAATGGCTCTCCTCCAAGGAGGGCCAGCTCGAGAAACGGGAGTCGGAGCTCGACGAGCGCCTGGACGAGGTGAAGGTCCGGGGGAAGAAGCTCGAGGAGCTCGAGGCCGCCCTCGCCACCCGGGAGGAGCACCTGGTCAAGCTCGCCGAAGAGCAGACGCGCCTGTTGGAGCGCCTGAGCGGGATGACGGCCGAAGAGGCCAGGGCGATGCTGTTGGAGAACCTGCGCGCCGAGGTGGAGCACGAGTCGGTCAAGCTCCTCAAGGAGATGCGCGAGGAGGCCCAGGCCCGGGCCGAGGACGAGGCCCGCAAGATCATCACCAACGCCGTCCAGCGCATCGCCAGCGACCAGGTGTCCGAAATCACGGTCAGCGTGGTTCAGCTACCCTCCGACGAGATGAAGGGGAGGGTCATCGGGCGCGAGGGCCGCAACATCCGCGCCTTCGAGATGGCCACCGGCGTGGACGTGGTCGTGGACGACACCCCCGAGGCGGTGATCCTGTCCGGCTTCGACCCGGTGAAACGCGAGATCGCCCGGCAGACGATGGAGAAGCTGATCCAGGACGGCCGCATCCACCCGGGGCGCATCGAGGACATCGTCGCCAAGGTGTCGGCGAAGATGAAGACCACCCTGCGCGAGGCGGGCGAGCAGGCGGCCCTGGACACCCACGTGCAGGGGCTGCACACCGAGATCGTCAACCTCCTCGGACGGCTGCGCTACCGGACTAGCTTCGGCCAGAACGTCCTGCAGCATTCCCTGGAGGTTTCGCACCTCGCCGGGATGATGGCGGCCGAGCTGGGTCTCGACGAGAAGCTGTCCCGGCGCGCGGGTCTCCTGCACGACATCGGCAAGGCTGTGGACCACGAGGTGGAGGGTACTCACGCCCAGATCGGGGCCGACCTCTCCCGCCGGTACAACGAAAAGCCGCCCATCATCAACGCCATCGAGGCGCACCACGACGCCGTCGAGGCCGACACGCCCGAGGCGGTGCTGGTGATGGCCGCCGACGCCCTCTCTGCGGCCCGGCCCGGCGCCCGCCGCGAGACCCTCGACCTCTACATCAAGCGCCTGACCAAGCTCGAGGAGATAGCCGACTCCTTCCCCGGCGTCGAGCGCTCCTACGCCATCCAGGCCGGGCGGGAGATACGAATCATCGTCAATCCCGCGGACTCGGACGACCTGGCGGCGGACGAAATTTCACACCTGGTGGCCCGCCGCGTCGAGAAGGAAATGGAGTATCCCGGCAAGATCAAGGTAACGGTCATCCGGGAGCACCGGGCGACCGACTACGCCTCGTAAGGCGAACCGTCCAGGACCCCCAGGGTGAAGCCCGGAAACTCGTTTCGGCTGATTCTGGCCAACCTCCGCCGCCACCGTCGGCGAAGCGTCCTGTCCTCCATGGGGATAGCCCTGGGCATCGCCGCCCTGGTGTTCCTGGTCGGCCTGGGCCAGGGGGTGCGCCGGGAGGTCATCGAGGGCATCCTGGCCAAGCTCCCGTTGAACGAGGTCATCGTGACCCAGGGCCCGGGGCTCCTGGGCGAGCCGGCGCCGCTGGACGACGCGGCGGTGGAGCTCCTGGGAAGCCGCCCCGGCGTCACCCGAGTCTACCCCGCCCTCACCGCCGCCTTCCCCTGCTCCCTCAAGGGTGTGACCATCGGCCCCTTCGCCATGCCCACCTTCCGCACCGACATGGGGGTGGACGGCTGGGACCCGCGGATGATCGAGGCCGCGGCGGCGGATTACCGCGACGTCGCTCTCTCGCCCGGCGAGATACCCGTCATCCTCTCCCCCCAGCTCCTGGATTTCTACAACGAGGGCTTCGCCCCGGCCAACGGCCTCCGGCGCCTGACCGCCGACCAGGCCCTCGGCACGCGCCTGGGCATCTTCCTGGGTCGGTCCAGCTTCGAGCGCGAGGCCTACGTAGAGCGCACCGGCGTGGTGGTCGGATTCTCGCCCAAGGCGGTGGTGCTGGGGGTGACGATCCCCCTCCAGGAGGTCGAGAAGGCCGCCCGGCTGACCGGCCGGACCGGGCCGGAGGGCTACACCCGGGCCTACGTGGTCTGCGCCGACACCCGGGTCGCCGCCGAGCTGGGGGCCTTCGCCCAGGGCTCGGGCTTCGGCATCGAGACCAGCCGCGAGGCCGTGGAGAAGGCCGGCCTGACAATTGACACCGTCACCGCCGTCCTGGCCATTGTCGCCGTGATAATCCTGTTGATCGCCGCCTTCAGCATCTTCAACAACTTCAGCCTCCTGGTCAGCGAGCGCAGCGTCGAGATTGGCGTCCTGCGCTGCGTGGGCTGCACGCGGGGTGACATCCGCGGCCTCTTCGCCGGCGAGGCGGGCATCATCGGCCTGGCGAACGGCGTCGTCGGCGTGCTCCTGGGCTGGGGGTCCACCGCGGCGGCCAACGCGCTCCTGGTGGAGTACCTGCCCGAGTTCACCTTCAAGCCGAAGAACTTCTTCCACCTCCCCTGGTGGCTCTTCGCGTGCGGCGTCCTGCTGGCGCTCGTGGTGGCGGTCGTTTCCGCCTGGCTGCCGGCGCGGAGGGCCAGCCGCATACCGCCCGCGGAGGCGCTGCGCAAGCTGGAGGCCTAGGCGCCGTCGTGAGGCGTAGGGGCGGGGCTCTGTCCCCGCCCGCGGACGAACCGCTCCAAAGTCGCCCCTACTTCTGGGCACGTCATGAACCGAGCGAACCGAGCGAAGCGAGCTATGCCCCCGGCAAACCGAGCTATGCCGTCGGCAAAACCCACCCTCCGCCACATCCTGCCGTTACTCCTCGTCCCCCTCGCCGCCTCGGCATACTCCACCTTCGGCCAGAACAAGGTGGCCTACCGGGACCTGGACTGGCAGGTCCTGGCGTGCGAGCACTTCGACGTCCACTTCTACCCCGAGGAACGGGAGCTGGGGAAAATCGCCGCGGAGCTGGCCGAGGGGTACTACGACGAGCTGGCGCTCGCCTTCGGCTGCACCGTGCCGTGGCGCGTCCCCGTCTTCGTCTACGCCGACCGGACCAGCTTCCGGCAGACGCGCATCTACGCCGGGTTGCTGCCCGAGTCCGTGGGCGGCTTCACCGAGTACATGAAGGGCCGGGTGGCCTTGCCCAACTCCGGCGACCTGGCCGACTTCGCCCACACACTCCACCACGAGCTGGTCCACGTCTTCGTTTACGCCCTGCTGCGCTCGTCGGTGGCGGGGCGCGGCGTCGCCAGCTACGCCCGGCCCTCCCTGTGGTTCGAGGAGGGGCTGGCAGAGTACCTGAGCCAGGGCGTGAACACCGAGATGGAAATCTACGTGCGGGACCTGGTGCTCGAGGAAAAGGTCGTCCCGCTCACCGCGCTCGAGTATTACGGGCCGGTGTTCCTCTTGTACAAGGAGGGGCAGTCCGCCGTGGCGTACATCGCGAAAACCTACGGCGAGGACGCCCTGTTCGATCTGGTCCGCAAGTCCTACACCAGTGAGCACTTCAGCGTGGTCCTTCGGGACGCCCTGGGGGTGGAGCTCGAAGAGCTGGACCGGGACTGGCGGAACTGGCTGAAGCGGCGCTACTATCCCGAGGTCGCCGATCGGATGTTCCTGGACGAGGCCGGGGAGCGCCGCACCGGCGAGGAGGAGATGGCGCTGGCCCCCGCCTACGCCGAGAAGGACGGCGTGCCGGGTTTCGTCTACCTCTCCGACTACCTGGGATACCAGGGTCTCTTCTGGGCGCCGCTCGAGGGAGAAATAGATTACACGAGCCTCCTGGTCGCCGAACGGGACCCGGACTACGAGAGCCTGCTCATGTTCGCCACCTCCCTGGACACCGACCCCGCCGGGCGGGTGGCCTTCGTCGCCGGCCGCCAGGGGCGGGACGAGCTCTGCGTGTACGACCTGGGCTCCGGCGGCGTGACGGATCGGTACACCGTGGGGGACACCGTGGCCCTCTCCGACCCCTCCTGGAACGGGGGGAGGATCGTCTTGGCGGGCTTGGACGCGGGCGGCGCCTCGGACCTTTACATGGTGAACGCGGCAAACGGCTCGGTGGAGCGTCTGACCCGGGACCTCGCCTGCGAGTCACACCCCGTCTTCACCCCCGACGGGGAGGCCGTGGTCTTCGCCTCGAACTCCGGGGGCGATTTCCTCTCCGATCACCGGAACCTCTTCCGGCTGGAGCCGGCCACGGGGACGGTGGTTCCCCTGACCGAGGGGCCCTGGGAGGACTCCGGCCCCTTCTTCGATTCCGGGGGCCGGCTGTGCTTCACCTCGGACCGCGGGGGGGCCGCCGACCTCTACCGCCTGGAGGAGGACGGTTCGGTCACGCGCCTGACCCGGCTCTTCACCGGGGCTTGGAACGCCTCCTTCACCCCGGACGGCCGCGTCCTGTGCGAGGGGCTCCAGGGGTACTCGTTCGGCGTCTACCTCCTCGATGGGCTCGAGGAACTACCCGCCGGCGAGCCTCTCCCAGCGGCGCCGGTGGAGGAACCGCCCAGCCTGGACGCCCGGGAGGAGATCGGCGAGGTCCACCCCTACAGGTCCGAGTTCACCCTGGACGTCGTCCGCTCCGAGGTCGCCTTCGACCCCGAGTTCGGGACCGGCTTCGGCACGGCCCTCGGCCTGACCGACCTCACCGGCGACCAGCAGATAATCTTCCAGCTCTACTCGATGGGCGAGAACCTCGACAACTTCTTCGACTACCTCAACGTCGCTGCGACCTACGTCAACCGGAGCCGCCGCCTGGGGTGGGGCGCCGGGGCCTTCCATTACGTGGACGACTACACCGATTACACCACGCTCATCCCTTACTACGAGAGGCGTTACGGCGTCGTCGGCCTCCTGAACTACCCCTTCAGCCGCTACGTCCGCCTCGAGGCCAGCGTCGTCGCCCGCGGGAGCGAGCTCTACGACTACCTGGACGAGACCTGGACCAACCGCCCCCTGGCCTCGGGCTACCTGGGTTTCGTTTTCGACAACACCCTGTGGGATTTAATCGGGCCGGTGGACGGCGCGCGGGTGAACCTGTCGGCGGGCCAGACCTTCGACCTCTCCACGGGGAGCGCGGCCTACAATTCCTTCTGGGGCGACGTGCGGTACTACCTGCGCACGAGCCGGCGCACGACCCTGGCCGCCCGGGCCGTCGGCCAATTCTCCGGCGGTTTCGACGCGCGCCGCACTTACTTCGGCGGCGCACTGTCCATGCGCGGCTATCCCTTCGGCTACTTCAACGGCACCCGCCTGGTCATGGGCAACCTCGAGTGGCGCTTCCCGGTGCTGGATTACCTGGCCCTGGGCCTGCCTGCGGGCACCATCGCCTTCACCCACGTCGAGGGCGCGCTCTTCTTCGACGTCGGGACCGCCTGGGATGCGGGCGAGGAGGTTCCCG
>MFAF01000005.1:0-1886 GCA_001774505.1 Candidatus Coatesbacteria bacterium RBG_13_66_14 | reverse complement strand
TGTAGCGGCCCCCTCTCCCTTCCAGGGAGAGGGTTGGGGTGAGGGTCGAGGCTGGGAACGTAAAAAAACACGGCGGCGCGGCCCCCCTCTCCCTGTGGGAGCGGCGCGCCGACGGGGATGGCGGTGAGGGCTACCTTATAAAAAGGGCGGGGTACAGAGCCCCCGCCCTACGAATATTTAGAGCTACCGCGCAATCACCACCCGCCGGGTTAAGTTGCCGGTATTGGTAGCAAGGCGGACGAGGTACACGCCGGGAGGCAACGCCGAGGTATCGTAGGCTATTTCGTGGCGGCCGGGGGCAATGGGGACGCTCACGGAGGACGCTACGAGCCGCCCCGAGAGGTCGTAGAGCGAGAACTCTGCGTTTTTTATGTCCTCCGGGAGGTAGTAGACGAGGGTCACCCGGTCCGTCGCCGGGCAGGGGAAAGCCGCGTAGAGGGTGAATCGGCCAGCGTCCGGCCCCGGCCAGGCGGCTTCCACGGGGCCGAAGCGATGGATTGAGCCGTCGGGGAGGGTGGCTTCGAGGGTGTAGAGATGGGTGATGTTGGGCTCGGCGTCGCGGTCGAGGTAGCGGTAGAGGGCGTCGCCGGAGAGGTTGACCAGGCGCTCCCCGTCTCGCTCCAAGCGCCAGATGGAGCCCACTAAGTCTCCTTCCTCTTGCCAGGAAAGGAGGATGCCATCGTCGTTTGACTCAGCGTTAAATAGAGCGTCTTCCACCCCCGGATTCTCAATCTGCCGAACGTACATCACATCGTAGTCCCAGTTGTCTTCCCTGCTTCGCCCGACGATGCGTATCAATCCCGAGGGACCGACCGCTCCGGTGGCGCCCATGTTATCGTGACCGGCTATTACACCCAGGTGAAAAACCGGATCACCTACCAGATCACCATTCTCATCGAATTCAAAGATCGCTATCCCATTGTCGCAGTTACAGAATAAAAAGATACGCCCGGAGTCGCTGATAAACGAGTTGTTTTCAGCAAAACCTAAACCAAACTGATAATAAACAAGTTTTGGCGGTACTATTACATTACCATCCTTGTCTAGAACCACACGCGTTATGATTTTATTGGGACTTTCGAAATGTATGTAAGACACGTGTACACGATCTTCTGAGTCAATGCATATGGATGGCCTGTAATCCTGGGGTTCGCCAGCCAGGGGATCGTTACCAATTCTCGCCGTATAACCCAGGTCTATCAGTGGAGTGAGCGGAGCTCCCGTATCGCCGTCGATTTTCCGGTACACCACCGAGTGATCTATCCCATCATCAGGGATAGGGAATTGGTATGTATAGACGACGTGGACGTTCCCGTCGGAATCTACCGCGATTCCCTTGTCCCAAGTTGGAGACATCTGGTAAAAGGAATCGTCAGAAACAGGTTGGTCGTAGGCCAGGAGGTTGCCCGAAGAATCCAACTTGGCGTGCTGCGGGGAATCCCACCAGTCCTCACCATCCCATTCACTGATACAGTAGAGGAGGTGGATGTTGTCGTCTTTGTCGGGAACAGCGTATATAAAGTTGTCGGAAGGTGTTTGAGTGTTTAGCAGGTGTTTAGGATCAACAACGTACGAACCGTCGGTCGTGTCGAGCTGGGCGTACCAGATATCGAGGGAACCGTCCGTCTCCCGCTGCCATAAGATGTGCGCGTGGCCTAATGAATCTACCGTCACTGTAGGTGCCTGTTCGAAAACCCCATCGTCTTCGAAGATTCTGGTAGGCTGGATGGTCAGTGTGCCGTCCTCGGCGACTTGAGCATAGCTAATGTCGTTATAGTACGGCGTCCAGCTGCTCGACCATACGACAAAAAGTTGATCGGAAGGTGCGTATGCAGAGTAAATTGAATCTTCCCTGTGTTCGCTGTCCAGAATGTAAACGGGGTCGT
>MFAF01000004.1:3585-21509 GCA_001774505.1 Candidatus Coatesbacteria bacterium RBG_13_66_14 | reverse complement strand
TGCTGCGCGCTTTCAAGTATTACAACTACAGGCTCTTCTTCATCGGGCAGGGCGTCTCCGTCATCGGCACGTGGATGCAGATGATAGCCATGTCCTGGCTCATCTACAAGCTCACGGGCTCGGCCATGTTCCTCGGCGCGGTGGGGTTCGTCACCCAGATTCCCTACCTCGTGGTCACGCCATTCGCCGGCGTCCTCATAGACAGGCTCGACCGCCGTCGCATCCTTTTCTGGACGCAGGGTCTGGCGGCGCTTCAGGCGGTCATTTTGACCGTCATCGTCTACGCCGGCGTCGTCCAGATATGGCACATATTCGCCCTGGGCCTCTTCATTGGCCTGGTGAACTCCGTGGATATGCCCACGCGGCAGGCTTTCGTTATTAAAATGGTGGACCGCCGGGAGGATCTGGCCTCGGCCATCGCGATGAACTCGGCCCTGTTCAACGGCGCGAGGCTCATCGGGCCTCTGATCGCCGGATTCGTGATAGCCGCATTCGGCGAGAAGGTCTGCTTTCTCGTGAACGCGGTGAGCTTTCTCGCGGTCATAGCCTCGCTCGCCGCCATGCGGATAGACCGCGCGACGCCGGAGAGAGGCGAAGCAAAGGTGTTTGCCGAGCTAAAGGAAGGCCTTTCCTACACCTTCCACACTCCGCCCATACGATCCATCCTTCTGATGCTCTCGTTCCTGAGCCTCACGGCCTTGCCTTACATAACGATCATGCCGGTCATGGCGAAGACCGTGCTTTCGGGCGACGCCCGGACCTACGGCTTCCTCATGGGCGCCATCGGAGTGGGTGCTTTGGGCGGCGCGGTGTTCCTCGCGTCGCGCAAGTCCTTTTTCGGCCTGTGGAAAATCATTCCTTTCGCCGTCTGCATATTCGGCGTGGGACTGCTTCTGTTCTCATTTTCGAGATCGCTCTGGGTTTCACTCATCCTCATGGCCGTCGCCGGTTTCGGGATGATGGCCCAACTGGCTACATCGAACACGGTCATCCAGAACATAGTGGACGAATCGAAGCGCGGCCGGGTGATGGCCTTCTACTCGACCGCCTTGATGGGCATCCTCCCTTTCGGGAACCTTCTGGTGGGCGGTCTCGCGGACGTCATAACCGCGCCGTGGACGTTGTTCGCGGGCGGGATAGCCGCCATTCTCGCCTCGATAATTTTTTCGACAAAACTCGGCAACTTCAAGGGCATAATTCAACCAACCCTCGCCGACGGGAAGTGAAGAAGATAAAAAGAGGACGGACCCGGTTAAGGCTCACCTCCAACCCGGTCGCGCGTTGATGCCGGCCGGCGGCGCGCGGATCGTCGGATGATGGAGACAGGGCGGACTACCCCTTACGCCCGGCGGGTACGTGTGCTATTCTCCCCGAAAAAGAGCGAAGCGAGTTCCGTCCCCGGCGAAACAGAGCGCAGCGAGTTAAGCCCGTGACCAATCATTCGCCGCTCGCGGCGCTTGCCTCGGGTTCCACAGGTTCGCCATGGTAAAAAGCATCATCTTCGAAATCATCACCCCGCCCCAGTCCTGGCTGGAGGGCAAGGTACGGAGTTGGGCCTCCCGTGTCGCCCGGATTCTGGAGGCCAACTCCATCACCCGGTTGAACATCCCCGAGGTGGTGAGCGAGAGCCGGGACGGCAGCCGGGCGGTGAGCTTTTTGAAGAAGATGGACCAGGTCCGCTTCGGCGAGATGGTGCGGGAGGTCTCGCCGGGGGTGGCCCTCGTACCGAATAAAATCTGTGTCCTCGTCCCGCCGGAGAAGTTCCGCGACTGGGTCGGGGAGGTCCACGCCAAGGGCGTCCGCGACCTCATCCTGGTGGGCGGCGAGTCCCACCGGGTCCAGTACCCGGGCTGGTCGGTTCCGGAGGCGGCGGCCTTCGTCCGGGAGAATTACCCCGACGTGCGGCTGGGCGGCATAACCATCTTCACGCGGCCCCGCGAGGCGGACCGCATCGTCGCCAAGATGAAGGCGGGGATAGATTTTTTCTGCTCCCAAATCGTCTTCGAGACGGCCAACCTGAAACAGGTGCTCGCCCAGCTCGACCGCCGGTGCCGGGAGGAGGGGCTCGGCTTCCCCGACGTTTACGTCTCCCTCACCCCGGCTTCCCGTATCCGGGATATCGAGTTCATGACCTGGCTGGGGGTGGAGTTCCCCTCGGCGGTGCTGGGCTACCTGGTGGAGGAGGAGGAGCGCATCGAGGAGCGCACCTTCGAGGTGGTCGAGCGGGTGATCGGGGAAATTTTCGATTTCACGGCCGGAGACCTGCAAGGTTCGGGGATCGAATTGGGGTTCAACGTCGAGCACGTGATGTACTCGAACCTGGAGCTCTCCGAGAGGATTCTGGACCACATTCAGGGGAGATTGGGCTGACATGGAAGTTCTCCTGCCCGGTATCATGCCGCGTTCGGAGGGGCTGGTCCGCGCCACGCGGGATTTCGAGCGGGGGCGGATCCTCCGGCGGGAGCTCGAGGAGGTGAGGCGGGCCGACGCGGAGGGCCTGCGGCGCCTCCAGGATGGGCTGCCTTACGTTTCACCCGGCCTGCTCGCCTGGGGCGACCTGCTGCGTCCCTTCGCGGAAATCATCCCCGGCTGCGCGGTGGGAGGCTTGGCGCGGTTCTTCGAGACCAATACCTTCTGGCGCACCCTCGATCTTCCCCCGGACGCCGCGGTTGAAGGATCCCGTCTCGATGACTGGGTCCGCCGTTACTTCCTGGCCGACGGCCTCTTCAAAAAAGAGGAGGGGCTGGTTTTCACCCTTCCCTTCCCCTTCGTCTTCCGCGATTATTCCCGGGGCCTCGGCCTGCAGCGAATCGCCGAGATTTTAGCGGATGCGGCGGAGCCCCTGGTGAAGCTGCCGAACAAGGTCCTGTGCCTCTTCGAGCCCGGCTTCGGCTACCGTAACTTTTCAGGCGAGGACCGCCGCGTCGGCGCGGGTTTCATCGAGCGGCTCAAGGCCATGTCCCCGACGCCTATTTACCTGGTGAGCGCCTTCTTCCCCCTGGGCGGTGATGGGGAATATTTCTTCAGTCTGCCTGCGGACGGATTCGGGGTGGACCTCTACGCCAACACGCTCGACGACGTCCTCGGCAGCCTTCCGGAGGGCAAGGCCCTCCTGGCGGGCGTCCTCTCCACCGGCTCGACGCTCGTCGAATCCCCCGACGTTTTGCGGGGTGTTAGGTCGCGTCTGCGCGGCGGACTGCCGGAAGATAAAATCCACCTGACGCCCAACGGGCCGGCGGAGCTCCTCCCCCGGGCCGTGCTGGAGGCCAAGGTCGCTAACCTGCGGGAGTCACTGTGATGAGGCCGCTTTTCACGCACGAGATCGGCTCCATGGCCAAGCCTCCCTGGCGGGTCAAGCCCTTCCGCGGAAAACCCCTGGACGACAACGACCTCGAGCACGCCCGAGAGTGGGGTGGGCGTCTGGGCGTCGAGGAGCAGGACGAGCTTCTAGAACTCCTGGCCAAGCGGGACGGCTTCACCGCCGAGGAGAAGGACCGCATCGTCCGATTCTCCTCCCTCTTTGGCGTCCGTCTCCAGGAGCGGGCGGGGCTCGACCTGGTCTGGGACGGCGAACAGCACCGGGTGGAGATGTACGAGTACCCGGTTCGCCGGATGGGCGGCTTCGCCTTCCGGGGCCACGTGCGCAGCTTCGACGACAAGTACTACCGCAAGGCCTCCTGCGTTGCCCGGCCCTCGCTCGAGGCGCCCTACCACACCGAAGAGTACCGGACCATCGCCTCCTTCGCCCGGCGGGAGGTCAAGATTCCGGTTACCGGCGCCTACACGCTGGTGGACTGGTCCTTCGACGAGCACTACGGCGGCGGCGTCGCCCCCGGCGCCCGGGACGTCGGCCAAACCCGAAAAGAAGCGCGGGCGCGGTTCCTCTACGACGTGGCCGGGGACATCGTCCATCCCAACCTGTGCTCCCTCCACGAGGCGGGCGCCCGGTTCCTACAGATTGACGAGCCCGCCGCCACCACCAAGCGAGACGAGATACCGGAGTTTATCGAGGCCACCCGCCTGAGCGTCGGCGACCTGGCGGGGAAAGCCTTCTTCACCGTCCACATCTGCTTCTCGAACTACGACCTCCTCTTCCCCCGGCTCACCGAGCTCGAGGGCGTGCTCGACGAAGTCCACCTGGAGTACGCCAACCGCGACTCCCGGGAGCCCGGCGTTTCGAAGGATAAGAGGATCGGCTACGGCATCCTCGACTTCCTCAAGGGCACCGCCTTCGTCGTGGGGCTGGGCGTACTGGACGTGCACACCGACTTCATCGAGCCGCCGGAGCTGATTCGCGACCGCATCCTTTTCGCCTGCGAGGTCGTCGGGGACCCGGGGCGCGTCTTCGTGGCGCCGGACTGCGGCCTGCGGACGCGCACCTGGGAGGTGGCCTTCGCCAAGCTCTCCAATATGGTCGCGGGCCGGGACCTGGCGGCGGAGAGGCTCGGGTTGTGACCCAGGTCGTGAAAATTTTCTCCGATACTCTCCCCCGTCCGTTCGCACGTGGGGAACCGTATTGTGTAACTTATTGTGTAATTTAAACTTGTCTCCTCGGGTCGTCTCTCCGTAAACCCACTCTTCCCCTTGACAATACCGACCTTGTACCGTATTCTCGCGTGTGCGCTCGTCTGGAGTATCCCCCGACGTTCAGTTCATCATCCCCGCCGCTTCAATCGAGCGCTCTCCGCAATCAATCCCTTCTTGAAGTTCGATAGGGCATGAAAAACGGTCCTTGTTTGTGAACACCGGGAGGATGAGATGAGCTGGTTTATCAAGGAAAAAAAGAGCATCTGGCGGGAACCGACCGGCAAGAAGATGGACGTCGCCGACAGAGCCGAGCCGGAGTTGTTCCGCGAGGCGTTCCCCTATACCGAGCCCCCGATGATCCCCTTCGACGGCAAAGACGTGCCGTTGGACCCCCCCGACGAGATTTACATCACCAGCACCACCTTCCGCGACGGCCAGCAGGCCAGGCCGCCCTATACGGTCAAGCAGACCGTGGACCTTTTCAAGCTCGAGCACAAGCTCTCGGGCCCGAAGGGCATCCTGCGCAAGAGCGAGTTCTTCCTCTACACGGAGAAGGACCGCGAGGCGGTGCGGCAGTGCCTGGACCTGGGGTACGACTATCCCAAGGTGACGGCCTGGATCCGCGCCAGCATCGGCGATTTCCATCTTTTAAAGGGCATGGGCCTCAAGGAGACCGGCGTTCTCACCTCCATCTCCGACTACCACATCTACCGCAAGTTCAAGAAGACCCGCCAGCAGGCCGTGGACGGCTTCCTCAAGGTGGTGGACGCGGCGCTCGCCGACGGTATCGAGATCCGCTGCCACTTTGAGGACATCACCCGCGCCGATTACTACGGCTGCGTCATCCCCTTCGCCCAGGTGCTGATGGAGCGCTCCAAAGAAGCCAAGATACCGATCACCATTCGCCTGTGCGACACGATGGGATACGGGGTGCCGTACGCCGGCGCCGCGCTGCCGCGCAGCGTGCCCAAGCTGGTGTACGGCCTGCACCATGAGGCCGGCGTCCCCAAATCCCAGCTCGAGTGGCACGGCCACAACGACTTCTACAAGGTGCTCATCAACGCCAGCACGGCCTGGCTCTACGGCTGTATGTACGCCAACGGGACCTTGCTGGGCTACGGCGAGCGCACCGGCAACACACCCATCGAGGGCCTGGTCTTCGAGTACGCCGGCCTGCGGGGCACCCTGGACGGGATGAACACCGTCGCCATCCACGACATCACCGACTACTACCAGATGAACTTCCCCCATCGGAAGATACCCTCGAACATGCCCTTCGTGGGGGCGAGCTTCAACACGACGAGCGCCGGCATCCACGCCGACGGGCTCTCCAAGGACGAGGAGATCTACAACATTTTCGACACCACCAAGATACTTAACCGACCCCCTGGAATCGCCATCACCGACAAGTCAGGCCTCGCCGGCATCGCCTACTGGATCCAGTCTTTCCTCTCCGGGGCCAAGGGGGCGGACAAGGTAGACAAGAACGACGAGCGGGTCGCGCGCGTCGCCGCCTGGGTCGAGAAGCAGTACGAGGAGGGCCGCACCACCTCCATCTCCCAGCAGGAGATGATCGAGATCGTGGCCAAGGAGTTCCCCGCGATGAAGGAGGAGGTGGACAGGCTCCGCCGCACCGGCTTCTTCGTCCAGGACACCCAGCAGTAGGACGGAAGGCAGGGGGGTTCGCCAGAGACGTAGCTCGGTTTGCTTCACATAGCTCGGTTCGCTCGGTTTGCCGTGTAGGGGCGACCCGTAGTAGGGGCGGGGCTCTGTCCCCGCCCGCGGGCGACCGCAGAGGACTCGTCCTACGGGTCGCCCCTACGAGCCCCGCCCCTACGGCTTCGCTCGGTTCGCTCGGTTCGCTCGTTTATCTCCCCGCCGGGCTTGGGCGTAACCCCTTGTCTCCTCTGTGTTATAGGAGCCCCATGGGACAGACACTCGCCGAAAAAATCATCTCCGCCCACTCGGGCGGACCGGCCGCGCCGGGGGAGCTGGTCATCGCCGACGTGGACGCCGCCCTGGTCCAGGACGGAACCGGCCCCCTGGCGGTGCGTGAGCTGGAGAAGGCCGGGAAGGTCCAGGCCGCCCACCCCGAACGGACGGTCATCTTCCTGGACCACGCCTCGCCCAGCCCGCGCAAGGAGCTTTCCAACGCCCACGCCATCCTGCGGGACTTCGCCCGAAAGACCGGCGTGATAGTCTCCGAGATCGGCGAGGGCGTCTGCCACCAGCGCATGGTCGAGGATTACATCCGCCCCGGCGACCTCCTCGTCGGGGCGGATTCCCACACCGTCACCGCGGGCGCCCTGGGGGCCTTCGCCACCGGCATGGGCTCCACCGACGTGGCCTTCGCCATAGCGCTGGGCAAGGTCTGGCTGCGCGTGCCGGAGAGCTTCAAGATCGAGCTCGCCGGCTCCTTCACCCCCGGGGTGTACGCCAAGGACCTGATGCTCACGATCATCGGGCGCATCGGCGCCGACGGTGCGACCTACAAGTCCCTCGACTTCACCGGGCCCGGGGCGTCGGGGCTCACCATGTCCGAGCGCTTCACCCTGGCGAACATGTCGGTGGAGGCCGGGGCCAAGGCCGGCATCTTCGCCGCCGACGCGAAGACGAAGGAGTTCCTCACCGAAATGGGACGGCCGGGGGATTTTTCCCCCATCGCTCCCGATACCGACGCGGTGTACGAGAAAACATTCACTTTCGATCTGGGAAAGCTCGAGCCCACGGTGAGCTTCCCCCACACCGTGGACAACACGCGGCCCGTGGGCGAGGCCCAGGGGATAAAAATCCACCAGGCCTTTTTAGGCACCTGCACCAACGGCCGCCTGGACGACCTCTCCATCGCCGCGGGAATCGTCGAGGGCAAAAAGACGGCCCCCGGCGTGCGGTTTTTAATCTGCCCCGCCTCGCGGAAGGTGTACCGGGCCGCCCTCGACGAGGGGTTGCTGGGGATCTTCGTGGACGCGGGCGCGACGGTGCTGCCCCCCGGATGCGGGCCCTGCGTGGGCATCCACCAGGGGGTCCTGGGCGACGGCGAGGTCTGCATCGCCACCCAGAACCGCAACTTCCACGGTCGCATGGGCAACCCCGAGGGGTTCATCTACCTCGCCTCGCCGGCGACGGTGGCCGCCTCGGCGCTGGCCGGGGAAATCACCGACCCCCGCCGGGCCTGAGCCCGACGGGCAAGGAGGATCGCACGTGGACGCACTGAACCGAGCGAAGCGAGCTATGCCCCTGGCAAAAGGCCGGGCGTTCAAGTTCGGCGACGACATCTCCACCGACCACATCGCCCCGGGGCGCTACTTCCACCTCCGCAACGACCTGCCGAAGTTGGCCGAGCACACCCTGGAGGACGCCGACCCCACCTTCGCCTCTCGGGTCAAGCCGGGGGACTTCGTGGTGGGCGGGCGCAACTTCGGCCTGGGCTCCTCCCGCGAGCACGCCCCCCGCGTTATCCGAGAGTGCGGCGTGGCGGCGGTGCTGGCGAAATCCTTCGCCCGCATCTTCTACCGCAACTCGTTCAACGTGGGGCTGCCCGCCCTGGTGTGCGACACCGACGGCATCGAGGAGGGTGACGAGCTCGAGGTGAACCTAGGTTCGGGCGTCATTCGGGACCTTACCAAAAGCACCGAGCTTCGCTTCACCCCGATCCCGGACTCCATGCGCGCCCTTCTGGCCGACGGCGGCCTCACCGAGCACATAGTCAAGCACGGAACCTTCAAACTGTAGGGGCGCCCTTCTACGGGCGCCCGTAGGCCTGTAGGGGCGGGGCTTAAGTCCCTCGCCCGCGGACCGACCTAAAGATAGGCCACTACGCAATCCGTAAGGAGAACATGAGCCCCGAGAAGATCACCGTGAGGGACGGGCGGCTGGAGATTCCCGACCAGCCCGTAATCCCCTTCATCGAGGGGGACGGCATCGGCCCCGACATCACGCGGGCCTCGATGCACGTGTGGAACGCGGCCGTGGAGAAGCTTTACGGCGGACGGAGGAAAATCCACTGGAAGGAAACCTACGCCGGCGAAAAGGCCTTCGAGAAGACCGGCTCCTACCTCCCCGACCAGACCATCGAGGACATCCGGGAATACGTTGTCGCCATCAAGGGGCCACTGACAACCCCGGTGGGCGGCGGCTTCCGCAGCCTGAACGTCAGCCTCCGGCAGATTCTCGACCTCTACGCCTGCGTCCGGCCGGTCAAGTACTACCGCGGCGTTCCCTCGCCCATGCGCGAGCCAGAGAAGCTCGACGTGGTCATCTACCGCGAGAACACCGAGGACGTCTACGCCGGCATCGAGTGGGAGGAGGGGACCCCAGAGGCTAAAAAATTGATCGGCTTCATCGGGAAGGAACTCGGGAAAAAGATCCGCCCCGACTCCGGCATCGGCATCAAGCCCATCTCGGTCACCGGCTCCAAACGCCTCGCGCGCAAGGCGCTCCAGCACGCCGTGGACCACAAGCTGGCCTCCGTCACCTTCGTGCACAAGGGCAACATCATGAAGTACACGGAGGGCGCCTTCAAGCTTTGGGGTTACGAGCTGGCGCTGGACGAGTTCCGCGACAAGGTCATCACCGAGACGGAGCTCTACGACCAGGTGATGGCAGAGGACGGCGTGACCCCGACTGTAAAAGACGGGGCGTTCGCCGGTCTGCGCGGGGGGAAGCCGGCCGGCGATCCCGGCGGTCGCGTCGTGGTCAAGGACCGCATCGCCGATCAAATGTTCCAGCAGGTGCTTTTGCGCCCCGACGAGTACGACGTCCTGGCGACGCCCAACCTCAACGGGGACTACCTCTCCGACGCTTGCGCGGCCCAGGTCGGCGGTCTGGGCATAGCCCCCGGCGCCAACATCGGCGACTACGTAGCCCTCTTCGAGGCCACCCACGGCACCGCCCCCAAGTACCGCGGACAAGACAAGGTTAATCCCGGCTCGCTCCTTTTATCCGGGGTGATGCTCCTGGAGTACCTGGGCTGGAACGAGGCCGCCGAGGCGATCAAGACCGCTCTCGAGAAGACCATCCTGGATCGCGTCGTGACCTACGACCTCGCCCGGCAGTTGGACGGCGTCCGGCCGGTCAAGGCCAGCGAATTCGCCAAGGCCATCGCGGCCAACCTCCCGTAGGAGGACCGATGAACTGCGCGAGCTGCGGCCGGGAAGCGGCGCCGGACTTTAAGTACTGCCCGTACTGCGGCGAGATTCTGGGGGAGAAGGACGGTGAGTGCTTCCGCCGGGAGGGGGCCCGCTTCCGCTCCCGGGGCAAAATACTCGACGCCATAGAGGCCTACGAGAAGGCGGCGGGGCTCCTGCCGGGCGACCCTTCCGTTTTCAAGAGCCTCGGTGACCTGTACTACCTGCACGGGGAGCCGGACAAGGCCGTCGCGACCCTCAAGCACTCCCTGGAGCTCGACGATAGCCAGAGCTTCACCTGGTACGCCCTCGGCGTCGCGTACTACCGGGGCGGCTATGTCGGCAAGGCAGTGGAGGCCCTGCGGCGCTGTCTCGAGTCCGACCCCGACTTCGCCATGGCCTACTACTGGCTGGGAATCGCCTACTACCACATGGGAGACCTGCCCCGAGCCAAGGAGTACAACGAGAAGCTCATCGAGCTCCACCCCGAATCGCGTATCGCCAACTACCACTTGGGGATAGTCTGCAACGCCCTGGGGGAGTACGCCAAGGCCATCGAGAATTTCCAGGAGGTCGAGGAGCGCAACCCCGACGACCCGGCGCTCATGTACCACATGGGCTACGCCTATAGCTGCCTCTACCAGATGCCCAAGGCGATTGCAAAGCTCCGTCGAGCCCTGGAGATAAACCCCAACCACCGCCAGGCGAAGATCCTCCTGGACAACTACCTGGATTCCGACGAGCCGTGACCCGCGGTATCGGCGTTCGGAGCCCCTTCGGGGGCTTCTTTTTTCCGGTGTATGAGCCGTCCGTCCGGGGCGCGATTTTTCCGCCGACCCCGGAACCGCGGATGAAGTATCATCACCTCGCGACTGGTGAGCCACGTAAACCCCTCCGTCGGGGCTCTCCGGTTTGCCTCGTGATTTCCACACCGGCATTCCGGGAGTCCGTCGGATTCCGCCCCGGACTCGGCGGCGCGGTCGGTGGCTTTGCGTCGGGAACCCTGGGTGGGCGTGGAGTTCCTTAAAAAAATCGGAACCGGATGGGTGAGGTGGAGCCATGCCATCTGTTAATATGATTCCGCTGGCGATGCTGTTCCCGTTTATCCTCGTCAGCGGCGCGGCGGGCGACGTCGCTGAGTCTGACCTCACCGTCGGAAGCTGGCCCACCGTGGAATCGGAGTTTCCCGAGCTGGCCGACTTCGAGGGGGAGGTCGCCTTCTACGCCTACGCCGAGTTCCCCCCGTTTAAATACGAGATGCCCGACTGCAAGACCTGGGTGCGGGGGTTGGAACCGATCGGGGGACCGGGAAAGGGCGAGGCGTACGTGAAGGTGTGGAGCCGCGGCGGACGGTGCCGGTTCGTGCTGGTCCAGGACCCCGCCTCCGGCTGGGGGCAGTTCCTCTCCCTGGGGGACGACCGGGTGTCCTTCGCGAACCCCGGCGACCCCGAGGGGAACCTCTTCATGACCGAGATCGGCGTGGTCAAATGGACTTACGTTTACGAGGGCGGGCTTTTGGCGTATATTTTCTATTTTCAGGAAGGCTCCCGGCTGTGGTCTTTGGACCGTTTCGAGTACACGCCCGGCGCCGTGACTCCTTACCGCGGGTACCGTTACGCCACCGAGGAGGATCTGGTGGCTGGGAACTGGGAGAGCCGGACCGATTACGACGCGGATGGTCGGGTCGTGGATGTGGAGGGGAGGGATTAACTTGACTCAACTAGAAATAAAAGGGATGGACTCCTCCACGGAATATTTCGTGGGCACCTGCTCCCACGTGGGGGAGAGCGCCGAGATAGACGCCTGCGGACGCCGGCGCGTGGAGTGGCTGAAAGGGATGCGCGACAAGGGCCTCCGGGTGCACGTCGCCCTCCTGGAAGGCGACCCGGTGGGCTTCATCTACTCGATGCCGATCGAGGTCAGCCCCTGGGGTCCGGCGGGCCGCGACCTGACGGCGATTCCCTGCCTGTGGGTCCTGGAAAAGGGGCGCGGCGTCGGCGCCGGCCGGGGCCTGGTGGCCGAGGCGGAGAAGGTGGCCGGGGAGCGTAAATCGAAAGGCGTCTGCACCGAGGCGTACTACTGGGATTTCTGGTTCCTGCCCGGCGGTTTCTACGAAAAGCTGGGCTACACCGTCTTGGAGCGCCGGGGCGACCGGGCGCTCCTGTGGAAGGTGTTCGATTCGACCGCCGAGGCCCCCCGGTTCCTCCAGAACGCCTACCGCTTCGAGCCCGTCCCCGGCAAGGTCGTGGTGGACCTCTTCTGGAACCGCCTGTGCCAGACCTCGGAGATCGAGGCCCAGCGCGTTCGCGAGGTGGCGGCGGAGTTCGGCGATCGGGCGCTTTTACGCGAGTTCCCGGCCCACGAGCCGGGGATGCTCGACCGCTGCGGGCTGCCCCGAGGCATCTATGTGAACGGGAACTTCATTTTCTGGGGCTACGAGGCGCCGCGGGAGGGCGTTCGGGAGGCCATCGAAAAAGCGCTGAACCCGTCCGGATAGAGGAGGGACGCATGGCCAGGCACGATTTCATCCACTTCGAGATCGCCGCCCGCGATCCCCAGGCCAGCCGCCGCTTCTACGAAAAACTCTTCGGCTGGAAGTTTTCTCCCTGGGGGGAGGGTGACGATTACCTCACCTTCCGCACCTCGACCTGCATGGGCGGCGGCCTCTTCAAGACCGACGACATCCGCCCCGGGAACAGCACGCTCATCTACGTCGAGGTGGACGAGGTGGAGCCATACCTCGGTAAGGCCGAGGAGCTGGGGGGTGGGGTGGAGCGCGGGGTGTCCGAGATTCCCGGCGCGGGGCTGTACGCCATTCTCCACGATCCTTCGGGGAACCGGATAGGTATCTTCAAGGACCTGAACCCGTAAGCGTGGGGGGGCGGAGGAATTTTTCTAATTAACGACCGCCGACACCTAGAGGTGGACGATGTTCGAGGGGTGCGACACGCTGGCGGTTTACGCGGGCGACATGTCCCGGGCGAAGGCCTTCTACACCGGGGTGCTCGGCTTCAAGGTCCGGGCGGAGCTGGGGCCGGATCTCTGCTTCCTGGTGTCGGAATCCGGAAAGCTCCACCTGTACCTGGAGGCCGGGCACCGCGTCGTCCGTCCCGCCGAGGGGGACTGCCGCCTGGGCTTCTTCCTCCAGACGGGGGGGTCGGTCTTCGAGACCTTCGAAAAATTGAAGGGCGCCGGGGTCGAACTCCTGGACGACGCCCCCGAGGAGGTAAGTGAGAACACCTACGTCTTTCGTTTCCTCGACCCCGATGGGAACATCCTGGAGGCCGTAGGCGGGGCCTGACGGCGGATTTGAAAGATTTAAAAAAACGGACGCCCGGACGCCCGTTTTTTTCGTATCGTTACGGGAAGAGCCGGGAACGATCCGGCTCCTCCGTCGGGAATCGCCGGTCGCTCCAACCTTACCGGCTGACCACCATCCGCCGCGTCAGGGTCGCGTCCCCCGCAGTCAGGCGGTAGAGGTAGACCCCTGCGGTCAGGCCGGTGGTGTCGAACCCCACCTCGTGACGGCCGGCGGCGAGCTCGCCGGAGACCAGGGTCGTCACCCGGCGGCCGGAGAGGTCGTAGACCGCCAGCTCCGCCGGACCGTCCGCGGGCAGGTTGAAGGCGATGGTGGCGAGGCCCGTGGTCGGATTCGGGTGGCTCTGCTCGAGCGCGAGCCGGTTCATCTCCCCGTCCTTGCCCGCCACGGCGAGGGCCGGCCCGTACTCGGAGACGAGACCTCCGTCGTCCACCGCCCGGATCAGGTAGGCATAGCCCCGCCCGCCCTCGACATCGTAATCCAGGTAGCGGCTCACGGACGACGCGGGAAGGGGCAGTTCGTTCAGCTTGACGTACCGCTCGCGGCGGTCGGCGTCCGCGGCCGAAGCGCGGAGAAGATCGAAGGAGCTGAACTCACCGGCGGCGGTCCAGGTCACCAGCACCCCCTCGTCGTGGGTTTCGGCCTCCACGGCCAGTGAATCCGCGGCCGCGTCGCCGTCCAGGTAGTACACGTCCACCTGGTACAGGCTGGACGAGACTTCGGGATTGTCGCTGGTCAGCTCCACCCGGTACTGGAAGTAGCGGGTGCCGTCTTGAATCTGATCCCCGATGTCGAACTGGGAGTGGAAGGGCCCGCTCCAAGAGGATGCCAGAAGCGCGTCAACGTCGTTCCCGCCGCGGACGTAGAAGGCGATGTCCGTTCCCGTTTCCTCGTACCCCTCCCAGACGCAGTAGAGCCAGTCGGGGTTCTCGTACTCGCATTCCAGGATGCACGAGTCGAGCGTGCCCTGGTCGCGGAAGCCCTCGGTTATCGCCCACCAGTCCACGGTGTCCTCGATGCGGGCGGTGGAGATGGCTATGGGGGCCTTGGTGTCGGTGATGTCACCGGTGCGGACGCCGTGGGCGCCGTCGTAACTCGTGTTCCACGACCGCTGGGTGAAGTTCAACCCGCCGTCGTTCTCCCACCAGTCCAGGCTGTCGCCGGTCTCCGTGGCGCCCAGGATGTCAATGTCGCCGTCGTAATCGGCGTCTATGGGGTAAACCTCCCGGCAGCCCGGGTAGCTCGAGGTGACTGGATGGTCGGTGAAATTGCCCGCACCGTCGTTCTCGAACCAGTCAATGCGGCCGTTGCGCGAGCTCGTCACCAGGTCGGGGTCCCGGTCCCAGTCCATGTCGAAGGCCTCGCAGGTGTAGGCCTCGGTCATCCCGGTGTAGATGACGTGCTCGGTGAAGGCCAGGGTCGGGTCGGTCCAGTCCTCCAGGTACTCCCACCAGACGACCTCGCCGTTGCCGCGGCAGCTGAAGGCCACGTCCGTCCAGCCGTCGGCGTTGAAGTCACCCGTGGTGAGGCCGATGTTCTCGGCGCCGTAGTGCCCCGAGGGGACCAGCGTGTGGATGTCGAAGGTCTCGTCGCCCTGGTTTTCGTACCAGCGCAGGGGCGACGACTGGTACGCCCCGGCGAAGAGGTCGAGGTCCGAGTCGTGGTCGAAGTCCACCGCCACGGGGAGGTCAACTTCGGTGAAGCTCGGGTCCACGACGTGCTCGGTGAAGTTCCCGTCGCCGTCGTTCTCCAGCCAGGACAGGTGCGCCGGAGTGGGATTGTCTATGCCGATGATGATGTCCCCGAAGCCGTCGTCGTTCAGGTCCACGATGTTGAAGGCGGCCCACTGGTTGGGGACGATGGAGCGCGGCGACGAATCGAACACCCCGTTCCCCAGGTTTTTGAACCACACGAAGATGGACGCGTCCGAAGACGAGACCACCACGTCCATGTAGCTGTCCATGTCAATGTAGCCCGCCTTGACGTAGTACGCCCCGTTGACGTTCCCGATGTGTTCCTGCGTCGGCGTCAGGTTCGGTGAGAAGGCGAGCCAGAGCTGCTCGAAGTAGTAGAAGTTGATGCTTGTGCTGGTGTAGAAAGTCGTGCCCCAGATCGAATCCGGATCCGTATCCCCCGGTCCTCCGGTCCAGTCGTTCTGCCGGCGCCGGCTGCCGAAAGCGGACAGAGCGAGGACCAGCACCAGGATGACCACCGTTATGCGTCGCATGGCTCCTCCCAGAGACGAAGTTATGCCCCCGGACGATTGACGGCCCACCACGAAACCCTCGATTGCGGAACGATGGGTGCTTTTCGGACAATTCGGGTGGATAATACTTCCGACATTAATATAGTACATTTTTCACCACCTGGCAACATGTCGTCCCCGCCGGAAGCTCCTTATATGCGACGGCGGAGTCGTACGACCCCGCCGGTGAGGCCGGGATACGGGCCCGCCGCGCACTTTTTCCCTTGCCTTTTTTTCCGTTCTTTATTACACTCCAGCGCCCGACGAACATTTTCCGGATTAACCCCATCGGCAGGTCAGTATGATCCGGCTGCACCGCTTGGAAAAAAACGACATGCGCGAGACCGTCCCCGAGTTCGAGGTGGGCGACACCGTCGAGGTGTCGGTCCGCATCGTCGAGGGCGCCAAGACGCGCATCCAGAAATTCACCGGCATCGTCATCGCCAAAAACCACGGCGGCGTGCGCGAGACTTTCACCGTCCGGCGGGTCACCGGGACCGGGAACATCGGCGTCGAGCGCATCTTTCCCCTTCACTCCCCCAACGTGGACGACGTGGTCGTCGTGCGCCAGGGCAAGGTCCGCCGGTCGAAGCTCTACTTCCTGCGCCGGAAAATAGGCAAGGCGGCCCGGATCCGGGACAAGCGCCTGAGTTGAACCGGCCGTGTCGCGCGGACCTCGGTCCGCTTTTTTTTTACGTTATAAAACGAGGGGTATCGCCGTGCCCGACGGATAGAAAACCCCTTGTCTTAAGTTGAGGACGCCCATGCCTCGGGACAAGCTGAACTTATGCCTCGTCTGGCACCAGCACCAGCCGCTCTACCGCGACCCGACCGTCCCCGGTCAACGCGGGGGCTACCGTCTGCCCTGGGTCCGGCTCCACGGGCTGCGCGATTACTTCGGCATGGCGGCCAGGCTCTGGGAGAGACCCGGCCTGCGCTGCTGCGTAAACCTCACCCCGATACTGGTGCGGCAGTTGAACGACTACCTCTCGGGGGCCACGGACCGGCTGTGGGAGATGACCGAAAAATCCGTGAACGGCCTGGGTCCCGGCGAGACGCTCCGGCTCCTCCGGGACGCTTTCGACGCCGATTGGCGTAATCAGATTCTCGTCCACCCGCGCTACGCCGAGCTCTTCGAACGATACATGCCCGTGAGCCGCTCCCTCGCCGATCTGGACCTGTGGCCGGAGGAGGGCGTCCCGTCCCGGCTGGCAGCGGAGGCTGTGGGCATACCCCGGCGGGACCTGGTGGACCTGTCCGTTTGGGCCAACCTGGCCTGGTTCCCGGTGGAGCTGCGCGAGGGGCAATGGGTGACCCCCTGGGGGGAGCACCTCTCCGTGGCGGGTCTCGCTGCCAAGGGGGCGGGCTTCGACTTGGGCGATGTGGCCGAGCTCGGGCGGACCTGGCGGCGCACCCTGGCGGCCGTAATCCCCCTCCACCGCGCCCTGGCGGAGCGAGGTCAGGTGGAGCTGACCGCGACCCCCTTCGCCCACCCCATCCTGCCGATCCTGGTGGACTCGGACTCGGCGCTCATAGACCGCGCCGGCAGCGTTCACCCCCCACGTTTTTCCTACCCCGCCGACGCCCGGGGGCAGCTCGAGCTGGGCCTGGACGTGCTCCGCGAGGCGTACGGCTCCGCCCCCTCGGGCTGGTGGCCCGCGGAGGGGGCGGTCGGCCGGAACGTCGTCGGGATTTTTAACGACGCCGGGGCGCGCTGGCTGGCCACCGACGAGGGGGTCCTGAAGCTGGCCCTGGGCCGCGAACCCGCGCCGGCCGAGCTGGCCACACCCTGGGATGCAGGGGTGCCCGTTTTCTTCCGCGACCACCCGCTCTCCGACGCCGTCGGGTTCCACTACAGCCGACTCGCCCCCGGGGAGGCGGCCGGGGATTTCCTCTGGGGCCTGCGGCACCGCTACGCCGGGCTAGAAGGCGGCTGCGCCGCGGTGATTCTGGACGGCGAAAACGCCTGGGGTGCATACACCCGCGACGGGCGGGACTTCCTCCTCGCCCTCTACGACGAGCTCCTCCGGGCGGATGACATCGCCCTGACCACCCCCGGCGCGTACCTGACCGAGCTGGAGGAACGGGGTGCGACGTTGCCCGTAATCGAGGATCTTCCCCACGCGAGCTGGATAGACGAATTCGGCTCGGAGCCGGGGAACGACCTGGGCACCTGGATCGGCGAGCCCGAGGAGAACCGGGCTTGGGAGCTCGTCGCGGCCCTGCGCCGTGCGCTGGACGGAGCTGGGGTGACCGCCGGGGAGCGGCCCGACGTCTTCCTCCACGTGTACGCCGCCGAGGGGTCGGACTGGTTCTGGTGGTACGGGACGGACCAGGCCGCGGCGCCCAAGGCGGAGCGCGAGTTCGACCGCCTGTTCCGCGCCCACCTGGCCGCCGCGTACCGGACGGCCGGGCTACCTGTTCCCGAAGAGCTCGACCGTCCGGTGATTCTGGACTACCTCGTCTGGACCCCCGACCGGGGGGACGTGGAGGTTTCGGCGGGGACGCGGCTCTTCGTGCAACTGGAGAGCCCGGGCGGCCTCGAGGTGCGCCGGCCCGACGGCTCCAGCAGCCGGCCGGATTTCATGCCCATTGGCGGGGTGATGGGATTGAAGACGGCCTGGCGGGCGGAGCTGGGCTACCCCCCCGCGGGTGAAATCGAGCTTGTGCTTGACGGCCGCCGGTCCGTGGTGCGTGTCACTTGACC
>MFAF01000004.1:2733-3530 GCA_001774505.1 Candidatus Coatesbacteria bacterium RBG_13_66_14 | reverse complement strand
GTGGCGGAGCTGACCGTCCATAATCCGCATCCGGGCTTGCTGGTTTTCACCGGGAGCCCGCTCAACGTCAACGTCGCGGCTCTCCTCGGCGAAGGCGAGACCGTGGTGGTGGACTCGACGGCCACCGTCGCCCAGGCCGGTCGGATACGCCGCCACCTAGAGGAGGCGGGTTTCCGGCCGGTCGCCCTGGTCAACACCCACTGGCACTCGGACCACTGCGGGGGCAACGCCGGCCTCCTGGATGGCGGGACGCCCCTTGTCGCCCACCGGCGCTATTTCGAGACCATCTCCCGGGAGCGGAACATGGTCTTCCGGGGCCCGGCGCGCATCGCCTTCGAGCGCCTGGTGCGGCCGCGCATCCTGGTGGACCACCGGCTGGACCTGAGCCTGGGGAAGGGGACCATCCAGCTCCTCCACACGCCGGGTCACAGCCCTGACCTGGTGATGGCATGGGACCCGGCGCGGCGGACCCTCGTCGCCGGGGACAACCTCCTGGCCGGCGACCGGCCCGAGGACCCGGCCATCCCCTACTTCTACTGGGGGGACCCCTGGCGTCTGGTCGGCGCCCTGGAGCTCGCCCGGTCGTTCTCGCCGGAGCTCGTCGTGCCGGGGCACGGCGTCCACCTCGCCGGGGAGCACGCCGCGAGGGCCCTCGAATACGCGCTGGGCTATCTCCGCTGGATTCTGGAGCGGACGGCGGGGCTTTTGCGGGACGTGCCGCTCGAGGTGGAGGCCGAGCCGCCGCGGTCCTGGCTCGAGGCCGCGCCGCTCTCCGATTATCACGCCGCCGCCGGGAC
>MFAF01000004.1:0-2720 GCA_001774505.1 Candidatus Coatesbacteria bacterium RBG_13_66_14 | reverse complement strand
GAAAGGATGCACGCCCTGAACCTACTCCGTATTTATCTCAGTTTCCAGAAATAGAACCGCAGGAAAAACATGCGCTTGGACAAGTTCCTCAAGGTTTCGCGGCTGATCAAGCGCCGTCCCGTGGCCAAGCAGGCCGCCGACGCCGGCCGGATAAAGGTGAACGGCCGGGCCGCCGACGCGGCCAAGAAAGTAGCCGTGGGGGACGAGCTCGAAATCAGGCTCGGCTCGCTCACCCTGGTGGTGCGCATCGAGAACATTTCCGAAACCGTGCGGAAGGGCGAGGCCGAGTCCCTCTACACAGTTCTCGAGCGGAAGGGTGGCCGGGACGACCTCCTCTCTTTTTAAAAAAGACAAGGGGTTTTGCCGGGGGCATAGCTCGCTTCGCTCGGTTTGCCAGAGGCGTAGCTCGGTTTGCTTCGCATAGCTCGCTTCGCTCGGTTCGCTCGGTTTAACCCCTTGCCCCCAGAACGAACCCTAACCGAAGGATACGCGATGCGCCGTTTCATCAAACCCCTCTTGGCCGCCTGCCTCCTCCTCGGGCTCGCCGGTTGCGCTTCCGAGGGGGGCGACCCCACCGAGGCCGTCCCGACGGGAGTCTTCCAGGTGGTCTACGTTCCCGACCTAGCCGGCCTCTGGGACGGCGCCGACAGCCTCATCAACGAGCTGCGCGGGGTGGCCCCGAACCTGGCGGACGAGGCCGTGGGGAGAATCGAGGAGTTCGCCCGGGAGATGTTCGACGCCGAGGAGCCCCCTGTGGAATCCCTCCAGGGGCTCTGGGACCTGGGGGTGGACGTGGACAAGCCGTTCTGCGTCGCCCTGGGCGGTTTTCCGGAGCCGCAGGCGGTGATTATCATCTCCCTCAACGACCCCGACGCGTTCTCCAATTTCTACTACGAGACGCTGGGGGAGGAGAAGCCGGAGCCCATCGAAAACTATGCGGAGGCCGAAATCAGGCTCTCCAAGGGCTTTTACAGCGTCCAGACCGACGGCTTGTTCGTGGCGAGCGAGTCCTTCCCCCTCGTGAAGAGCTGCCTGGACGCCCTGGCAGATCCCGAGAAGCGGTTCTTCGCCGTGGACAGCGTCCGACCCCTGGTGGAGCACTTCGGTGATGCCACCGCCTGCGTCCTCGTTGACCTGAGTTCCATCCGCGGTTTCCTGGCCCTGGCTATGACCCAGGCCCTGGAGGTTCCCGGGGTGGTCAAGGATTGGTTGACCAAGGTCCAGAGCGTCGGGTTGGGGCTCACAATCCAGCCCGAGGGTCTCCGCTTCTGTGCGGTGGCCTGCGGCGACTTCACCGATTCGGATGGGCCGGAGGCCGAGCTGCCCGTGCCCCGGGACTGCCTCGCCTTCATCGGCGGGGACGAGGGACCCCTTCCCCTGTCGGAGAAAGAGGGTATAGCCGGGATGCTCGTCAACGCGCTCAAGATGTTCCCGGAATCGGCGGAGTTCATCGCGGCCGTGGGCGAGGATAACCTGATGAGCCTCGTCCAGAGCGTCGGCGGGGGTTCCTTCCTCTTTCTCCCCGACGCCGGCTGGATGCCGGGCGTCACCTTCGGGCTCAAGCTGGACGATCCGGCGCTGTTCAAGCTCATCTACGACTCCAAGCTCCGGCCGCTCCTGGCGTCGGCCCTCGAGGAAGAGATGGACGGCGCCGTGCTGGAGCACCGCACCGATGGCGACGTGGAACTGGACGAGCTGACCGTGGCCGGGCCGATTACCCTGCCGTTCAAGCCGGCGCTGGCCTTCTACGACGGCTATCTCATCCTGACCTCCGACTCGGGGATGGTGGCCGAGATCCGGGACGTGGACCTGGGGCGGGCCGAGGGGGTTTACTCCAACGAGGACTACAGGCTCCTCGAGGGTCAGCTTCCGGGGTACAAGGTGGTGGGCTTCGCCAGCGCGGACAAGCTGATCAAGCTCCTGGCCATGACGCCGGGGCTGGAACTGCCCGAGGCGGTGCAGATTCTGGGCGACCATTTCGCCCTGGTCTCGGCGGGCGTGGCCCTTGACGGCGGCGTCGCCGAGGCGGTCCTTCTGGTCTCCACGCGCGCCTACTCGCCGGACTCCTCGGTGCCCCGGACCGAAATCACCCGGGGCCTCCCCTGGTGGCTGTGGCTCGTGATCGGCCTGGGTGCCGCGATCGTCGTCGTCCTGGTCGTGGTCCTCGCGACCCGGAAAAAGCGGGAGGGTCAAGGGGTTTTGCCAGGGGCATAGCTCGCTTCGCTCGGTTTGCCAGGGGCATAGCTCGCTTCGCTCGGTTCGCCGGGGACGTAGGGGCGGGGCTCTGTCCCCGCCCGCGGGCGACCGCAGAGGACTCGTCCTACGGGTCGCCCCTACACGGTTAAACCCCTTGTCTCCTCGGATCGGGGCGGGTGACCCCCGCCCCTTTGGGCAAGGGGCTAAAGCCCCTTGTCTCATCTGCGTGTCTTATGGATGGATCAGCCCTGCGTCTCGTGCTCCGGGAGGGCCGCAGCCCCCTGGCCGATTTAGCCGACGACGTGCTGGACCGGCTGGCCGGCGCCGCGGTGACCAAAACGCTCTCCAAGGGTGAGGTGCTGTTCAACGAGGGGGACCCGGCCCGGTGGGCCTATCTCCTGGTCGCGGGCGGGGTGCGCCTGGTCCGCGCCGACCACCATGGCCGGGAGCAGGTGCTCCACTCGGTACGGCGGGGCGAGAGCTTCGCCGAGGCGGCCTTCTTCGGGGAGGGCACCTACCCGGCG
>MFAF01000003.1 GCA_001774505.1 Candidatus Coatesbacteria bacterium RBG_13_66_14 | reverse complement strand
GGCCCGTCATCCCGGCGAAGAATCCGGCCTTGGGCGCGAAGGAGTCCAGGTAGTCCAGGGCCTGGCGAATCCGTGCGAGGGCGCGGCCGGCCTCCTCGGCCGGGAGCGCGGAGGGCGCGGGAAGCTCGCCGCGCTGCTCGGGATCCAGGGCCTCTAGCTCCACGGCGCCGGCGTCCGCCAGGGCGTCGAGCAGGTCGTCCCGGACGCTCGAGTGGAGGAGGATCTCTATGCGCTGGACTCGGGTGTTGGCCATCGCCGCCTAGGTGCCGGTGATGCGTTCCACGATGGCCCGGCTGGTCTCCTTCATGCGGCCGCGGGCCTTCTTCTTCATCGTCTCGATTTCGTTCTCATTACGTTCGAGGATGCCCCCCGCCTCGACCTCGCCCGAACGGCGGGCGTCCTCGACCGCCTGACGGGCCTCTTCGCGGGCCTTGAACTCCGCGGTTTTCACCAGTTCCTCCGCCCTCTCGCGGGCGGCTCGGAGTTCGTTCTTCGCCTCGTTTTCGGCGCCGGAGATCCGGTCGCGGGCGGCGTTCTCCGCCCTCACCACCGGAGTCAGCAACGGGTTGGTCGTGTCGTCCATGGATTCTGGGTTGAAGGCGGACCTTGAAGGGTGGGCATATGGGAAGGGCGGCCCGGGTCGCCCCTCCAGAAGAAATGCGACTAGACACTATCACACGGCGCCCGATTAGTCAACGCCGGAAGGGACTAAGTGGCATTAAGACAAGGGTTTTAAACCCCTTGATCAAAGTTCCGGCGGTTGACACCCGTACGGTGCATCCGTACAATAAACGTTCACACTGTCGGTCCATCGGTGAGGCGAAGCGAGTGATACCCCGGCAAAACGAAGCGAAGCGAGCTACGCCCAGGCGAATCCTCACCCTGTTCCTCACGGTACTCTTCCTCCCGTGCATATCCTTGGCCCGGGAGGAGGACACGGGTGTCGAACCCGGCCTGAACATAGACTTCAGCGGCGGCAAATCCCTCAACAGGATAGGCTCGGCGCTCTCATACACCTATCCCCTGGCCGACGTGTTCACCTACCGGCTGACCCTGAACCAGAGCGTCCAGAACGAGCCCCAGGCGGAGCGCGAGTCGGACAGCCGCGCCCTGCGCTTCGATCTCTTCTACAAACCCGTGGACACGACCCGCATAGGTTGTTACTACGAGGAGACCTATTACGACTCGAACCTGGTGATCCAGGAGCAGTACCAGAAATCGAAGAGCCAGCGGGCGGGGACCAACGCCACCATAACATTTTCCGACGCCTTCTCGGCCGACATGGACGCCTACTTCACCACGAGCGACACCCAGGAGGGCACATACGACTGGGATTTCGTCTTCCGCGAGTACTTCTACAGTTCCCTGTCCGCGAATACCGATTTTCGTTTCGACTACAGGATGACGGAGAACACCCGGCTCTCCCTCGATCTCACCGGTTCCCGGGAGGTGCGAAACTACCCCGTGCAGCCCGCCCTGAACTCGGAGTACTACGTGGGCGGGATAAACACGAACCTCACGGGGAATTACGCACCCTGGGAAGGCTCGACCGTGGAGCTGAGATACCTCTTCAACGGTATTCTCTACCGTGATATCAACCTCATCGAGCGTAACCAGGACACCCTGAACAACACCCTGTCCCTCATAACGAACTACGAAACCCCCTTCGACGTGAAGGGCATCCTCACCCTGGACCTGGTTCACGGGACGACGACATACCTGGAAAAAGAGGTTTATCTCCAGAAATACTTTTTCTGGATCTACCCCGAGCTTGACCCCATCCCCGGATCCCGCATTCGTGCGCCCTGGTGGCCGCTCTACGATATCCTCTCCCGGGGGATAAACTGGAAGCTACAGCTCAACTGGGACTCACCCAGGGAAGACCACCTCCACTGGACGCTGTCCCAGGACACGCTGAACAGGAGGTACTACGACGACGAGGGCGAGCTGCCCCCGGAGCGTTTCGCCATCGCCGATTCGGTCCTCACCAACATCAAAAACACCATGACCACCGACGCCCAGTTAGACCTGGGCGAGAGCTTCATCCTCAAGCTGCAGCACAAGATAACACACGACGACTTCACCTATCCGATAAGTACGGACAAGGACACCATCTCTTTGTACAACGACGTCTCATCATCCATCAAGTGGAAGCTCTCCAACGCCGTTTCCTTTACCGGGAACCTCAACATCGGCTTCGATCGGACTTTTGGCGGCATCTCGAGCAGCCTCCCCCGGAGCAACGAGATCAAGTTGAGCTTCGGCAGCGAGGTGAAGCTCATCGAGGGTCTGCGCGTCGGATTGACCTACACCCTTTCCCGGAACAATCGGCGGACGGATGACTTCGATAGCGGCTCCGACACGCTCACCCGGGAGCTCGTCATCGAGCCGGTGTTCAGCGTCTCCGAGTACTGGGGCCTCGACTTCTCCGGTTCCTTCAGGGAGAGCGTGACTTTTCCGGTGGGCGAGAGCTCCGGCAGCATGGGGCTCAAGAACGACTGGAGGATAAACACCCGGCTCAATATCTATCCCACCGAGACGCTGGCCTTCGAGGTCTCCTACAGGTTGAACTCGCACACGTCCACCTATACCTACCTCGAGACCATCAACACCGACCACGCCTGGGGGTTCTCCTTCTCCTACAACATCGCCCTGAACCTCGTCATCCACGTGGACGCCGATTACCACATCTACGAGTTCGATCCCGAACGGGATTCGTTCAACGTGGGGCTTATGATCAAGACTACCCTCTAGAGCGGTTCGTGAAGCGCATCGAGCGTGGCGATTGCCGAAGGTCCCCCTTGCAGGCCGGATGCGCGGATGTTCGGGGGGGCGGGTGTCCTAAACCGCCCGGAGACGGTTGAATACTAAATGTTGGGCGGGGTTTCATGACCCCGCCGCTTTTCGTTCCCAACCTGGACCCTGACCCTTACCTTCAGGTGCGCCTCTCCTCGGTAGGGAGGGGGGCCGCCACACCCCCACCCCTACCCTCCCCTCAGAGGGGGGAGGGGACGCGCGGCAGCCCTCACCCATACCCCGTACCTCGCGGGTCTCCCGCGAGGAGGGGGGATTTATTAGACCCATCACCCCGACCCGCGCATCGCAGACCTCCCGCGGGGCGAGGTCGGGGCTTGGTCGAAACGGCCGCAGGTTGTCTTTTCAGCCGAACGGTTCTACAATCGCCGGGCGATACCCGGCGTTAACCATGCTTCAAACCCGATTTCTACCGACCGAGCTGACCTATGACGGCACCCAGCTCGCCACACACTGGCCGCGCCGGACGGCCGGTGTGACCGGCGACTGCGTCGTGGCCTTCCTGGGGCCGGCCGAGGTGCCCACCGAGAACCTGGTGGACCTGGAGGACCGCCGGACCGGGGAGCGCATCACCGCGAAACGGATGCTGCACCTCGTCGGCGTCTGGTTCGGGCGGACCCTGGCAGAAACGGTTCTGCGTCAGCGCCTGTACGTCTTCCTCGCGGCGGAGCGACTCCGCCTCCGGGGGGTGGGCGTGGTCGTCGAGGGCGACGACCTCTATACGCCGGACAGACGGAAGCTCTCGGTTTCCATCGCCACGAAGAGCCCCCTGGCAGGGCTCGTCCATTTAGGCTTGAACGACGATCCGACCGGAGCCCCGGTATTGGCGGTCGGGTTGGCCGAGCTGGGCGTCGGTGCGGCCGATTTCGCCCGCGAGCTGCTGGATGTTTTCGAGGAGGCGGAGCGCGACCTCGCCTTCGCCGCGGCCAAGGTCAGGGCGGTGGAATAATGGAACGCCCGCTCGTGCGCAACCTGTTCCCGCTCTTCCTCCTCTGGGTGTGGGCGCTGATCTACCTGGCGACCGGAGGGTTGCGGCTCGAGATAATCGAGGTGCGCTACCCGCCCGCCGGGCCGACCGAAGCCGAGAGGCTCGAGGTGCGGGTTCTTTTCCAAAACGCATCTTCCGACGATTCATTCACCTGCCGCTGGAATCCGCCCTCGCCCTCGGAGCCCCTGTCCAAGGCCCTGCGGGTGGATTCGAAAGACGGCGAGCTCATCTTCACCCTGATCGGTTTCGAGGTCCCCGCCGGCTACCACCGGCTCGACCTGACCGATGCCACCGGCGTTCCCCTCGCCACGAGGGTGCTCTACATCCCGCCGCGTCCGCCCCAGTACGTGACGCGGATAGACTGGGAGGAATCGGGGCTTCTCGCAGCCGTGAATTATCGGCACTGCGAGCCCGGCGCCCGCCTGGCGGGGAGTTGGAGCTACGACGGTCGGACCATCCTCGAGGCGGAGAGGGAGGTTACCCTGGGCACTAGCTGCGGTTCGGCGGCTTTCCACCTGGACCATCCCCCCGACGGGCGCTTGTCCGGGGGCCGTTACGAATTCACCCTCCTGGCCGAGGGCATGTTCGTCAGCCGCACCGTAGCCCCGCCGCAGCTCACCCCGCAGTAATTCCTTTCAATTTGGTTTGTTTTTTGCTATAAAGCCTCTGGAACCTACCGCGTGGGCGAATTAAATGCAGGCAGTCTTCCTTGCCGCCGGTCGGAGCACCCGCACCTACCCCCTGACCGTGAGGACCCCGAAGGCCCTCTACGAGGTCGCCGGGCACTCCATAATCGAGCTGAACCTGCGCGCCGTTGAGGGCCTGGTGGACGAGGCCGTCATCGTCGTCGGGTTCATGGGGGAGAAGATAATCCGGCGCCTGGGTTCCAGCTATCGGGGCATCCGGCTGCGTTACGTGGAACAGAAGGAACAGAAGGGGACGGCGCACGCCCTTCTGTGCGCCGCCGATAAAATGGCCGGTGAGGCGCTCGTGCTCATGGGCGACGACCTCTACCGCGACGAGAATTTCGAGGAGCTGTTCGAGCATCCCAACGCCGTGCTGGCCCAGCGCGTCACCGACCCCGGCCGCTTCGGCGTCTTCACCGTGGAGGGCGACCGGGTTACCGGCGTCCACGAGAAGCCCGCAAAGTTCGTCTCCGACCTGGCCAACACCGGCTGCTTCAAGGTCAACGCCGATTTTCTCCGTCTGCTCAACGACCTGGAGCCGAGCGAGCGCGGCGAGATAGAGATGACCGGCGCGGCCGCCAGGCTGGCCGCCGAGGGCGATCTGCGCTGGGTCGAGTCCAACGGCGGCTGGTACGCCATCGGTTACCCCTGGCACCTGCTGGAGGCCAGCACCCGCCTGATCCAGGACCGGCCGCTGCAGCGGTTCAACGTGAAGGCGCGCCTGCTGGGCGACGTCCACCGCTGCGTCACCGTGAACATCCTCGAGGACTCCTGGATCGGCCGGGGGTGCATCCTCACCGACCGGGTGATGATTTCGCGGAACTGCTACATCCACCCCGGTGTGCAGATAATGAACCGCACGGCGGTGGGGCCCAACACGCAGATAGCCGGCGGGACCCAGATCGGGAACTGCCTGATCGGGGCCAACGTGCAGATCGGCCGGCGCTGCCTTTTGACCAAGTGCGTCATCGGCGACGGGGCGACGTTGGGGGACGCCGTGACCGCATTCTGCGACCCGCCGCCCGACGGGAAAATTTACTCAAACGTCAAGGGCGAGCGGGTGGAGGTGGACTTGGCGAAATTCGGGGCGGTCATCGGTCCCGACGCCTATGTGGCGCCGATGACAGTGCTGATGCCCGGGGCGAAAATCGCCGCCGGGGCGCGCACCGAGGTCGGCGAGGTCGTCCACGGCGACAAGGGCGATATTTGGCCGGAGGGCGAGTGACCCGTTCCGGTGGCCCGCGGGCGTGGTAGGCTCCGGTTTCCTTCGTCTCCGCCCCGGGGGAACCGCCCGGGTCCTTTTTTTGTATAATTAACAAACCGTCCGTGGCGAAGGGGGTTTGCGTGGACACCGTGGAGGCCGCGGCCAAGCTCGAGCGGCTCTCCGACGCCGCCCGGAGCGTCGAGGACCAGCTCGCCCGCGTCATCATCGGGCAGGAGGAGGTCGTCGAGCAGCTCCTGGTGGCCCTGTTTTCCCACGCCCACGCCCTTCTGGTCGGGGTGCCGGGGCTGGCCAAGACGCTCATGGTGTCCAGCCTCTCCCGCGCCCTGGACCTCTCCTTCCGCCGCATCCAGTTCACCCCCGACCTCATGCCCGCCGACATCACCGGCACCGACGTCATCCAGCCGGACCCGGAGACGGGTCAACGTGTCATGCAGTTCCTCCGCGGGCCGGTATTCGCCAATTTAATTCTGGCCGACGAGGTCAACCGCACCCCGCCGAAGACCCAGGCCGCCCTCCTGGAATCCATGCAGGAGCACCAGGTTTCCATCGGCGACACCACCTACCCCCTGCCCAACCCCTTTTTCGTCCTGGCCACCCAGAACCCCATCGAGCAGGAGGGGACCTACCCCCTGCCCGAGGCGCAGCTCGACCGCTTCATGCTGGAGATCCGCATCGGCTACCCGAAAAGGGACGAGGAGGAGCGCATCGTCGCCCAGACCACGGGCCGCGAGGAGCAGGAGATAGCCCCCGTCCTTTCCGCTGCGGAGATAATCGAGCTGCAGGGGCTGATCCGCGAGATTCCGGCCGCGCCGCACGTGGTCGCCTACGCGGTGAACCTGGCCCGGGCGAGCCGTCCCGAGGATCCCACCGCGCCGGAGTTCATCAAGAGATGGGTGGCCTGGGGGGCGGGGGTGCGCGCGGGGCAGTATCTGATTCTCGGGGCCAAGGCCCGGGCGGCCCTGCGGGGGCGCCCGGCGGCCTCGGTGGACGACGTGCGCGACCTGGCCCACGCCGTGATGCGCCACCGCGTGCTCATCAACTTCAACGCCGAGGCCGAGGGGGTTCACTCCGACGAGATTATCTCCCGGCTGCTGGAGATGGTGGAGCCGTAGCGGTCGTATGAGGCGTAAATCATGCATTTGCATTGTTGGGGCCGACCGACCGGTCGGCCCATGCTTTTATCCCCTCTCCCTTTTAGGGAATGGGTTAGGGTGAGGGTCGGACGGCGGCCCGCAGAGGATTCATCCTACGGGGCCGCCCTACATCATCTCAACCTTCGAGGCCGTGTTTCCCTCTCCCTCTGG
>MFAF01000002.1:9931-16359 GCA_001774505.1 Candidatus Coatesbacteria bacterium RBG_13_66_14 | reverse complement strand
GGGCTGGCGCTCGTCTGCGCCACACACTGCACCGCGCACGCGGGTGAAATCGAGCGCCTCTACCCCGGAGCCTGGGCGGAGGGCGGCGCCGGACGGGTCATAGAGCTGGAAGACCGCCCCGTCCCCCGTGGTGTATAATCGGATGAACGTAAAACACCCGCCGGACGATGCGCCGAATCGCCACCCTCATTCCCCTCATGCCGATCCTCGCCCAGGCCGGGATCAACCTCACCACCACCCCCGTCTGGGAGTCCGGGGACCTGATCGAGGGCGAATACCCCTACTCCACCGGCTGCGACTGGGCCGACGTGGACGGCGACAGCCGGGTGGACCTGGTCGTCTCCAACGGCAACGACATGCGGCGGGAGTACTGCGCGGTTTACCTGAACTCACCGGAGGGCCTGGACCCAGAGCCCGCCTGGTTCGGCGAGCCGCTCGAGTACCACGGCCACCTCGAGTGCTGCGACCTCGATTCGGACGGCGACCCCGACCTGGCGGTGACTTTGCTGGGCGGCGGTTACCCCGACTGGACTTACGGGCACGACGCCCTGTACGTGAACCTCGGGTCGGCCTTCGAAACGGCGCCCTCCTGGGAGGGTGGACCGGCCCACAACGCCTTCGGCATCGCCTGGGGCGACTACGACTCGGACGGCGACGCCGACCTGGCCGTGGCCGGCGGCATAGATTACGTCCTGCGCGCCGAGCCGCTGCGCATCTACGAAAACGAGGACGGCGTCCTGAATCCCGTCCCGGCCTGGGAATCGGAGAAGAGCTCCTACTGGATGGACGTCCTCTTCGGCGACTTCGACAACGACGGTTTCCTGGACCTGGCGGCCGCCTCCGAGCACGGCTCCAACGCCGTCTTCTTCGGCACGGGCGACGGCCTGGCCGAAACGCCGGGCTGGGAGGACTCCCCGGAGTGGGACACCCTGAAAATCGCCGCCGGGGACCTGAACGGGGACGGCTGGCTCGACCTCGTCCTGGCAAACAACAACCAGATAGGCGAGGGGCAGGTGAACCTCATCCACCTCTCGAACCACAACCTGTTCGACGCCGAGCCGGACTGGGTCTCCAGCGACATCGAGATGAGCTCCTACGCCGCTTTGGCGGACCTGGACGCCGACGGCGACCTGGACCTGGCTATCGGTGGTTGGTGGAACCCCATCCGCATCTACGAGAACCGCAACGGCCGCTTCAACCCCGAGGCCGACTGGCTCTCCGACTTCGGCTACGACCCGGTCACCGAGGCGCTCCTCTTCGAGGACTACGACGACGACGGACTGACCTCGGGGCGGGAACGGTTCACGGGTGACGGCGCGGCCGGGTGCTTCCGATTGTCGGTGATGCCGGTGCGGAGCGTGGACGAGGTGCGGGTGGACGGCGTCCCCCTGCCGCGGGACGCGTGGTGCTGCGGCCGTCAGGAGGGCTGGGTATCGCTGGGCGTGACGCCGCCCGCGGGCGCCGAGGTCGAAATTTCCTACACCTGCTCCACCGACCTGGACTTGGCGCAGACCGACTGGTCGAAAACGGAACCCAACGTCCTGCTGCGCAACGACGGCGTCCTGGAGCTTTACGCCTTTCAGGCGCTGCGGCGCGACGACGGCGTGCTTCTGTCCTGGAAAATGGGCAACGGCGCGGTGGGGGTGTACCTCTACCGCCAGGGGTTCTCGCCGACCACAATCACCGGGGACTACCTGGGGATGCACGACGCCGCCTACCGCTCGGCGCTGGCCCGGGGACGGGTCCCCGGCGAGGAGCCCGGCCCCTGGGAGCCGCTCCACCCGGAGCGCATCGGCGGCCTGGAGGGGATGTACCTGGACCGCGAGCCTCCGTCGGGCCGGGTGCGCTTCGATCCCGTCGAGGTGTACGTTGGTAAAGGCGAGGGCGCTCTCCCCCAAAAGAGCGAAAGTTCGCTGGACCTCCCCTGGCCCTCGCCCGCCGACGACCGGATCGTCTTCGAGGTGGTCATCTCAGGGCCCGACGCCGGGCGGCCCGTCACGTTGACGGTTTACGACCTGGCCGGGCGCAGCGTGATCCTCCTCTTCACCGGGGAGCTGACCGAGGGGAGCCACCGAGTGACGGCCGACACCGCAAGGCTCGCGCCGGGGGTGTACGTTTTGCGCCTGGAAACGGCGACCGCCGCGGTGAACCGCCGCTTCGCCGTGGCGCGGTGAGGCGGTATGCCCGGGCGCTACTACAGCGAGAAGCTGTCGGCGGAGAGGCTCCGGCGGTGCTACGAGCTGGCCCCGCCCCGGGTGGCGCGCTACCTCGAAGCGGAGATAGACCACGTCCTGAGCCGCATCGCCCCGGGCGATACGGTTCTAGAGCTGGGCTGCGGCTACGGGAGGATTCTTCGCCGAATCGCCGGACGGGCGCGCCGGGCGGTGGGGATAGACACCTCCCCGGAAAGCCTCCGCCTGGCGGGGGGCCCGGACATAGGCCTGGCTTGCATGGACGCCGCCGAGCTCGGTTTTTGCAACGGTTCTTTCGACGTTGTGGTCTGCGCCCAGAACGGCGTCTCGGCCTTCGGGACGGACCGGCGCGGTTTGATTACGGAGGCCCTCCGCGTCACGAAACCCGGAGGGACCGTACTCTTCGCAAGCTACGCCGCGGAGTTCTGGGACCACCGCCTGGAGTGGTTCCGGCGGCAAGCAGAGGCCGGCCTGTTGGGGGAGATTGACGAGGGGCGCACCGGAGACGGCGTGATCGTCTGCCGGGACGGCTTCCGGGCGGAGACGGTGGGGGAGGGGGAGTTCCGCGAGCTGACCCACGGCCTCGGGGCCGACGTGCGGTTCAACGTGGTGGATTCGTCCAGCCTTTTCTGCGAGCTCACCCGCACCCGCGAGTAGAAGGAGCGACATGGCCTGGATCAAGGTGCTAGACAAGACCGAGGCGGACCCGATGCTCAAGGAGATCTACACCTACATCGAGCGTCGGAGGGGCAAGCTCTCCAACATCGTGAAAGCGCAGAGCCTCGATCCGCGCTCCATCGAAACCCACATGGAGTTCTACCTCTCGGTCATGTTCTCCAAGAAGGGGTTGAGCCGGGTGGAGCGGGAGATGATCGGGGTCGTCGTCTCGCGGATAAACGGATGCGAGTACTGCGTCCGCCACCACTCCGAGGCGCTCTTCCACTACTGGAAGGACCGCGAGCTGGTCGAGCTCTTCGCCGAGGACATCGAGAGCGTGGAGCTGCCGGAGAGGGTCAAGGCCATGCTGGCCTACGTCATCAAGCTGACCCTCACGCCCGCCGAGGTTTCCGAGGAGGACATAGACTCCTTGCGCGGGCAGGGTTTTTCAGACAAGGAGATTCTCAACCTCAACCTGACGGCGAGCTATTTCAACTTCGTCAACCGGGTCGCCCTGGGGCTGGGGGTGGAGTTCACCGAGGAGGAGGCAAAGGGGTATAAGTATTAGATATATCCCCTCCCCCTTATTAATGGGAGGCACGCCTAGGAGCCGGGGTGAGGGGCGAGCATGAAAACTTAATAATAAGGCGGGGACCATAATCCCCGCCCTTCATTTACCGTAACTACGGCCACATTACACCACGTTGGGTTCCAGGACCAGGTCGCCGCGCTCGAAACGCTTGGCGTCCAGCGGCGCGATGAGCTCCGGCGTGCAGCCGCAGGCGATCGCCTCGGCGGTGAGACTGGCCGTGGCGGGGGCTATCATGAACCCGTGGCCGGAGAAGCCCACGGCGTTGTAAAAGCCTGGAAGGTCCGGATGCTCCCCCAGGATGGGCTGGGCGTCGGGGGTTTTCGTGTACAGCCCGGCCCACTGCCGGATGACCCGCACGCCGGCCAGAATCGGCAGGAGGCTGGTCACCGCCCGGGCCATGGCCTCGATGAACTCCCAGCCCGAGTCATCGTTGAATCCCGGCGCCTCTGGCATCCCCAGCCCCATGATGAAGGCGCCGTGCACCACCTGCTGGCAGTAGAGGTGGTGGACGAAGCTGATGACCATGGGGTCGAAGAGCCGCTCGTAGGGCTCGGTCACGAGTATCTGGTGCCGCTCGGGGAAGCAGTCGAGCTTCAGGCCGGCCAGCTTGCCCACCTCCGCCGCGTGCCCCCCGGCGCAGTTCACCACCGTCCGCGTCTCGTAGCGGCCTTTATCCGTGGCGACGGCGCGGACCCCCTTCACGTCGGTCTCGATTGCCGTGACCGTCTCGAAGGTGTGCAGCTCGCAGCCCTCCCTTACGGCGGCGTGGGCGTAGGCGAAGTTGGTCTTGAAGGGGTTGGCGTGGCCGTCGGTCTGGCAGTGTGTGGCCGCGACCAGCCCTTCGATGTTCAGCACCGGCACTATCTCCCGGGCCTCCGCGGGGGTCACCAGACGCGCCGGGATGCCCAGGGAGTTCTGCAGCTTCAGATTCTTCCGGTAGAGCTCGACGGTGTCGTCGTCGTAGGCCAGCACGAGGTATCCCGACTGCTCGAACTCGATGTCCTCGCCCAGCTCGTCGGAAAGCCCCGCGAACATGTCCACGGACATCTTGGCCAGACGGCAGTTCATCTCGAGGCCCCACTGCTGGCGGACGCCGGCCCCGCATCGCCCCGTGGCCCCGCACGAGACGTACCCCTTGTCCAGGATTAAAACGTCCCGGATGCCCCGTTTCGTCAGGTAGTAGCCGACGGCGGTGCCGATGACCCCGGCGCCGACGATGACCGCGTCGTAGGTTTTCCCCGGCACGGCTAGTCGCCCACCTTCGGGAAGGCGACGGTCCCGCCGGTTTCGGCCAGGATGGTGGAGAAGGGGACGAGGTGGTACGGCGGCCGGGCACGCATGGGCCAGACCTCCGCCACGGGCCGTCCGGTTTCGCGGGCCACCACCTGGGCCACCAGGTGCCCGCAGGTGCGCCCCTGGCAGGGACCCATCCCGGCCCGCAGGTAGTGCTTGATCTCGTCCACGGTGGCGTAGCCCCGGGCCACGGCTTGTTTAATCTCGCCCAGGGTGATGTCCTCGCAGCGGCAGATGATGGTGGAATCGTCTTCGGTCATGGCTTTTTGAATGGGTGGGGGGTCGGTTCCCTTTTATAAGGATTGAAACGCGGCCGCCTGAATCACGCCTAACCGGCCGACGTCACGCGGGCGATTCAACGAGGGCCCGGCGGTCAATCCCCCGCGCCTCCATGGCCAGCTCCGCGGGCACGTCGAGGTGCAGGACGTAGGTGCGGTCGCGGAAGCGCACGGCCTTGAGGCAGACGCCCTTGCCGACGGGCCTCCCGGCCCGGTCGGTCAACACGACCTCCTGGCCCTTATCGGGGACGGGGAGGTACTCCCAGGGTATCTGAACGACGGCGCGGCCCTCGCCCCCGGCGGTCAGGTCCACGATGAAAACCGCCAGGCCCGGGCAGGCCGCCACGCAGACGCCGCAGCCGTCGCACAGGGAGGGGTCGGTGCGCGGCAGGTCGTTCAGGTCCTCGAAGGGGAGGATGCAGCCCGACTTGCAGTTGGTGTGGCAGGGGTCGCAGGGGATGCGCTGGAAGCACTCGATGACCACCACGGGGCCCCGGGCGAGGTCCTCCGGGGAGGGCCGCACTTTTTCCAGGTCTTCCGGGGTGGGGACGCCGTCCTCGTAGAGCATGGTCCGCCTTCCCGTCGTCGTGTCGCGGGGCAAATGTTAGCACAGCGGTCGGCGTGCGGCAAGCTCGCGGGAGGGGACAGGTGTATTCCTTGACAGCCCGGCGGGGCTGAATTAACCTCGTTTTTTAAAAAGCCGCGGGAGGGGCTCCATGGCCATCAAGTTCGGGACCTCGGGCTGGCGGGCGCTCATCGCCGAGGAGTTCACCTTTGCCAACGTGCGCCGCGTCGTCGCCGCCATCGCGCGGCACCTGGGAGAGACGGGCGACGCCGGGAAGGGCGTCCTGGTCAGCATGGACACCCGTTTCCTGGCCGACCGCTTCGCCTGGTGCGCCGCCGACGAGTTCCTGCGCCAGGGCATCGGCGTAAGGCTCACCGACCGCGACGCGCCCACCCCGGCCATCGCCCACGCCGTGGTGAAGGGAAACCTGGGGGGGGCGGTCAACCTCACCGCCAGCCACAACCCGCCCCAATACTGCGGCCTGAAGTTCTCTCCGGCGACGGGCGCCGCGGCGCCGACCGCGGTCACCGACCGCATCGAGGAGTTACTCAAAGACGAGGTCGAGGTCCGGGGCGAGGGGACGGTCGAGCGCGACGACCTCCTCGAGCGCCCTGACTGCGCCCTGGTCTCGGTGAGGGAGCCTTACCTAGCCCGCCTCGAGGAGATAGTGGACGTCCAGGCCCTGGAGGCCAACCCGCAGAAAATCGTGGTGGATTGCCTCTACGGCACCTGCCGGGGATACCTGCCCGAGTTTCTGATGGACCACGGCTGCGAGGTCAAGGTCCTCCACGCTTACCGCGACGCCTTCTTCGGCGGCCACACCCCCGAGCCCAGCGGGCGCAGCCTGGACG
>MFAF01000002.1:8980-9924 GCA_001774505.1 Candidatus Coatesbacteria bacterium RBG_13_66_14 | reverse complement strand
CCAGGCGGTGCGCGATTCCGACGCCGTGATAGGGCTGGCCTGCGACGGCGACGCGGACCGCTTCGGTGTGGTGGACTCCACCGGGCACTACGTGAACTCGAACATGATTCTGGCGCTGGTCTTCTGGCACCTGGCGCGGCACCGGGGCTGGGAGGGCGGCATCGCCCGCTCCGTCGCCACCACTCACCTCGTGGACGCCCTGGCGGCCAAGCTCGGCCGGGAGGTCTACCAGACGCCGGTGGGGATAAAGCACCTGGCCGAGTGGGTGGCGACGGGGAAGGTGGTTATCGGCGGCGAGGAGTCCTCCGGCATCTGCTTCCGGGACCACGTCCTGGACAAGGACGGCATCCTCGCCTGCGCCGTCGTGGCCGAGATGCTCGCCCGCAGCGGCCGGACCGTCCGGCAGCTCATCGAGGACCTCTACGTGGAGGCCGGGCGCCGGTATCTTGACGGGCGGCTGAACCTCCGGCTCACCGAGGAGCTGGCGCCGCTCGTACGGGAGCGCCTGGCCGGGGAGCCGCCGGAAACCTTCGCCGGGGTGGCGGTGCGCGGGGTGGACCGCACCGACGGCCTCAAGCTGCTCCTGGCCGACGACTGCTGGGTGATGCTGCGGCCCTCGGGGACGGAGCCGGTGGTGCGCATGTACGCCGAGGCGTACGACGAGGGGCGCCTGGACGAGCTGGTGGCGGCCACGCGGGAGTTTCTGTTCGAGGGCGCGGGGTAGTCAGAAAAGGCAAGGGGTTATGCCGGGGGCATTACTCGCTCCGCCCGGTTCCCATCCCCGCCGCATTTACGTTCCCTACCCCGACCATCACCCCAGCCCGTAGGCGTGCCTCTCCCTGAAAGGGAGAGGGAGACGATGTAGGGCGGGGACTTTAGTCCCCGCCGCTTTCGATTGCGATGACGTAGGGGCGGGGCGTAGGACGAGTCCTCCGTCCCCGCCC
>MFAF01000002.1:7753-8895 GCA_001774505.1 Candidatus Coatesbacteria bacterium RBG_13_66_14 | reverse complement strand
AGAAGGGAGAGAATAAGACAAGGGGTTTCAACCCCTTGTCCGTGTGCAAGGGGCTAAAGCCCCTTGTCTTCTGTAGGGCGGGGTTTCCTAACCCCGCCGTCATTATGTTCCCTATCTCGACCCTCACCCCGGCCCGTCGGCGCTCCGCTCCCACGGGGAAAGGGTGACCGGCCGCGGCGGATTGAGGGGGCGGTGAGAATAAGTTATACTGGCAACGTAATTCTCCATCTGCACAACCATGAACCTCACCGCCTGTCGCCACGTCTTCGAGGACACCCTCGCCCTGTTGCGCCCCCGCACCGGGGAGGAGTGGCTCGAGCGCCTCGACGAGGCCTACCGCCTGGCCGCCAGGGCCCACCGCGGGCAGCGCCGACGCTCCGGCGACCCCTTTTTAATCCACTCCGTCGAGGTGGCCTACATCCTTGCCGAGCTGGGGGGCGACGCCGAAACGGTCATCGCCGGCATCCTCCACGACATCCTCGAGGACACGAGCGTCGGCGGACTGGAAATCATGGAGGAGTTCGGCGAGGGTGTGTACCACCTCGTCGAGGGGCTGACCCAGGAGGCCAGGGCGGAGAGGTCGGTCCGGGCCGGGCCCTCGGCGACATTGCGCCGGCTGCTCCTGGCCGCCCAGCACGACCCGCGCATACTTTTAATCAAGCTCGCCGACCGCCTCCACAACATGCGCACCCTCCAGCACATGCCCCCGGAAAAGCGCCGCGAGAAGGCCCTGGAGACCCTGGAGATCTACGCCCCCCTGGCCCACCGCCTCGGCGTGGCCAAGCTGCGGTGGGAGATGGAGGACCGGGCGCTCATGTTCCTCCACCCCGAGGCGTACGCCAACCTGTCGGATATCGTCCGCGCCGGGAAGCCGGAGCAGGAGGCTATCCTGGGCGAGGTCATCGAGGAGCTGGAGCAGAAGCTCGAGGAGTTGGAGATCCAGGCGACCATCTTCGGCCGCCCCAAGCACATCTACTCCATCTACCGCAAGATGATGGAGAAGGGCGAGCCCCCGGAGCACATGGTGGACCTGTTGGGGATCCGGGTCATCACGCGGCAGGCGCGCGACTGCTACGGCGTGCTGGGCATCGTCCACAGCCTGTGGCGCCCCATCGCCGGCGCCTTCTCCGACTACATCGCCA
>MFAF01000002.1:6721-7728 GCA_001774505.1 Candidatus Coatesbacteria bacterium RBG_13_66_14 | reverse complement strand
GCTGCACACGGCGGTCCACGGCCGTCACGGCCGCCGCATCGAGGTCCAGATACGCACCGAGGAGATGAACTTCATCGCCGAATACGGCGTGGCCGCCCACTTCTTTTACAAGGAGGCCGGCTTCGACGCCGACCTCGACTACGAGCTTCTCTGGCTGCGGCGGATCGTGGACTGGGAGAAGCAGACCGCCAACGCCCGCACCTTCGCCAGCGCGGTCAAGGTGGACCTCTTCGCCGAGCAGATTTTCGTCATCACCCCCAAGGGGGAGGCGCTTGACCTGCCGGTGGGCTCCACGGTGCTCGATCTCGCCTTCCGCATCCACACCGACCTGGGCCTCGCCTGCTCGGGCGCCATGGTGAACGGGCGCTCGGAGCCCATCAACCACGTGCTCTCGGCCGGCGACCGGGTCGAGGTGCTGACCTCCGAGGAGATTCACCCCAGGCCCGGCTGGCTCCGGTTCGCGAAGACCTCCCACGCCCGACACTCGATCCGTCATTACTTCCACCGCCACCCCGAGTTTGGGCGCAGGGTGAACCGCAGCCTCGTGCGTTTCAGCCTCAAGGGCGACCTGAAAGACTTCCAGCGGGTGGTGGAGGGTATCCACCGGCTCCCCGAGATCGAGCTCACCCGGGTCAGCTTCACCCGCTTCGGACCGGTGAACATCCGTATCAACGCGCGTGTGCCCGACACCGAGGAGACGCCGGCGGAGGACAGCCTGAGCATCGCCCGGCTCGCCGAGACGTTCCCCGGTCTCTCGGTCGAGGTCCGGCGTTGACGGGCGCCGACTCGCCGAACCGCTGGGAGGTGTTCCGGGTAGGCCCGGCGACGGGGTTCACCACCCTGCGGACGGGAACTCAAGCCGACGACCCCCTGGACATGGTCCGCGAGCTCCTGGGCGGTATCGCGCCGGGGGCGGGGATAGCCCGGGCGCACCAGGTCCACGGCCGCGAGGTTTACGTCGCCGAGCGTCCCACCTCCCTCCCCTATCCCCAAGCCGACGCCCTGGT
>MFAF01000002.1:4366-6219 GCA_001774505.1 Candidatus Coatesbacteria bacterium RBG_13_66_14 | reverse complement strand
GCCTACGAAACGCCTCTCGGTCTCGTCGAGGTGGACCTGGAGGCCCTGGCGGCGTTGGCCGCGGTCTACCCCCTGGAATCCGTCCCCCCCGCCCACGGCCTCGAGCATTCCCTGGAAGTGCAGCTCCCCTTCATCCAGCTCGCCCTGCCCGAAACGAAACTCGTGCCGCTGTTGATGGGCTCCCAGGACGTGGAGACGGCCCGGGGGCTGGGCGCGGCGCTGGCCGAATCCCTCGGCGGCGCGGACACACTGGTCGCGGCCTCGAGCGATCTCTCCCACTACCACGAGGACTCGGTGGCTCGGGTTCTGGACGGGGTGGTCGCGGGCCACGTGCGGATGCTGGAGCCGGAGAAGTTGCTCGAGTCCGTGGAGTGCGAGCGGGCGGCGGCCTGCGGCGCGGGCCCCATGGCGGCGGCGATGTTCTACGCCCGCGGGGTGGGGGCCGAGGTTCCCCGCGTCATCTCCTACGCCACCTCGGGCGATGTCACCGGCGACCGGCGACAGGTCGTCGGCTACCTTTCCGCCGTGTTTCACCTGCCCGGCCCAAAGGAGGAGGGGCACGACCTGGACCGGGAGGAGAGGCGGGAGCTGCTGCGCCTGGCCCGCGAGGCCCTGGAAAAACACTACGCCGGAGACAAGCCGCCCGAGCCGACCGAGCCCTCGGCCCGGCTCCGGCAGAAGCGCGGCGCCTTCGTCACCCTGACCAAAGGCGGCCACCTCAGGGGCTGCATCGGCTATGTGGAGCCCGTCGTGCCGCTGTGGCGGGCGGTGCGGGAGATGGCGACGGCGGCGGCCACCGGCGACCCCCGCTTCCCACCCGTGACGGCCGGGGAGCTGGAAAGCCTGCGCATCGAGATAAGCGCGCTCTCGCCCCTGGAGCGGTGCGACGATCCAAGCCGGGTCGCCGTTGGCCGTCACGGCCTCGTGGTACGCCAGGGCGGCCGGTCGGGCCTCCTGTTGCCTCAGGTCCCCACGGAGCAGGGGTGGGACCGCGAGGAGTTCCTGGCCCACACCTGCCGCAAGGCCGGGCTTCCAACCGACGCCTGGAAGCGGGGCGCCGAGCTCTACACATTCACCGCCCAGGTGTTCCACGAGTGAATAAATTGAGACAAGGGGCTTAACCGAGCGAGGCGAGTTTTAGCGAGCTACGCCCCCGGCGAAGCGAGCTATGCCCTAGCAAACCGAGCTACGCCTCTGGCGAACCGAGAGTAGCGAGCTATGCCTCCGGCAAACCGAGCGAAGCGAGCTATGCCCCCGGCAAAACCCCTTGTTTTATCCTTCGCCACTTCAAGGAGGAACCGTGAGAAAGCTGCTGTTCGTCTTCCTGGCCGCGCTCACCCTGCCGGCGGCGGCGGGGCTGGTGTACGTGGTGGACGCCGAGTACCAGGCCGACACCCTCGTTTACGTGGTGGACGCCGAGTACCAGGCCGACCTCCTGGTGTACGTGGTGGACGCCGAGTACCAGGCCGACGAGGACGGCCTGTGGTACTTCGTGGACGCCGAGTATCAGGCGGACATCACGATTTACTACGTGGACGCCGAGTACCAGGCCGACCTGTTGGTGTACTTCGTGGACGCCGAGTACCAGGCGGGCTGGAACGCGAGCCACGAGCTGGAGGGCCGGCTGCACTAGAGAAGGGAACAAGGGGTTTTAAATGGGCCCCCCGGGTATATGTTCCCCCGGGAAAAACCCCTTATCTTACCCCCTTGTCATCATCCAGAGGCGTAATCTACGGTTCGCGGGGGATCCCCGATCGGGCCCCGCGCCGCACGAAAAGGGAGGTTCGATGCGAGTTTCTCCGATCCTCGCCGTCGCCCTGCTGACGGCGGTGACCTATCTGGCCGGCTGTGGA
>MFAF01000002.1:2755-4273 GCA_001774505.1 Candidatus Coatesbacteria bacterium RBG_13_66_14 | reverse complement strand
GACCTCAGCGGGAGCTACGACCACGTCACCACCTTCGCCGACGGCGCCACGGACACCTACCCGGTGGAGCTCGAGCGGACGGCGGGCGGGTGGTACGACGTGACCTGGAGCTGGACCGACGACGCCGGCGCCGCGCAGAGCATCACCGGCGTGGGGGTGGCCTTCGGGGAAAGCTACTTCGCCGTGGCCGAGCCGGTGGACGGTCACCCGCTCTACATCTTCACCGTGGGCTCGGGCGCCCTGGGGGGACAGCTCTTCCTCTTCGGCGACACCGAGGGCACCGCCACCACCTTCACCTCGGGGGGGAAGCCGGCCCCCGAAGCGCCGGAGGTCACCCCGCTGGACACGGGCCTTAGCCTCAACGCCCTCGGCGTGGACGGCACGGGCGCGCCATACATAGCCTACTACGGTCTCGTCCCGAGCGGGAAGTCCATCAACCTCTCGCAGATTTTCGACCCCGGGACCGAGAACGAGACGACGCTCTACGGCACCGCCGCCCAGGTGGGCGATTACCTGGTCATGAACACCGACGGCTTCCTGACCCTCTTCCAGCGGGCGGGCGAGGACTGGGTCGGTATGTGGGTGGACCTCAAGGCCGGCGCCCTGGGCTCGGAAATCCTCACCCCCGACGACGCCAAGCTCGACGTGATGACCTTCTTCGTGGACAACACCTTCACGCTCACCGAACAGGAGGATGGCTTCTACATCGCCCGGTGGGAATTCGAGGGCGAGGAGCCCTTCGAGGCCGTCGCGCTCGCCTTCGGCGAGAAGTACCTGGCGCTCTCCATCCCCGACCCCGTCGAGCCCTGGCTGGGCGTTTTCACCGTTGACGAGGGGGCCATGGGCGGACGATGGGTCACCTGGGGCTCCACCACCATCCTGGACGTGGACATCGTGAGCGGAGGGACCCGGCCGCCGGACCCGCCCGAACTGGGAAGCCTCCCCAAGGACGGCGACTTCTCCTGCCGGGGGACCAACACCGAGGGCGAAATGTACGAGGGAACCTACCAGATGCAGTCCAAGGGTGACATCGTCGCCTGCCGCCAGACCGTCACCCCCGACTACGGCGAGACAGAAATCTACGAGGGGATAGGCGTGGTGGTGGACTCCTATCTGGTACTGGCCACGGGTCCGTTCCTGACCGTTTACTCGCCCTCGGGGGACGACTGGGAGGGCGTATGGGCCGACCCGTACGACAAGAAGCTCTGCGACGAGACGCTGACCTACAGCGAGTAAACGTCGGTCCCGTCTCCCCGTGGGATGGAAAAGGGTAAGGGCTGCAATTAGAAAAAATCGCGTAGGGCGGGGGCTCTGTACCCCGCCCCTTTTTAGAGATAAAGGACGGCACACAGAGTTGCCGTCCTACGTTACAGTTTTCGGGTGTGACACCCTCGTAGGGGCCGACCGACGGCGCGCCGTTTAGGTCAGCCCGCGGACGGGTTAGGAGACCCGCCCCTACGTCATCGCAAATTATGGGGAGGGGGATGCAGCTATCCCCTCTCCCTCCCAGGGAGAGGG
>MFAF01000002.1:0-2747 GCA_001774505.1 Candidatus Coatesbacteria bacterium RBG_13_66_14 | reverse complement strand
AGGGTCGGGATCGGGAATATTTAAGCGGCGGGGATTCACCGGGGGCATAGCTCGCTACACTCGGTTAAAATCCCCGCCCTGCATCATCGCAACCAGAGGTGAGGGCTGCCACGTATCCCCTCCCCCCTTTGGGGGGAGGGCAGGGAGGGGGGGTAGCGATTCCCTCTCCATTTTAGGGTGCGGCGCGCCGACGGGCAGGGGTAAGGATCGTAGCGACCCCCCTCTCCCAGTGGGAGAGGGGATGGGGGTGAGGGCTACCGTTGAACACAGCGGGGACTGAAGTCCCCGCACTACATATCCCCAATCAACGCTCGGTCTAGCTCCCCGTGCTCTCGTACCGCCGGATGCCCGTCCGCCACAGAACCCAGGCCAGGGCCACGAAAAAAACGAGCACCGCCGGCAGCCACCACGCCAGCATCTGGAACGCCCCGCCCTTCTGCAGGAACCAGGACGCCGGCACGATGGAGACCCATGCCAGGGGGAAGACCCAGGTCAGAAGGCCCTGGATCCACCCGCCGTAGATGGTCAGCGGATAGTAGCTCAGGTTGTAAAACTCGCCGATGAAGAACCAGTAGAGCGTCTCCACCTGGAGCACGCGGAAGGAGAGGCCGGCGAAGACGACGTTTATCGCCACGATTATCGCCGACCCGGCCGCGAGGAACCCCACCAGGACTGGCCAGTTCCACCACACGTCCGCCACGCCGCAGTTCACGAACGCCAGGGCCGTTATCCCCAGCCGCCCCACCAGGGTCACCAGCCAGTGGTCGTTGACCTCGCGGATGAAAAGATGCACCAACGGCGGTATGGGGCGGATCAAGAGGGAATCGAAAGTCCCCCCGCGGATGTGCTCGCCCACCTCGGCCACGTGGTGCGAGACGAGCTGGGCCAGGGCCATGGTCGAGGAAGAGACGCCGTAGACCAGCATCACCTGCCACAGGGTCCAGCCCCGGACCTCGTGCACCTGGCCGAAGACCAGGAATATGAAGAGGATCTGGCTGGCCATCATGAAGGCCATGAAGAGGTTGCCGGTCCAGAAATCGGCCCGGTAGTCCATCTTGGCCTTGAAGGCCTGGGCGATGAAGGCGCCGATGAGCCCCATTCGGGAGCGGCGGCGCGCGGTCCCCGCGGCTTTCACTTCGTCGGACATGGGTTGACGTTCCCGCCTAGGGCAGGTTCATGACCTCCTGGAACGCGCCGTCATTGAAGATGTAAACCGCGCCGTCGGAGTTGAGGGCGAATATGGCGTAGGCATCCTCTTTGGCGTCGTAGAGGACCGAGATGCTGTAGGGCCCCTTGCCGGGTATCTGGGAAAACTCGGGGGTGTTGTTCTCGCCCAGGACGTCGAAGACCCGCCCCCCGCCGTTGCAGGCCACGGCGTACCAGGCGTCGGCCGCCGAGTCGTAGAGGGCCGCGATATCGCACGGGCCGGGGCCGGGTATCTCCGCCAGCTTCTCCACCACCCCGGAGTAGGAACAGAAAATCTCGCCCTTGTCGTTGATGAAGTAGGCGATGTAGGCGTCGGCGGCGGTGTCGTGGAAGGCGTACATCTGAGGCGCGGCCAGGACGGCGGCCGCCAGCAGGAGCGTCAGTGACACGGGTCTGTTCATTTCCCTCTCCTTGGATGGTTTAATCAGAGACATTTTTTTCAGGCGCGCGCCACGGGCAGCTCCCTCCACGAGGTGGTGTAGCGCGGCGAACGCCGGTTCGTCCGGAGCACCCAGGGCCGGTTGAGCCCCTCCCGGGCGTACTGCACCGTCTGCGGTCCGAGCTCCCGGTTGACACGGTCCACGGCGCGCATCAGCCGCTCGCCCCGCCTCCGGGGGCTGGCGCTACCGTCGGGAGGCTCTCCCAGCCGGTCGAAGAGGTCGAGCTGGACGGCCCCCGCGGGGACGATGTCGCCCAGGAGCACCCCGGCCCGCTTGTAGGCATAACCCCGGCGATAGATGCGCTTGAGCCCGGCGAGGGCGTATCCCAGCAGCTCGTGGGTCACGGCGGAGGGCACGGGGAGCACGGCGACCGTGGAGTTGTAGTACTTGGGGCCCTCGCCGAAATGACCGGTCATGACGAAGACGGTGAGTACACCGGCGGCGGAATTTTGGGCGCGCAGCTTCTCCGCCGCCCGGCCGACGAAGCTGGCCACCGCCTCCTCGAGCTCCTCCAGGGTCACAAGAGCCCTGGCGAAGGAGCGCGTGGTGCAGATCGTCCGCTTGTCCGGCGGCTGGTCCTCCAGACCCAGGCAGCCGATGCCGCGCAGCTCGTAAACCATCCGCCGCCCGACGACCCCCAGCTTCTTTTCTATCCAGCGGTCGTCGGCGTCCCGCAGCTTCCCGGCCGTGTGAATGCCCGAGCGCTTCAGCCGGCGCGCCAGGCGGTCGGCGATGCCCCAGACCTCCTCTACGGGGAGCCGGGCTAAAATATCGTCCAGCTCCGCGCCGGGGAGGAGTTCCCTGACCCCCGGCCCGCCGCGGTCCGCCTTGGCCAGCTTGTTGGCCACCTTGGCCAGGGTCTTCGATGGGGCGAGGCCGATGGAGACGGGGATGCCGGTCCAGCGCCGGACGGTGGAGCGGATGACCCCGGCGTAGGCCGCGGGGTCGCCGAAGCCGGTCAGGTCCAGGAAGCACTCGTCTATGGAGTACACCTCGAAGTCGTCCGAGAAGCGGGCCAGGGTGGACATCACCCGCTGGCTCATGTCGCCGTAGAGGGCGAAGTTGGAACTGAAGACGCGGACGCGGTGCTTCTCGATGAGG
>MFAF01000001.1:5870-15854 GCA_001774505.1 Candidatus Coatesbacteria bacterium RBG_13_66_14 | reverse complement strand
GGGTTTTACGGGGGTAGTCACGTCTTGCGGCGCAGAGCGGCGGGTCACTTCCGCCGAATCTCGATGTAGCCCAGAAAATCAGCCAGCCCGCCGGGCCCGTTCAGGGGGATCCCTATCTCCACCAACCAGCGGCCGTCGGCGAGCTTCTCCCGGGTGAGGATGCTGTAGCCGGGCAACTGGTCGGGTTTAACCGCGTCGGGGACGTAGTCCCCGATGTAGGCCACGGCCAGGGCGAGGGCTTGAACCGTGGCGGCGCGGATGGCCATGAGGCGGCCCCGGGCCGTGAGATCCTCGCCGATGGGCGGCCTTCCCGTGGCCGAGGCGACCAGGAGGTCGCGCTCGAAATCGAAGCCCGAAGCGTCACCGGGGACCACGAGAGAGCCCCAACTGGGCGAATCGGGGCTCCACAGCTCGTCGCGCTCCGAGACGTTCCAGCGGACGCGCTCCAGGTGGACCGATTCATCGGTGACGAAGGGGAGCCCCCCATCTGCGTAGACCAGGAGCCTGACCCTCCAGGAGTCGTCCACCGGGCGCAGGCCGCCGGGGTTGCCGCCGCTGGTGAGGAGGAATTCCGGGGAGGAGGAGAAAAAGCCGTAGCGGTCCGTGGAGACGCTCCAGAGACGCCAGTGGAAATCCAGCCCCCCCGGGGCGCCGAGGATTGCGCCGGGACCCTTGGCGCCGTTGTCGTAGAGGTAAACCGCTATCCCGTCGCCCGGCCTGGGGGACCACCACTCGATGTCCACGGCGAAGCTTTTTCCCCAGGAGGGCAGCTGGACCTCATACTCGGCCCAGGACCCCGTCTGGCCGCCCGTCAGCCACACACCCCCGGCCTCGGCGGAGACCAGCCCCCCGCTTCGCACCAAGCCGTCCGCCGGCACCGTCAGGTTTGAGGCCGCGACGGCGGCGACCAGGACAAGAAACGGTAGCGGCGCGGCTCTCATCTACCGGATCCCCCCCGCCAGCTCGTCCAAGCGGTCGAGCAGGGTCTCGATCCGCTTCTCGGCGCGGCCGAAGGCTTCCCAATTGCGGACGGCGCGGGCGTCGTTGTAGTCCTTCCAGGCGGTGTCGAACTCCAGCGCTAGGTCCCGCAGCCCGCCCAGATCGATCGCGGTGACCGGCCCGGTCTCCACCGTCTCGACCGCGGCTTCCACGCCCTCCTCCACGACGACCGGCCCCTCGGCGGGCGGGGTCGCGGGGCCGAAGAGTTTGTCGAGCGCCCCGTCCAGGGTGTCGGACATGGCTATCTGGTTCCCGTAGGCCACCAGGACGTATTTCAGCTCGGGGATGGCGTCCGCCTCCGCCTGGATGTACACCGGCTCCACGTACATGAGGGAGTTTTCGATGGGGATGATGACGATTCTCCCGAGCCCGACCTGGGATCCCTCACTCCCGAGAAGGGTGCGCTCCTTGGAGAACTCGGGGTTCTGGTTTATCAGGGCGTCTATCTGCTCCGGGCCGTAAATGGTCGCGGTGCGGGGGAAGGTGTAGAGAATCATCTCCCCGTAAACACCGGGGTCGCACCGGGCGCACATCCAGCCCACCATGATTTTCTTCCCCTCGGGCACGAAGGGGGTGACCACGATGAACTCCTCGTGCGCTTCACCGGGCAGGCGCATCGTCATGTAGTAGGCGCTGAACAGCTCGCCGTTCGGGGACTGGCCGGGGATTTCCCACCGGTCGGAGCGTTTGTAGAAGTCCTGGGGATCGCTCATGTGGTACGTGGCGAAGACCAGGCTCTGAATGGCGAAAAGCGCGTTGGGATAGCGGAGGTGGGCCCGGATGTCCTCGGGCATCTCGGAGAAATCCTTGTACATCCCGGGGAAGACCTTGGACCAGGTCTCGATCAGCGGGTCCTCGCCAACGATGTAGAAATCCATGTGGCCGGTGTAGGCGTCCACCACGACCTTGACCGAGTTGCGGATGTAGTTCCCACCGTTGTCCAGCATCGGCTGGGAGTAGGGGAAGCGGCTGGTGATGGTGTAGCAGTCCACGATCCAGTAGATTCCCCCGTTGGTCAACACCGGGTAGGGGTCGGTGTCGGCGTAGAGGTAGGGCGCAACCTCGTCCACCCGCTCCAGGATGTTGCGGCGGATGAGGAGCCGCGTTTCCGAAGTGATGTAGTCGGAGAGGAGCACGTCAAGCGAGCCCAGGTGGATGGCTATGGCCAGCCGGCGCCAGAAGCCGCCCACCGGTATCCCGCCGCCGAGGCTCGCGTCGTAGCTGGTGAGCTGGTTGGTGTTCCCCACGGGGTAATCTATCTCGATGGGCTCCGAGGCCGGGGCGAAGGAGTAGTCCATGTTCCCTTCGCCGAAGTAGATCTGCGGCCGGTCGAGCGCGACCTCCATCCGGTTCTCCAGGGGGATGTCCTTAAGGTAGAAGATGGGCTGGCCGGAGGGGTTCTTGAGGTTCACCGGGTTGGACACGGCGCCGTAGCCGTGGGTGTAAACGAGGTGGCGGTTCTGCCAGGTGTCGGCCTGGGGCGGTAAGCCATCCAGGTTCAGCTCGCGCAGGGAGAGGGTGACCGTGGTCTGCCGCCCGTCGAGGGTGTAGCGGTCTATGTCAATGTCCTCGCCGAACTCGTAGTAGTCCTTGAAGCTCTGAATCTGGTTGTACACCGGCCGCAGGTAGTGCCAGTCCCAGATGCGTATGTTGTCTATGGTGGGCCTGTTCTCCTCGATGTCCGCTCGGGTCAGGAGCGGCCCGACGCCGGCGCCCTCCACCTCCTCTGGAGTGAAAGACGCGCCGCCGATGGAGCCCGCCTGGACTCTCTCGGCCAGGACCTCGCCCGGCTCATCGAGCCCTTGCGATACCGCGAGTACCTCGCCCGACTCGCCGAAGGCCCTCGGCGTGATTCGATCCAGCCCATAGGCGGCCTGGGTCATCTCTATATTGTGCCCGATGTAGGGCTCCTCGACCAAAAGCTCGTTGGGGTTGACCTCCAGCGTCTGCACCGCCCAGGGGACCGCGTAGAGGAGGACAAGGGGCAGCACGATGAAAGAGGCCACGATTATCAGGAGCATCTTGAAGTTGTTGCTCTTCAGCCAGGTCAGGACGAGGACGGCGACGCCGAAGGCCAGGGTCAGCCAGAAAAGCACGTTGTACATGGGCAGGCTGGCGTTCACCTCTGCGTACCCGGCGCCGTAGAACTTGCCGTGGTCCGTGAACAGGATGTCGAACTTGTCCAGGTAGTACCCCCAGGCCTTCAGGGCGAACATGCCGCCGATCATGGCCAGGACGTGGCCCTTGACAAGCGTGTTCGTGCGCAGCTTCCAGCTCTCGAGCCAGATCATCCTCCGGAAGACGTACCAGACCACGATGAGGACCGTCGAGAGGAGCAGGGCGCCGAAGAGGTGGTCGTAGAGCATCCGGTAGAAGGGGAGCCGGAAGACGTAGAAGGAGACGTCGTTGCCGAAGACGGGATCCACCAGGCCGAAGCTGGTGGCGTGGAGGAAACGTTGGAACACCTGCCACTCGCCCCCGGCGGAGATGCCGTTGATGATGGCGAAGGCACCTCCCACGGCGACGAACAGCCAAACTCCCCACTTGCGGAGCTTCTCCCCGAAGGAGGGGAGCATGACCGCCTCCTCGGCGACGACGTGGGGTTTCTGGCGGCTGAAGAGCCAGGCCAGGAGGAGGCTCGTGCCGACGACGATCACGTACAGGCCGAAGACGATGAGCCCGAAGCCCACCGCGGCCCAGATGCGGGTCCAGAAAACATCGCTGAAACCCTCGGAGGTGTACCAGAAGATGTCCACAAAAAAGCCGGAGAGTGCGGCCATGATGATGACGAGACCGACGATGACCGCTATCACGATGAGTATCGTCTTGCGGGAAAGCCAGTTCATAGGAGTGACCCCGGAAGAACCGGGCCGGGCTAAAGGGGCGCCGGGCCCTGGTGGCAGGTAGTTAACACCGTGGACATTGTACCAGAAAAATGCACCACGTCGCCAACTAAACCGAAGGCCCGTTTTCTGCGACGAACAAATGAGCGACTCCGATTGACCGCATATTAATTTGGATTATTGTGTGGAGAGTTTAAACCTATTAATATCCTAGTGTTATAACTCATATAATTAAATAAATTTTTCTCTTGACCGAATATAAATTAATCGGTACAATTCTTACACAATCGCTTTTTAGGGGCCACCAATTCATTTGATACCTTTTGCTATACCATGCCGCTCGAAACACAAGAGAAAGTAATGGCGGAAAGGCTTCATGGGCTGCTCGACGGGGCCAATAGCCGGGGGGTCAGGGAGCTCGTCCTCGAAAGCCATCCCGCCGATCTCGCCGGAGCCTTCATCGTCCTCGACGAGGAGGACCAGGAACGGCTCCAGGAGCTATGGCCCGCCGAAGCCGTGGCGCCCCTGTTGGGAGAAACTGCGGAGCACTTCGCCGCGGATTATTTAAGAGCGTCCCGCCGCGGGTCGCAGCGCGCGCCCCGGCCGGCCTCGACATCTATCCGGGACTCCCGGATGCCGTGCTATCAATATCTCATTCAAGCGTGAGTGTACCGGCGACGTTCGAGAGAGCTTACGTATCCTGAAAAGGACCAGAGGAGACAGGGGGTTTAACCGAGCGAAGCGAGCTATGCGTAGCAAACCGAGCTACGCCCCCGGCGAACCGAGCGAACCGAGCGAAGCGAGCTATGCGAAGCAAACCGAGCTACGCCCCCGGCGAAACCCCTTGCCCCCAACAGACACGAGGTGGACTATGGCCGAGAATAAACCGTCCGCGGAAAATCAGACCTACTCGGTGGAGATAGACCTTTCCGCCCGTTCCGTGAAGGCGACGGGAACGCGCGAATTCATAGACGAGCAGTTCGCGCGCTTCAAGGACATGCTGGCGGTCCAACCGAAGACACGGGCGGCCAAGACGAAGACCCGGGCGGCCAAACCGAAAAAGCGCCGCGGCAGGCCCAAGGCCAAACCGAAAAAAATCAACCTCATCCCCCTCGAGCTGAAGGGCGGCGAAGGCGTAAAGTCGCTCAAGGACTACGTCAAGGGGGCCAAGGTACACTCCAACTACGAGCGCTGCACCCTTTACCTCTACTACCTTCAAAGGATTCTGGGGCGCAAGACGGTGCTGCACGGCGAGATCGGCGAGTGCTTCCGCCACCTCGGCCTGAAGGTCCCGGCCAACATACAGGTCTGCCTCTCCGAGGCGAAGCGTAAGTACAAGTACGTGGACATGCCGGGCAACGGCACGGTGAAGCTCACCCCGACCGGCACGACCCTGGTCGAGAAGAAACTCTTCGCCGAGTAGACTCCTCATGCCAAGGCGGCTAATCGAAACGGCTCGCAGTCGCTACCGCCGCTTCCGTCAGAGGCAGAGCCCGTCCAGCGGGTTGATCACCGATCTCATCCTGGTGATCGTGTTTCTGGCCGTGATGCGCAACCTGGTCGTCGAGAGCTCTTTCGTCCTGTCCGATTCGATGGAGCCCACCCTGAAGCCGGGCGACTGGCTCCTGGTGGACAAGCTCCGTTACGTCTTCGACGGCTCGCCGAACGGCTCGCCGAACGGCTCGCCGAAACGCGGCGACATCGTGGTCTTCAACGCGCCCCTCGAGCCGGGGGACGAGTACGTCAAGCGGGTGGTGGCGATTCCGGGTGACACGGTGCAGATCGAGGGCGGTCGGCTCATCCTCAACGGGACGCCCCTCGAGGAGCCGTATCTCTCCCCGGATTCCAGGACCGGGGCGACCGGCGGGACCGACCCGGACGAAAACCCTTTCGCCGAGCCGGTGCTCATCCCGCCGGGGAAATACCTGGTGCTGGGCGACAACCGCCCCGCATCCAAGGACAGCCGCTCCTGGGGGCTTCTGGACGGGGAGGAGATAATCGGTCGGGCCGACCTGGTCTACTTCTCCTACTCCCTGTCCGTCGAGGAGACGGGGGTGCGTTGGGACCGGATGAACCTTCCCCTGAATTGAGCATCGGCCCGAGTGGTAAACGAGATTGCGCCCCCGCGAAACGAAGCGAAGCTTGTTAAAACCCATTAAAAAAAAGCGGACCACGGCGGTCCGCTTTTTCCATGCACGGTCGGCTACTGCATCTGGGAGATGGTGATGGCCGCCGTCTTGACGATGTCCTCGACGGAGGCGCCACGGGAGAGATCGGAGATGGGCTTGGCAGCGCCCTGAAGGATGGGCCCGATGGCGGCCGCGCCCGCCAGGCGTTGGGTGAGCTTGTACCCGATGTTCCCCGAGTTCAGGTCGGGGAAGACGAGCACGTTGGCCCGTCCCGCCACGGGGGAATCGGGCGCCTTCTTCCGGGCGACATCGGGCACGAGGGCGGCGTCGAGCTGGAGCTCACCGTCCACCACGAGGCCGGGTTCCCTCTTCTTGACAATACCGGTGGCCTCGAGCACCAGGTCCACGTCGGGGCCCGATCCCGAGCCCTTGGTGGAGTAGCTGAGCATGGCCACGATCGGCTCGATGCCGAGAAGCGAGCGCGCGGTTCTCGCGGCGGCCACGGCGATGTCGGCGAGCACCTCGGCGTCGGGGTTCGGAATCACGGCGCAGTCGGAGAAAATCATCACCCCGTCCGCGCCCCAGCGTCCGTCCGGGTGAACCATGAGGAAACTGGAGGAGATGGCGCGGATGCCCGGGGCCATGCCGATGGTCCAGAGCGCCGACCGGATGACGTGCCCGCTGGCGGTGGCGCAGCCGGAAACGCAAGCGTCGGCGTCCCCGGCGCCCACCATGGCCATGCCGAAGACGGTCCGGTCTTTGGCCAGCTTCACCGCCTCGTCGAGGGTCAAACCCTTGTGCTTCCGCCGCTCGTAGATGCCCGTGGCGTATACGCCGACCTTTTCGGCCTTCTCGGGATCCACGATGTCTCCCGGATCCACCTTCACGCCGGCCCGGCCTGCCGCCCGTAGGACGGCCTCTTCGGCACCGACCAGGGTGACCCTCTCGGCGATGCCCCGCGCGCGAACCAGGGCGTAAGCCGCCGGAACCCGTTCGTCGTCGCCCTCGGGAAGAACGAGGTGGGCTTTCTTCTTCCCGGCCCGCTCGATGATCCCCTCGATGACGTCCATGCGCCAGACTCCTCGCTGTTTCGAATTTTTACCTGGCATGACTCGGTTTTCGGGGGCTTATTATACGACCATGATCTCTTTTTAACTATTCTTTTCGCCAGGGGCGCAACTTCGTTCTGCTCGGACGTTGCGGACCGGGGCGGCGTTGACAGGGCCCGGAGACGGTGTCTATAATCTTGCCGTTGTACTCCAGAGCGGGGAACGCATGCACGACGGCAACCCGTACCGCCAGCCGCCTCCCGGACGCCTCGGCAGGCCGCCCGAAAAAATCGGCCTCGTGGTCAACCCGACCAAGCCGGAGGCGTGCGCGGCCGCCGACGTCATCCGGAAGAGGTGCGCCGCCGAGGGCATCCGGCTGGTGGAGCCTTCCCCTCGGCAAGCCGCTCCGGTGAGGGACGCCCCACCCGACCGACTTCTGCGCCAGTTTCCCGGGGCGGGCCGGGTGGATCCCCAGACGGCCGACACCGACCTGGTGATCTCGTTGGGCGGCGACGGGACCATTCTCACCGCGGCGCGCCTCACCGACTACGCCCCCGTCCCCATCCTGGGCGTCAACGTGGGCGGGATGGGCTTTCTGGCTGAAATCACCGTTGATCACCTCGAAAAAGCCCTGGAGGCGCTCCTGGCGAGCCGGTATCTCCTGGACGATCGGCTCGTGCTCGAGGCGGAGGTGGCGTTCTTAGACGGAGAGAGAGTGGTCCTGCGCTGCCTGAACGAGATCGCGGTCCACCGCCCCGCCGTGGCCGGGGTGTGCGAGCTCGACGTGAAGATCGGCGGGCGGTATCTGGGTACCACCCAGGGCGACGGTCTCATCGTCGCCACGCCGACCGGCTCTACGGCCTACTCCCTCTCCTGCGGCGGACCGGTCCTCGCCCCCTGGATCTCGGCCTTCTTACTCACACCCATCAGCCCCCACACCCTCAACTTCCGCCCCGTGGTCCTGGACCGGGACCTCGACCTGGAGGTTTGCATCCGCTCGGCCAACCCGTTGGTCCTCATCGCCGACGGACAGGTGGGCGTCGAGGTGACGCGCGAGGACCGGATCAACCTGCGGCGCGCCGAGCGCACGGTCTCCCTGGTCCGGATAGGCCCCCCCGATTTCTTCGGTGTCCTGCGCGACAAGCTCCTCTGGGGAACGAACCACATCCACGAGAAACGAAGTAACGCCCCTGGCGAATAGAGACCACTAGAATGCTCTCGTACCTGGCTGTCCGCGATCTGGCCACCATCTCGAACCTGGAGGTGGAGCTGGATCGCGGTCTTTGCGCCATCACCGGCGCCACCGGAGCGGGAAAGAGCGTCCTGGTAGGTGCGATCGGGCTGGCCCTGGGGGAACGGGCCAAGGCCGACGCGGTGCGCAGCGGGGCCCAGGCCGCCGAGGTGCAGGCCATCTTCCGCGACGTGAGGCTGACCGGGGAGCTCGCGGAGGAGCTCGGAATCGAGCCGGCGCAGGAGGAGCTCGTCATCCGCCGCCGGGTGGACGCGGGCGGGCGGTCGCGCTGCTGGCTCGGCGGGAACCTCGTCCCCGTCTCCACCCTCGCCGGCCTGGGCGACCTCCTGGTGGACCTCCACGGCCAGCACGAGCACCAGACCCTCCTCCAAGCCCAGGCGCAGCTCGAGCTCCTCGACGCCTTCGATGACCTGGAGGGGCTTCGGGGGAAGGTCACCCACTGCTTCGAGGCGGTGCGGGCGGCCGAGGCGGCCCTGGCCGAGCTCGAGGAGTCGGCCGCGGCCGGCGAAAGGCAGCTCGAGCTCTGGCGCCACGAGCTGAAGGAGATAGACGACGCCGACCTGGACCCGGGCGAGGAGGAGTCGCTCCTCGGGGAGAGACAGCGTCTGCGGGCCGTGGTCGAGCTCTCCCGTCTGGCCCAGGACGCGCTGCAGCTCCTGGGCGAGGGGGAGTCCTCGGCCCTGGACGGCGTTGAGGCCGCGCGCGGCACCCTCAGGGAGCTGGTCAAGCTGGACCCCGAACAGGGACCCCTCGAGGAGGAACTGACTCAGCTCCGCTTCAGCTTGGTGGACATCGTCGAGAGGCTCCGGGTGTACGGCGAGCGGCTCGAGGCCGATCCGGCGCGGCTGGAGGAGATAGAAACCCGTCTGGCGCTACTGGAGCACCTCAAGCGGAAATTCGGGCCGAACCTGACCGGGGTGCTCGAGTACCGGGAGTGGGCGGCGCGGAGGCTCGCCGACCATGAGGACCGCGGGACCGCTCTGGTCCAGCGCAGGGAGATCCTCGAGGGGGCCCGGGAGGAGTACCTCTGGGCGGCGAGGGAAATTTCCCAGAAACGGCGTGAGGCGGTGAACCGGCTGACGCCGCGGGTCAACCAGATATTGAAGCGCCTCGGCTTCCCCGAGGATTCGTTCGCCGTCGAGATGGGCAACCGACCGGGCGACGACGGCTGGTCCGGCGCGCGGGCGACCTCCACTGGTCTCGACTCCGTGGAGTTCCAGCTCGCCGCCAACCCCGGCGAACCGCCGCGCCCCCTGGCCAAAGTGGCCTCGGGCGGCGAAATATCACGCGTGATGCTGGCCCTGAAGGGGGTCACCGGCGAGCGGTACGGCGTCCCCACCATGGTCTTCGACGAGGTGGACGCCGGCATCGGGGGGCACATCGCCGGGGTGGTGGCCGAGCTCCTCCAAGACCTGGGCCGCTCCCGGCAGGTCGTCGTAATCACCCACCTGCCCCAGATCGCCGCCGACGCCGACGCCCACTACCGCGTAAAGAAGGACTCGGCAGAGGGCCGAACCTTCACCGACGTCGAGCGGGTGGAGGGCGAGGAGCGGGTGGGGGAGCTGTCGGCCATGCTGGGGGGCGGGGAGAGCGCCGTGGAGCACGCCCGGGAGCTGCTGAAGAGGTAGTCTCGCAACCAACAGGAAGACAAGGGGTTTAAACGAGCGAAGCGAGTAATGCCCCGGCAAAACCCCTTGTCTCACCCAAGAGAA
>MFAF01000001.1:5642-5738 GCA_001774505.1 Candidatus Coatesbacteria bacterium RBG_13_66_14 | reverse complement strand
GGACTGGACGTCAACCCCCCGACCTATCGGCCCCTGCCCCTCCACCCCATCCTTCGAGGAAATCGGCCGCCATCCTGCACCAGGATAGCCCGCGGC
>MFAF01000001.1:5355-5552 GCA_001774505.1 Candidatus Coatesbacteria bacterium RBG_13_66_14 | reverse complement strand
CCCGACCAGGGAGTCCAGCGTGAGGGCCAGGTCACCGGAGACGAAGCGCGCGCCGTGGGCTTCTCCCGGAGGCCTGCGGCTCAAGTGGTGGGGCAGTTCGAGTAAGAAGACGGTCAGGCCCCGGCGCACCAGGAGCGCCGCCGTCTCCGACAGGGAGAGGTGACTGGGCTGGAGCCAGCCGTGGACGAAGAGAACGG
>MFAF01000001.1:4752-5245 GCA_001774505.1 Candidatus Coatesbacteria bacterium RBG_13_66_14 | reverse complement strand
AGGACGACCGACGCGGGGGCGGGTGTGCCGACGGCCGTCCGCAGCTCGGCGGCGAGGTCGCGCAGCCGCTGGACGGCGAGCACTTCCGTCGGCGTCCGCCGATCCGAAAGGCGCGGCTGGACCCGCCGGAAGAGGTAGCGGTCCAGAAGCTTACCCAGAAGCGTTCCCGGCAGCATCGGAATCATCAATCAGCCCCGCGACCCACGAGCGGGGAATCTCCTCGAAGGGGCCGCCCGACACGGGAGGTTTATAGTGTTCCGCGGGAAGACACTTCGTCCGGTCGGCGACGACGTAAAGCGGCTTGCCCAGAGCCCGGAGCCCCTCGGCCAGATGCCGCGTACCGATTTTGTTCACGAACACCAGTCCGGTCACCGCGTCCGCCCCGCAGAGGCCCAACTCGACCCGATTCACCGCCGCGTCCAGGTCGGCGTCGGGGACCGTCTCAGCGGATACCCCCCGTTCGACGAGCTCGGCGGTAAACCCGCGCCCCTCG
>MFAF01000001.1:0-4709 GCA_001774505.1 Candidatus Coatesbacteria bacterium RBG_13_66_14 | reverse complement strand
GGAGCCATGTCCCGGCGGCCCCGGAGCAGCGCCTCGCCGAAAGCGGGGAGAAGCCCGGCGGGAATCCCGGAGGCCAGCCCCAGGGCCCGGGCGTAAAGCTCCGCCGCCCCGTGTGCGGTGTCCGAAGCGATTGCGACCAGCTCCCGCTCAGCGTCCTCCGGCAGCCGATCCACGATCCTACCCCCCCGCCGCCTCGAGCTTCAGCGCCCGCCAGCGGTAATAAAGCACGAGAAGGCTGATCCCGCCAGCCACCAGGCCGCCGGCCATCATCCCGGCCCAGGCGCCGGTCAGCCCGCCGAGCAGTAACCCCAGCGCGAGACCGCCCGGTTCCAGCAGCAGCCGCTGGCCGATGGTGGGGAGCATGGCATAGAGCCCCTTCCCCATGGCGTTGAAGTAGCCGTTGACCAACAGGATGAGGGCCGCCGCGGGCTGGGCGACGACCAGCCAGCGCATCATCAAGACCCCGGCGCGGGTCACATCCGGGGAGTCGGAGAAGAGGGAGACGAAGAAGGGGGCGAAGATCCAGATGAGCAGGGACAGCCCCCCGGTGATCAGGGTGGTCACCCAGACCGAGGCCATAGAGGTGCGCCTCGACCGGTTCACCAGCCCGGCGGCGTGGCATTGCCCGATCATCACCATCGTCCCGGTTCCGAAGCCGATGGCGGGCAGTTGTACCAGGTTCAACAGGCGCTGCGACACGCCGTAGGCGCCCACCACCGCCACTCCCAGGGGGGTGATGAGGTAGAGGACCACCTGGATGGCCACGGGAACGACGGCCCGCTGGATGAAACCCGGCACCGCCAGGCGCCAGAGGCGGCTGTAGGCCTCCGGATCCCACCGCAGGGCCCTGGGGTTGAAACGGACGGGACCCCTGCGCCTGAAAATATGGAGGGAGAAGACGCCGAGCCCGATCACCCGGCTGAGCACGGTGGCCAGCGCCGCCCCGTAGACGCCCATACGGGGGAAGGGGCCCAGGCCGAAGATGAACAGCGGGTCCAGCACCGCGTTGCACACCACGGCCAGCATCAGGTTCCAGAAGGGGAACCGGGTGTCCCCGGCACCCCGGTAGAGGCCGCCCAAGATCATCTGGCCCAGGATGGCGCCCACCCCCCAGTAGAGGGTACAGGCGTAGTCGTGGGCCATTTCGACGACGGCGGGATCCGCCCCGGTGGACTCGAGAAGTGTCCGGGAGAAGATGAGCCCCAGCGGCATCATGAGCGCCGTCAGACCGAACCAGGCAAAGACGGCGTAGAGCGCGATGCGCTCCGTGTGCTCCTTGTCCCCGGCGCCGAAGTACCGGGCCAGGACGGCGCTGACGGCGTCGCTCGCCCCGGCCCCGGCGGTGATGATCAAAAAATGCAGAGGGAAGCAGAGCGCCACCGCGGCCAGGGCCTCTTTGCCCAGCAGGCCGACGTAGATCAGGTCCACTACCCCCAGGGCCGAGTTCAACAGCATCGCCCCGGCCAGGGGGAACGAGAGGTTGACCAGGGTGGGGGTCACCGGTCCGTTGAGGAGGTCTGGCAGCGGTCGTCTGGCCATCGGTCGCCTAGGTTCTCAGTGGGGGTCAGTAAAAAGGGGCCGCCTCCCCCGGCCGGGAGCCGCGACCCCCCTGTGGAACAAGGGGCTTAAGCCCCTTGTCTTACCGGGGTTAACCCGGCTTGATGGCGAACATCCGTTGCCCATACTCCACCGGCTGGGCGTTCTGAACCATCACCTTCACGATGGTGCCGGCGTATTCGCTCTCTATCTCGTTCATCACCTTCATCGCCTCGACGATGCAGACGACGGTTCCCTTGTCCACCCGATCGCCCACCTTGACGTAGACCGGCGATTCCGGGCTGGGGGCGGTGTAGAAGGTTCCCACGAGGGGGGCGACGACGTACACGAGCTCCTCCCCGCTCTCGGGAAGGGGAGCCGGCGCGGCCGGCGCAGGGGCCTCCGGCTCTAGGGGGGCGGCCGACGGCGGGGCGACCGGGATGGCGACGGCGGACTCGGCGGGGAGCTCTTTCTTGAGCTCGAGCTCCTCGAAGCCGTCTTCGTCGCCCTTGATCACGAGCCCGGTCAGTCCGCCCTCGTTGAACAGTTCGATGATTTTCCTGAGCTTTTCCAGGTCCATCGGCTCTCCCTCTCACATCCCCCGTGCGGGTGATTGTACGAAAACCGCGCGCGGACGCGACCATGCGAAGCGGCGCGTCAGAACAGGGCCTTGATCCTGCCGAACGAGGCCTCGACCACCGTCGCCCCGCCGTCGGTCTGGACGAAGCCGTCCACCCTGGGCTCCGCGTCCCCGCCGACTAAACCGAAGCCGGGGAAGCCCGCCGGGGCGACGTGCGCGGTCTCGGTGTGGAGGATGACCAGGTCGCCGTCGAAGTAAACCTCGAACTCCACCGGTCCGGAGCCGACGGCGGAGAAGGCAACGTGGTGCCAGTCGTCCTCGTCGGCCGAGATGCAGGTACCGCTGAGTACCTCGGGGTTGCCGTCCAGCTCGTACACCAGGTCCAGACAGTATCCCCCAGTGCTGGGGTGGACGTCCACGTAGTAGAGTTCGAGGACCCGGTAGTGGACGCTGGCGCGCAGACAGAGCAGCACCTTGCCCCCGTCCGCCTCGGTGACGCCGGTAAACTCGCAGCCCACGGTGTAGTCCTCGCCCTGGACGGCTCCGACGGCCGCTATAAAGACCTCGTTCCCCGCATCGGTCGTGGCCGAGCCTGAGTAAACGGCGATCCCGTCCCCGTCAACGTACTCCCAGGCCGGGGCGTCGTCCAGGTCGTAGCCGTCGGGGTAGGAATCGAAGTCGTCCTCGAAAAGCACCTCACCGTGGGCGGCGAGGGCGGCGAGAGCCAAAAAGGAAAAGAAAAAGCGCATCACCGTCACTCCTTCACCCGGGTCACGTACGCGCCGGTGCGCGTGTCAATGCGGACTCTGTCCCCCTCGTTGATGAAGAGGGGCACGGAGACCACTGCGCCGGTCTCCACGGTGGCGGGCTTGGTGCCGCCGGTGGCGGTGTCGCCCCGCAGGCCGGGGTCGGCCTTGACGACCAGGAGGTCCACCGCCGAGGGGAGTTCCACCGTCAGCGGTCGGCCGTCGTAGAACTGAATGGAGAGCTCCAGCCCCTCGATGAGCCACCTGGTCGCGTCACCGAGCGCGTCGGCGCCGAGGCGGAGCTCCTCGTAGGTCTTGGAATCCATGAAAACGTACAGGTTCCCTTCCCGATAGGTGAAGGTGACGTCCTTGTCGTCGAGGGTGATGTCCTGGACCTTCTCGCCGCCGCGGAACTTGTGGTCGAAGATGGCGCCCGTGACGAGGTTTTTCAGCTTCGTCCGGACGAAGGCCGGTCCCTTGCCGGGCTTCACGTGCTGGAACTCGACGATGGTGTGGGGCACGCCGTCGAAGAGCATCTTCAGCCCGTTGCGGAAGCTGGCGGTGGTGATCAAAGCCCCTCCTGTGGGCACGCCCGAACCGAGCTTCAGCGAGCTACGCCCCCGGCGAACCGAGCTTTAGCGAGCTATGCCCCCGGCAAATTCCGAGACAGGAGGTTACCACACACCGGGCGCCGGGGCAAGACGCCCGCGCTATGACATGGAAAATTCAAAGTGCGCCATAATGGCCTGGATACGCGAGGGCTGAGGAACTCCTCGTAAAATACCAACAGATTGAATTTAAAGACCTTAAGCGCCTGAGACAGTCTGGCACGCCCCTTGCTTTTTTATCCCGCGGAACACAAAAAAACCAGTCGGCGCCCACCACGCCGTAAAGACAAGGAGAGAGGAAATGGCCATCGTACGCTGGACCCCCGACCGACACTGGATGACCCTCCAGGAAGAGATGAACCGGCTCTTCGACGACTTCTCCGGGCCGTCCAAAAGTTCCGACGACATCGTCTGGGCCCCCCGGGTGGACATCAGCGAAACTTCCGGCGACATCGTCGTCCGGGCCGAGCTGCCCGGCGTCACCCCCGATTCCATCCACGTGGATATCTCCAACAACAACCTGACCATCCAGGGCGAGAAGACGAAGGACAACGGTGTCGAAGGGGAGAACTACTACCGTGTCGAGCGCATCTACGGCAAGTTCATGCGCAGCTTCAGCCTCCCCTCCAGAGTCAAGGCCGACGCCGTCAAGGCTCGCTACAAGGACGGCGTCCTCGAGGTCTCCATCCCCAAGGCCGAGGAGGCCAAGCCCCGCGAGATCAAGGTCGAGGTCGAATAGACCAGGGACAAGGGGTTTAACCGAGCGTAGCGAGCTATGCCTCTGGCAAAACCCCTCGTCTACACCCAACAAAAAGCCGGCCCGCGCCGGCTTTTTCGCCCTCGAAAAGACGGGGCATCGAAACAAGGAGTTGAAGCCCCTTGTCTCTCCCGTCTTGAAACATGTGCAATAATCCGCTATTATGCGCGTTGGAGAATACGGTTTTAGTGGGGACGACGAAAATGATAACCTACACCTACAGGTGCGACGCCTGCGGCCACACCTTCGAAGCCCGCCAGCGGATGACCGCAGAGCCGCTCCGGGAGTGCCCCGAATGCGGCGGTCCCGTCAGGAGGGTGATAACGGGCGGTCTGGGGGTTATCGGCGTCGCCCACGATTCGAGCCGGGCCTGCTCCATAAGCGGCGGCGGCTGAAGTATCGGACGCTGACGGAGCCCGGGAGCCGGGCTCCTTTTTCAGGGCAAGGCAAGGGGCTTAAGCCCCTTGTCTCCTTTTTTTTAC